>CAVBZJ010000039.1:7174-14026 GCA_963599785.1 Anaerovoracaceae bacterium
CCAGCGGAAAGAACGTCGCTGCGATTTCCGATACGCTTAAAGCGGACGCCGATTTCGATATTTCTTACGGAAACGGAAAATTTACTTTCAATAACAGTAACGTAAAAGTTACCGAGACGACTGACGGAAAAGCGTTCGACGGATTTAAGAGCGACAAAATTTATTTTTCGTTCTACGCTTACGACGTGAAAATAGGCGCGGCGTACAGAGTGGAATCGGTGGGCGATAATAATATAACCGCCGATAACGCCGATTTCGGTTCTCCCGTGATAAACGTAACGGGAGATTACGGCGGATACAGAAAGATAGATTCCGAATACGTCGTCGGCAGAGCGATATGCGGAGACGTATTCGCGCCCAACGTATCGGTGACGGTTTCCGTTTACGGTCCGAATCAGGAGATTCTTTTCGACGAGAGCGGTTTGAAGCTCGAAAACGTTTCCGCGGACAGAGAATATCGGATAAAACTTGCAGAATACGGCGTTTACAACGTTCGTTATACCGCAAGAGAGGAAAACTGGGTAGATAATTACAAGAATTTTACGGCGTATATAACGGTATCCGACGAAATTTCTCCGATTATAGAGATTACTTCTTCTTATACCAAAGAAGTTAAGGTCGGGGAAAATATAATTCTTCCGGACGTAAAAGTAACGGATAATCTGACGGCGGAAGATAAAATAACGATAATGAGATACGTCGTCAATTCGGAAGGCAGATACATTATTCTCAAAGGCGGATCAAACTCGCTCGTCGCAACCAGGAGCGGAGTTTATACGGTTTGCATAACCGCGATGGATGAAGCGGGAAATACCGCGACCGTAACTTTTGAAGTAGTCGTTAAAGATTAAAGGATAGGTAGAAAATGAAAAGATACAAGATTGCGGCGACCGCGCTCGCATTGATTTCCGCGGTTTCGGTTTTCGGTTTTTCCGCGTGCGATAAAGGCTCGAAAATTCCCGAAGCTTACGCTCCGACCGATAACGTAGAATCTCATTCGGTTACCGGCACGTTGCACGATTTTTCGGTTAAATACGATACTCCCGCAGGCGACTTTATTAAAAACGGAAGCACGGCTTACAAAATGGTCGTGGCTGACGAAAACGCCGAGGCGGCTTCTGCCTTCGTCAATAAGCAGATTGCGGCTTTCTCCGGCATAAGGCTTGAAAAAACGACCGCCGAGACGGTTACTTCAAACGATTTTTACGTCGTGTTCGGCGATACGGAAAGCTTTGCGGCGGCGGGCTTTACGATGCCCGATTACGATACGCTCGGCGTTTCCGGATACGTTATAAAAACCTATGGAAAAGCCGTGTTTATCGAGGCTTATTCCGATAAAGGCTATCAGCTCGGAGCTATATCCTTTTTGAGGTATACGATAGGTTACGACGCGCTTTCTGCGGATATGATAATTTACGAAAAGACGGGCGACGTAATGCCTTATATGGATATTACCGAAAGACCTGACTATGATTTCCGCGTCGTAAGTAATCTTATGACGAGCGAGCAGAGCTATACTATGGGCTTTACCACGGGCAGCCTTGTTATCAACACCGGCAGCGGTAACGTTCATAATATCGGCGATTTTACTACCGAAGAAGAGAAAAACGCGCATCCGAAATGGTTCTCGGACGATGCGCCGGAAAAACGGCAACCTTGCTTTACCGCGCACGGCGACAGAGAAGAATACGAAAAGATGATAGAAACGTATTCCGCCGCGCTCATAAGGTTTATGCTTGAAAATCCTCTCGCGTCTATTATCCGTATTTCTCAATTCGACGTTATAGACGGCGATCACGTTACGAATTGCGATTGCAACGCCTGCTCGGCGAGTATAAGTTATTACGGCGATACCATATCGGGAGCGATGCTCACTTTTACGAACGATATAACGGACAGACTGAACGAATATATTGCAAGCGACGAAGCCCGCGCTCAGGGAATCTCCGAAAATAAGGAGTTTAACGTCGTTATGCTTGCTTACGGAACTTCCGTAAAAGCTCCCGTGACGAGAAATTCTTCGGGAGACATCGTCTGGAACGAGAAAGGCGAAGGTATTCCTATGAATCTCCGTCGTTTTTACGCGGACGATAACGGCGAAATCGTTGCCGAAGAGCAAACGAACGAAGACGGCACCGCGGAAAAGCTCGTTTGTCATAACCGCGTGTCTTTGGAATACGCGGCTTCCGCGGCGAACTATATTCATAGTTTTTACGAGGTCGAAAACAAGTCTTATTCAAACGCGGTCAAGTCGTGGAAAGGGCTTAACGGCAAGCTTCACGTCTGGCTTTACGAAATCAATTATTACGAATACATTTATCCCTACAACAGCTTTGAGACGATGACGGAAAATTTCCGTTATTTTAAGGAATGCGGTGCGACTTACGTTTACAGCGAAGGCACTTTCGAGAATCCGAACAATTCCGGATTTACCAAGCTCCGCGATTATATAGCGTCTAAGTTTGAAATCGACGTAAATACCGATTACGGCAAGCTGCTTGACCGCTGGTTCGATAAATATTTCGGAGAAGCCGCGCCGATTATGCGCAGATACTTTAACGAGGTCGTTGCAAATCTGCGTTATAACGAATCCATAACCGGAGGAGGCATTCACTCTTACGATATTGCCAAAGAAGAAGTGTGGAAGCAGGGAACGATTGAAAATTGGCTTTCGCTGATGGACGAAGCGTATGCGGCGGTCGAGGTTTATAAAACCTCCGATGCAGAGACTTACGAGCTGTTAAGAAAGCATATTTTAATAGAAACTCTTTTCCCGAGATACGTTTTATGCACCACTTACGCTTCGGTTTACAGCACGGAACAGTGTAAAGCGCTTCGCAAGGAGTTTTATAAAGATTATAACGATTTGCAGAATACCTGTTTAAGAGAGCATTATAATGCGAGTACGGTATTCAATACTTGGGATTTAACGTAAGGAGGAAGCGTAGATGAAAAAAAGCGTTTGTTTTTTGTTAGCCGCTTTAATCGGCATTTGTTCTTTCTCGGCGTGCGGAAAAACCGACGACGGCAAGAAGGAAGATAATAAAGCTACCGTAACCGTTTCTCAAAGCACGCTTGATTTATACGAATACGAAAGCGGCAGGCTTACCGCTACGGCGGAGAATACCGATGAAAAAATCGTCTGGACGACTTCCGACGATAAAATAGCTACCGTCGGGGAGGACGGCACCGTAACGGCCGTTTCGATCGGAAATACCGTCGTAACGGCAAGCGCGGGCGGAGCGGAAGCAGTTTGCAAGGTGTTTGTTGCGGCTTCGCCGTACGCGCCGATTATAGAAGGCGCAGATTCGTTCGTCGGCGTTACGGTGGGTAAAAAATACTCCTCGGATATTTACGTTTCGTGGAACGGAGAAAAAATCGAAGGAGTCGCGTTCGACGCGGTTCTTGCGGGAGAATCCGATGAGGGCGTTGCCGCCGTCGGCATCGAAAACGGAAAGCTTACAGTAGAAGGACTTAACGCCGGCACTACCGAATATTCGGTATACGCGACGGTGCGAGGCAAGCTTTGCGAAAAGACGATTAAAATAGTAGTGTATAAAGAAGACGTCGTTATAGACGCGAAAACCGATGATTTCACGAGAGTCGAGAGCGGATTCCGCACTACGATCATTACGGCGGGAGACGATTCCGGCATACCCGTAGAGGTCGCGCTCGATTTCGAGGTTACCGTCGGCGGCGAAGTAATAAAGAATCCCGAAATCATATGGGACGTGAACGCCGATTATAACGCGGACTTCGATAAAAGCAAGGCTTGCGTGAAAGGCGACGCTTCGAGCGGGTATAAAATTTCCGCTCTATTACGCGGGGAAACGAAGCTCGTCGGCAAATACGTTACCGACGGCTCGGTCACGTTTATATCCGTGATAGTATCCGTCGTCACTCCTACGATTGTCGTTCCGAAAGACAAGTCGGTTTTTGTCGAAAGGAAAAATCCGTCTTATACGGCGGACGGTTCGTTCGAGGGTGAATTGCAGTTTTTGGAAATCGACGGAAAAACTGCGAGCGAATCCGTTGACGGCTCGTCGGCAACGATAAAGAAATCCGCGCTTACGGGCGGAGACAACGAGCTTTCCGAAACGGAATTATACGTTTATACGGACAAGTATTGTTACGTCGTGCCGATAAAAATATGCACGGAAATCATAAATACCCGAGCTAAACTCGAAGGGTTGAAGCTTACGAAAGACGCAGACGGAAAAGATTCCGTAACCGTCGGATATTACGTTCTCGTCGGAGATTTGAATCTCGGCGGCGCGGAAATGAGCGGAGTACGCGGAAACATTCCGTACGACTCCGACGTAGGGTTTAAGGGCGTTCTGGACGGAAACGGTTTTTCGATTAAAAACTTTATCGCGGGCAGGGGCGGCATATTCGGACACGTCGGTTCGGGCGCGGTTATAAAGAACGTTAAGTTTGAAGACGTAACGTACAAAGCGAGCTGGGAAGCCGCGCTGTTCGGGCATACGTTAATAAATATGACGATTGAAAACGTTACCGTGAACGTTAAACAATACAACAAACCCGCCGATATTGCAAAAACCGACGTGGCGATATTCGGCGCAAGATTTTTTATGTATAACACGGTTAAAAACGTAACGGTAAACGCTGCGGGCGTTACGTTCTTGAACCTTTTCGGACATAAATGCGTGGATAACTCGATAGATAATTTCGTTATAAACGCCGCGGGATACGTCGTGATAGGGTATAACAGCGATTCTGCAAATGATTCAACCGAAATAAAAAGCTTACCGGAGGGCGTAATTTTCAACGTCGCGGCTTAATTTTCGAGGAAAATCACAAAACAAAGAAAAAGTAAAGGAAACGATAATGTTAAAAGTACAATCGAACGTTCGTCGCAGTGCTACTTCGTTGAACGGAATATGGAATTTTAAGACGACGGACGCGGACTATCTGCCGACGAAAAAGGCGGAGAATTGCGTTTTAATGCCTGTGCCGGCGAGTATGAACGACGTGGGAACGAGCACGAAAATTCGCGACCACGTCGGGAAGGTGTTATACGAAACGGAATTTTCCGTTCCGATTTGCGGCGGAAACGAGTACAGATTAAGAATCGGAGCGACGAGCCATAAGTGCGAAGTGTTTTTAAACGGCGCGAAAATCGGCGGAGCGGATAACGCTTTTATGCCGATAGATATTCCGCTTAACGATTTGAAAAATAAGAACCGTCTTTCGGTGATTATAGATAATCGGCTCGATTACCACACCCTTCCCGTCGGCAGACTTGTGGAGGGAAACGGGCTTTACGTCTGCGACAGAACCGGTAAACACGCCATATACGGCGATCCGCAAAACTTTCAGAAAGAAAAACAGGTCATAAATCACGATTTCTATAATTATACGGGCATACACAGAGACGTGTTCGTATATTCCGTTCCGAAAAAACACATAGAAGACGTCGTGATAGAAACGGTAGTCGGCGGCGATTACGAAAAGGTAAAGGTAACCTTAAAGGGCGACGCGACGAACGCTCGGTTTAAAGTGACGGACGAAGAGGGAAACGCAGTTTGCGAGTCCGAAAACGGCGAATTGAGAATTTCCGCCCCGAGACTCTGGAACGTTAAAGATCCGTATCTTTATACCCTTGCGGTAGAAACGGAAACGGATTATTACGAAGAGCAATTCGGGATAAGAAAGGTTTCGTTCGACGAAACGGGGCTTTATGTAAACGATAAGAAGGTTTACTTAAAGGGCTTCGGTATGCACGAAGACTTTACGATACTCGGGAAGGGAAACAATTCGGCTGTAAACGTTCGCGATTTCGAGCTTCTGAAATGGATAAACGCGAATTGTTTCAGAACGAGCCATTATCCTTATGCGGAAGAAATTATGGATTTGGCGGATAAATACGGTTTCCTCGTGATTAACGAAGTGCCTGCGGTCGGCTGCAACAACTGGCCCGATTACACCTACGGGAAAGACCGTTTAGACGAGGTTACTCTCGCTTTGCATAAAAACGCTATGCGTTTGCTTATCGAACGCGATAAAAATCACCCTTCGGTCGTTATGTACAGCGTGGCGAACGAAGCCGCTACATACGAAGACAACGCGCGCACATATTTTAAAGAGGTAATCGACTATACCCGTTCTCTCACGAGTCTTCCCGTGACCATCGTTGAGCTTACTCATTTCGTAGAGGGAAACAAGGTCGTGGATTTGGTAGATTTTATCGGGATTAACAGATATTACGGCTGGTACGACGAAATAGGCAATCTCGACGCGGTAGAACCGCTTCTTCGCGCCGAACTCGAAGCGTACGCCGAGCATTTTAAAAAGCCGATAATTATGACCGAATTCGGGGGTGATACCATAGAAGGATTACATTCTTTGCCGTCCGTCAGTTTTTCGGAGGACTATCAGAAAGAATTGCTTGCGGAAACTTGCAGGGTTCTGGACGAGCTTCCGTTCATATGCGGCGAACTCGTTTGGAATTTTGCGGATTTTATGACCAAGGAAGGCACGATTCGGGTAAACGGCAACAGAAAAGGAGTGTTTACGCGCGCTCGTCAGCCGAAAGCCGCGGCATACGTTCTTAAAGAGCGTTGGGAAAAGAAAAACTCAAAAGAGGATTAAAATGTTTCTTTATAATGCCGATAAACGGTTGGTTCACGGCGCATACGATTTTATAGAAAAAGAAGGCGGATACGTCGTTTTTTCGCATTACTCGAAAGAGCAGCAGGAATATTTGAAATTCAACGATTTTTTCTACGTTCGCGCATATTTTACGAGTTCCGTTACGATAGAGGCGGAAACCGCCGCGACGAAAATTTCGCTTTTCTATAAATTTTTCGGCGGTTCTTCAAAGGATACGTT
>CAVBZJ010000040.1:0-9123 GCA_963599785.1 Anaerovoracaceae bacterium
TTTTAAGTCTATTTGCGATTTTCTGAACGCGGATTTATACAAGGCTTTCGTCTCATCAGAAACGCGCAAAAAGTTTTCGCTTTCGGAAGAAAAAATCGCCGAATTCGAGAAAAGTTTTCTTAACGTCACAAAGGCTTCCGCGCTGAAAAACAATGCGGACGTCGCGCTTTCGCTCGCAAAGGTTCAATGCGCGGAGCTTCTCGGAATGCTTCTGCCCTATGGCGGCAACGACGAAAAAGAAGAGCCCGACTGGCTGACTTCGCTAATCAACAGATTGAGCGACCCCGCCTACGTTTCGAGAAGCTGGGAAGAAATTCTTTCGCCGTTTTTCTATTCCCGCGAACATATTTGCAGGGTTTTTAAGGCGAAAACCGGCAAAACGCCCACTGAATATCTCAACGAACAGAGAATGATTTTGGCTATCGACCGCCTCACCTATTCGCAGGACACGGTTCTTTCTGTGTGTATGAGTCTGGGCTTTTCCTCGGTTGCGTATTTCAACGCGTTGTTTAAGAACAAATACGGCTTATCGCCCTCCGCGTTCAGAAAGAAAATTCAATCGGGCGACAAAATCTGACGCGGGGAATTTTTTATTTATAACACACTACTATATAATTTGAAAATACAGGGGTTCAGGTCAGTACAGAATTAAAAAGCATCTACGAAAACAACCTTTGATTTTTTGCAGTTTGGACATGAAAAAAGCCTGTAAAATACAGGCTTTTTTCGGTGCGCATCTTTTTTGTGCACCTGAGATGGTGGAGATGCGGAGACTTGCACTCCGGTCTTGAACGCTTTGATAAAACCTTCTACATACTTATCCGACGATTATTTCTCGAAACCGTCACGGTCATCGGCGACCTTGAACGATTCCCATTCCGCTAAATTCCGCTTGCAAACCACAGAACGAATCCGCAAGCCGTACCCCGCCTTAATTTAAGCCCCTATCTCCGCCGACGGGAAAGCGAAAAAAGGAACTTACGCATAGTTAAGCTGCGTACGCTAATTCGTTATTGTTAGCATTTATTGTTTTTTCCCGTTTTTACGAAGTCGGGAATCCTTCGGTATGCTTATTTTTTATCGCGGTCGCCCAATCGAATCTTTAACACCCCCGTGTTATAACGTTTTTACCTATTTTATCAAATCTCTTTTCTTTTGTCAAGCGCGAGCTTCGTACCTATCCTTCGCTCATCTGTAATTTTTCAGAGTTCTTTCGGTCTCTCTTTTTACGTCCTTTTCCATAAGCGAACGTTTTTTATCGTATGTATGCTTGCCGCGGCATACCCCAAGCTCCATTTTGACGAGAGCATTTTTAAAATACAGCCGAAGCGGAACTACCGTCAAACCCTTTTCATTGATTTTCGCTTTCAGCTTTAATATTTCGTCTTTATGGAGCAGCAGTTTTCTTGCTCGTTTACTGTCTTTAACGTTATACGCGCCCGCCTTTTCGTATACGGCTATGTGCATATTTCTGACGTACGGTTCGCCGTTTTCCATCGTGCAGAAGCTGTCTTTTAAGTTACAATTCCCGCGGCGAAGCGATTTTATTTCTCCTCCGTCGAGGACTATTCCCGCCTCTATCTTTTCGAGTATAAAATACTCGTGCGAGGCTTGCCTGTTTAAGGTTATAGTTTTTTCTTCCATTTTTCTCTTACCTTCTGCCCTTTTTCGCGCGCGGTTTATTCGCCCTGCGCTTTTTCTCCGTTTCGGCTTTTCGAGTCGCTATCTTTTCCGCCGTCTCCGCAAGAATAAATTCCGCGCGTCTGTCCACGAGGTTCACCCCCGCGACTACTATTTTTACCACTTCGCCGAGTCTGAACGTCTTTTCGCCGACGGTTAAAGTATATTTTTCTCTGTCGCAAATTATTCGTCCGCCCGAAATCGTTTCCGCATGGACAAAGCCTTCTACGCCGCATTCGAGTTCTACGAACATTCCCGAATTAAGCACGCCCGACACGACGCCGTCGAACTCTTCTCCCTCTTTGCCGGAAATATATAACAGCTTATAATAATCGTCCACGGCGCGCTCTGCGGCTTCCGCGTTCTTTTCCGTTTCCGAAGCCTGTACCGAAGCGTATTCGGTCTCTTCTCCGAACCTTTCTTCGATATTTTCAGTTCCGTTTTCGATTAAATATTTAAGTATTCTATGCACGACAAGGTCTGGATACCTTCTTATCGGCGAGGTAAAGTGACAATAATGCGCTTCCGCAAGCCCGAAATGCCCCTTTGCTTCCGGCGTATAATACGCCTTTTGCATAGTGCGGAGCATTACCCTGTTGACAAGCGGGAATATCGGCGTGTTTTCCGTCGTTTCGAGTATTTTCTGAAAATCAGTGGAATATACTCTTTCGCGACTTCTCCTTGCGTTGACGCCGAGTCCCGCAAGGAATGCGTAAAACCTTTCGAGCCGTTCTTCGCTCGGATCTTCGTGAACGCGGTATATAAACGGTATTGAAAGATAAAACGCGTATTCCGCGACCGTACAATTTGCCGCTATCATAAACTCTTCTATGAGTCCGTGCGCAAGGTTCTTTTCCGCCGCGGCAACTATTATCTCTCCGTTTTTATCTACCGTTATAGAAGAATCCTTTACGTCAAGGTCGATACTGCCGTTTTCCGCGCGCTTAGTCCGCAGAATTTCCGCAAGCTCGCGCATCAGGTTTAAGTCCTTCTCCACCGCTTTAAGCTTCTTTTTTGCAGTCTCGTCACCGTCGAAAAAGCTTTGCACTTCCGTGTACGTCAGCCTCGCGCGGCTTTTTATTACGGAAGGGCAAATCTCTCTGTCGATAACTCTGCCTTTTTCGTCTATCGTCATAACGCAGGAAAGAGTAAGTCGTTCCACTCCCTCGCGTAGAGAACATAGGTCGTTACACAGTCTCTCGGGAAGCATGGGAATGACGTTTTCGGGGAAATACACGCTCGTGCCGCGCTCGAATGCCTCGTTATCTATTTCGCCGCCTTCCTGCACGAATTCACTCACGTCCGCGATATGCACGCCGAGAACGTACCGCCCGTCCTTCTTCTTTTTTATCGATACAGCGTCGTCAAAGTCACGCGCGTCTTCGCCGTCTATCGTAAAGGTCGTTTCTTTTCTGAAATCCTTTCTTTTCTTTATAATTTCCGCAGGAATTTTATCCGAAAGCTCCTTTGCTTCTTCTATCGCGGAAAGCGGAAATTCTTCGCGAAGCTTGAACTGATATAAAATAGAGGCAATCTCCGCTTTTTTCTCGAACTGTCTGCCGAGAATTTTGCTTACGATTCCTTCGGGGCTTTGTTTTTGAGGATAGGACAAAATTCTGCAAACGACTTTATCGCCCGATTTTGCCTTTAAACCTTTTCCGAACGGCACGAAAATATTGCTGAAATATTTGCCGTCGTCGGGCGAAACGAAGCCGCCTGTGCGCACAGTAAAATATGTGCCGACGACCTCTTTCACGCCGCGTTCGAGAATTTTTAACACCCTCGCCGTGGTACGCGCTCCGCGCACGCCCTCTCTTTCGGTCGTTTCCGCAAGCACAGTATCGCCGTGCATCGCGCCTTTAAGGTCGGAATGAGGTATAAAATAGTCTTTACGTTCCGCGCTTTGCGTTTTCGCCGAGCGGCGGGAAACGTTTGCCGAACCTGCGTCGCAGGCAGATTGCGAGCCGTCCGTTCCAGACCGATTTTTCTTTTCCGCTAAACTCGCTCCGTCGGGCGAGTTATCTTCCTCTATCGGAATTAAAAACGCGTAACCGCGCTCGTTGCCCTGCAAAACGCCGCGAATAATCTCTTTTTTCATATATGTATAAGCTTTTTAGTGTCTTTTCTTCGTAAATAAAAAGGCGACCCCGCGGTATAATGGCGGGATCGCCGAAAATTATTTTTCAGGTGATTATTTTGCAGCGAACAACGCAACGATAGCAAACGCGATAGATAATACGGCGAAAATTATGCCGCTTATTACGGTGAGCTTTCTCATTTTGTGTTCAAAGGTTTTGCTTTTATTTTTACCCAAAAAAGTTTCGGTCTGACCGCCGAGCGCGCTTACGCCGGAAGAGTTGCCCGGCTGGAACATTACCACGAGTATAATGAATAACGCGGCAATCGCCATTACGACGAGTGCGATTATCTTTATTACAGGCCAGTAGTTCCAAAATCCGCCGCTTGCCATAAGCATATCGTATAAGTTCATTCTTATCTCCCAAGTCGCGCAAAAATTTTACGCGCCGTTTTTCATAAAGTAAAAATATTGTAGCACAAACTTTGCTTTTTATCAACTGTTTTGCACTACTTTCGGGCAATTTTTCGCGCCGAAAAGCAATTTCCGAGCGAAGCCCGCGAAATCTTTCTTCGCTACGCCCCGAAATTTTTGCAAAACAGTTACTTTTCTATCAAAAAAAGATAAGTTATATAAGGCTTCTGCCCGTCATCTCCTTAGGAACGGGCAAGCCCATCATCGTAAGAAGAGTGGGCGCGATGTCCGAAAGTCTGCCGTCTTTACCCTCGGGGTACGGCTTCGGAAGCTTTTTGCCTTTAAATCTTTCGCCGACGACGATGAACGGAACGAGGTTGGTAGTATGCGCGGTGAACGGGTGTCCGTGTTCGTCTATCATCTTATCCGCGTTGCCGTGGTCGGCGGTGATAATCGCTTCGCCGCCCATAGAAAGAATTTTATCGACAACCTTCTTTACGCACTCGTCAACCGTTTTAACGGCTTTCACAGCCGCATCGAACACGCCCGTATGCCCTACCATATCGCAGTTGGCGAAGTTCAGTATCATAACGTCGTATTTGCCGGTATCGAGTTCTTCGACGGCTTTTTCCGCGACTTCGTATGCGCTCATTTCGGGCTTCAAGTCGTAGGTCGCTACCTTCGGCGAAGGTATGACGATACGAGTTTCGCCCTCGACGGGAGCTTCTAATTTAGCGTTAAAGAAGAACGTGACGTGCGCATATTTCTCCGTTTCCGCTATATGGAGCTGGGTTTTGCCGAGAGACGCGAGATACTGCGGAAGGGTATTTTTAATTTCGTCCGGCGGGAACGCGACGTATACGCCCTTAAAGGAAGCGTCGTATACCGCAAAGCCCGTATAGGTCGGAGCAAGAAAGCCCGTCTCCCTCACGAAATACATATCCTTGCCCTTTTCCGCGTCGGTATAAGGAGTGAACTCCTCCTGCGAAAACGCGCGGGTTATCTGGCGCGCTCTGTCGGGACGGAAATTGAAGAATATTATGGAATCGCCCTTTTCTATAAGCGCGACGGGCTTGCCGTTTTCCACGATATTCGTCGGGAGAATAAACTCGTCCGTAACGCCCTTTTCGTAGCTGTCTTTAACGGCTTTAATCGCGTTTTCTTCCTGCACGCCGTTACCCAAAGTCAGCATATCGTAAGCTTTTTTGGTTCTGTCCCAGTTATTGTCTCTGTCCATCGCATAGTATCTGCCGCATACGGAAGCGATTTTACCGTAAGAAAGCTTATCCATTTCGGCTTGCAGCTCTTCCACAAAGCCCGCGCCCGAACACGGATCGGTGTCTCTGCCGTCCATAAAGCAATGAACGAAGGTATTCTTTACGCCCGATTTTTTCGCAAGCTCCAAAAGCGCGAAAAGATGGGTTATGTGCGAATGTACTCCGCCCGTGGATAAAAGCCCGTAAAGGTGCAGGTTTTTATCGTTTTTTACGGCGTTGTCTATCGCCTTTAAAAGCGCGGGGTTAGTGAAAAAATCGCCGTCCTGTATACTCTTCGTTATCTTGGTCAAATCCTGATAAACGACTCTGCCCGCGCCGATATTGAGGTGTCCTACCTCCGAATTGCCCATCTGCCCTTCGGGGAGGCCTACGTCCATTCCGCTTGCGCCGATAAGCGTGGAAGGATAGTTTTCTATATACTCTTTTACGAACTTGCCGTTCGCCGCGGCGACTGCGTTACCCTTCGTTTCGGGGCTGTATCCGTAGCCGTCCATAATGATTACGCAATAAGGTTTTTTCATAAATACTTCTCTCTTTTATAAAAGGCACGTTTTTGCGCGTGCCTTTTATACCGTATATTAGTCTTTATAGTTTACGATTGCCGCAAAGTCGTTAGCCTTCAAAGCCGCGCCGCCGATAAGACCGCCGTCTATGTTTCTCATAGCCATAAGCTCTTTCGCGTTTGCGGGTTTCATACTGCCGCCGTACTGAATACGGAGCGATTTGGCAACGTCCTGTCCCCAAGTCTTTTTAACGAGACTTCTGATATAACCGATCGTCTTGTTAGCTTCGTCCGCGGTTGCGGTTTTGCCCGTGCCGATTGCCCAGACGGGTTCGTACGCGATTACGATATTAGCGAAATCTTCCGCCGTAATATCCGCAAAGCCTTCGAGAACCTGTTTTTTAAGAACGCGTTTCGTTTTATTCTTTTCGCGCTCGGTGAGCGTTTCGCCTACGCAAACGATGGGCTTCAAGCCGTTTTTAAGAGCCTGTTTAAGTCTCTTGTTTACGCTCTCGTCCGTTTCTCCGAAATACTGACGGCGTTCGGAGTGACCGATAATAACGTATTCTACGCCGATTTCTTTAAGCATTTCCGCGGAAATCTCGCCCGTGAACGCGCCGCTGTCAGCCCACGCGACGTTCTCCGCGCCGAGCTTTATCTTGCTGCCCTTAACGGCTTCCGCAACAGTCCAGAGGTCGGTATAAGGAACGCAAACCACTACTTCGGGCTTGGATTTAGCCACGAGAGGCTTTAATTCGTTGATAAGTTCAGCGGCTTCCTTAGCCGTTTTGTTCATCTTCCAGTTTCCTGCGATTATAGGTTTTCTCATTGTAGTATATCCTTTTTATAACGTTTTTATATTAGTCTTTATCGTTAAGGCATTCGATGCCGGGGAGTTTTTTGCCCTCGAAAAGCTCCAAGGACGCGCCGCCGCCCGTCGAAATGTGGCTCATTTTATCCGCAAAGCCGAGCTTCGTTACCGCCGCCGCGGAGTCGCCGCCGCCGATGATGGTGGTAGCGTCCGTTTCCGCAAGAGCCTTTGCAACAGCTATCGTGCCGTTTGCAAAGCACGGATTTTCGGAAACGCCCATAGGTCCGTTCCAGATAACCGTTTTAGCGTTCTTGACCGCTTCCGCATAAAGCTCGCGGGTTTTAGGTCCGATGTCCAAAGCTTCTTTATCCGCAGGGATAGAATCTATGTCGTAGATAAAGGTATCTACCTTTGCGTCGATAGGATCGGGGAATTCGTAGGTCGTTACGACGTCGAGCGGGAGATAGAATTTCTTGCCGAGCTTCTCCGCCTTCTTTATCATTTCCAAGCAGTAGTCCATCTTTTCGGTATCGACGAGAGACTTGCCTACTTCGTAGCCCTTCGCTTTGAGGAAGGTATAAGACATACCGCCGCCGATTATAAGCGTGTCGCACTTGTCGAGAAGGTTGTTTATAACGTTGAGCTTATCGGCAACCTTCGCGCCGCCGAGAATCGCCACGAACGGGCGTACAGGGTGTTCGAGCGCGTCCGCCATAACGGAAAGCTCTTTCTCGATAAGGAAGCCGCAAACCGCGGTCTTTACGAAGCCGTATTCCACGATAGCCGCCGTGGTCGCGTGGGAACGGTGAGCCGTGCCGAACGCGTCGTTGACGTATATATCGCAATAAGAAGCGAGCTTTTTGCAAAGCGCTTCGTCTCTCTTTTCTTCGCCCGCTTCAAAACGGGTATTTTCGAGAAGAACGACTTCGCCTTCTTTGATATTTTTAACCGCTTCGTCCGCAGACGCGCCTACTACGTCGGTAGCAAACGTAACCTTCTGACCGAGCTTTTCGGAAAGTCTTTCGGCAACGGGACGGAGCGAATATTTTTCTCTGTCCTTTTCCGCCTTTTTAAGATATTCCGCGGTAGCAGCCGCTCTCTCCGCTTCGGGAAGAGCTTCAACCGCTTTCTTTTCTTTCTTGTTAAGCCCGAAGCCCGGGGTAAGAACGTTGTGGGGCTTACCCATATGCGAGCAAAGGATAACCTTCGCGCCGTGTTCGATAAGGTATTTGATGGTGGGAAGCGCGCCGTTGATACGCGTTTCGTCGGTGATAACGCCGTCCTTCATAGGAACGTTGAAATCAACTCTGACGAGGCATCTTTTGCCCTTTACGTCTACGTCTCTTATGGTCTTTTTATTCATAATTAAACCTCCGAAATATAATTTCGTTTTTATTTAACCTTTTTACGCGTTTATTATACATAAAACGCAAGGTTTTGTCAATCGAATAAATGCGGCAAAGCTTTTATTTTACTTATATATTGCCCTTTTTCGGGTTAAAAATAAGGGAAAAGCGAGTTTTCCCGCTCTTCCCCGTTTTATGCTTCTTTAATTTTCCTTTACTCACTCCAAACCGTTGCGATATTTTATAGCGACGCGAACCAGCCGAAAACGTGCCACGGCTCGAAGCTTTTTGCCGCTATACACATAGAAACGTACCCGACGACCAGCCCCGCGACGAATACTATCAAGCCTATCATTGCGAAAAGCTTCAAAAGACTCGCCGCTTTTTTGGAAATTTTCGGGTGCGCCGACAGAGAAGGCAGGCAACCGCCCGAGGCGTTTTTACACCATCTTAAATAGCATTTGCGCCACTGATTGACGTATTTGAACGCGTACACCGTGCCGACCGCGGATAAAACCGCAAGCCCGAAGGACGCTATTCCCAGCACGAGCGAGGAAAAATACGGAATTTGCGGGATAATATCCGCTATATTTATCGTCGTCACGAGACAGAAGCCGAGCGCAAGCGTGCAGACGGAAAACGCGCCGAGGACTATCACCGCCGCGATCATAAGCGCGTATACAGCCGCCATAGGTATGCTTGCCGCAACCACGCCGACAATAGCAAAATTCGCGCCGCCGCGAGAGTTCCCCCTTACTCCTTTTTTATCGTCGTTTTTGTTTTCAGAATACTCTGCGTATTCCGCCGCGATCTCTTTCGGAGAAGCGAGCTTTGCGGCAACCTCTTCTTCGGTTTTGCCTTCTTCTATTTTGAACGCAAAATGCTCTTCGTATTCGCTTAAAATTTCCTGCGCGTCTTTAACGCCCGCGCGGGAAAGCTCTTTTTCGAGTTCGGTTAAAAATTCGCTTTTATTCATAACGTTTATTCTCCTTTTATAATTTCGTTTACCGTTTCCG
>CAVBZJ010000040.1:9176-11709 GCA_963599785.1 Anaerovoracaceae bacterium
TCCGTAAACGCAAGCCATTCTTTCGAGTCCTTTTCAAAGCTTTCTCTGCCGAGGTCGGTGAGAGAATAGTATTTTCTGGGCGGTCCTCCGCTCTCCTCCGACAAATACGTTTTTACTAACCCGTCCGCTTTCAATTTCCTCAGAATGGGATATACCGTGCCGTCCGAAATATCTATCTTTTCCGATATAAATTCCGAAAGCTCGTACCCGTACATATCCCTCTTGTTAAGCGTCGAAAGCACGCACAGCTCTATCACGCCCTTTTTGTATTGTACGTTCAAGCCTTATCGCCTCCTCAATTTCATTTACTACTATATATTATACAATAGTAAATAATAAAGTCAAGCAATATGCGATAACTTTTAAAAATTATTTTATGTGATAACGCTTTTAAGAAATTTTAAAAAGACAGTCCGCCCCGAAGGAACGGCGTTCCTTCGGGGCGGACTTATTAAAAAGTAATTTTTGCCTTAATCTTCCCTCCGATAGTTTTGTACCGAAAAGCTTTGGCTATCGTTTTTCAGCGAACGGCTATTTAACCTTTTTGGTTCTGTCTTCTTCTACGAGACGGGCGATTATTTCCTTCACGTCCATAACGCCGAGGTCGCCTTCGCTTCTCGAACGAACCGAAACAGTTCCCGCTTCCGCTTCTTTATCGCCGACGACGAACATATACGGAATTTTATCGAGCTGGGCTTCTCTTATCTTATAGCCTATCTTCTCGTTCCTCACGTCCGCTTCCGCGCGAAGTCCCGCCGCACGAAGCTCGTCTACAAGCTTTTTGGCGTATTCCGCCGTTCTGTCCGTTAAACTTAATACCTTAACCTGTACGGGGCAAATCCAGAACGGGAACGCGCCCGCGTATTTTTCGATAAGCATCGCGAGCGTTCTTTCGTAGCAACCGATGCTCGAACGGTGTATTACGAACGGGTACTGCTTTTCGCCGTTTTCGTCTATATACGTCATATCGAAGCTGTGCGCCGCCGCAAAGTCTAACTGTATGGTTATTATCGTGTCTTCTTTGCCGTACACGTTTCTCGACTGCACGTCGAGCTTCGGTCCGTAGAACGCCGCTTCGTCGTCCGCTTCGACGTAATCTATGCCGATGTCGTCGAGTATCTTCTTCATAAGCGCTTCGGTTTCGTTCCACGCCTTGTCGTTGTCTATATATTTTGCCTTGTTAAGTCCGCGCTTGGAGAAACGGAAGGTCACGTCCTCTCTCATTCCCAGACAATCGAGGAAATAATAGCTTAAATCGAGGCAACGTTTGAATTCGTCCTCGACCTGTTCGGGCGTGCAGACGATATGTCCGTCCGAAAGCGTAAACTGACGGATTCTGATAAGCCCGTGCATTTCGCCGCTCGCTTCGTTACGGAACTCCGTCGCCGTTTCGCTGTATCTGCAAGGAAGGTCTCTGTAACTCTTTAAGCCGTTCTTATAAATCTGATACTGGAACGGGCAGGTCATCGGACGGAGCGCCATCGCTTCGGGCGAATTTTCGTCGCCGATTATAAACATTTTATCGCGGTAATGATACCAGTGTCCCGAAATTCTGTAAAGGTCGTTTTTCGCCATGTTCGGGGTTTTGGTTATCATAAATCCGCGTTTTTCTTCCTCGTCCTCGACGAAACGCGAAAGTATCTGCAAAATCTTCGCGCCCTTCGGCATAAGAATGGGCAAGCCCTGTCCTATCACCTCTTCCGTCATAAAAATACCGAGGTCTCTGCCGAGCTTGTTATGGTCGCGCTTTTTGGCTTCTTCGAGAGCGGTGAGATACTCTTCCAGCTCGCTCTTCTTCTCGAACGCCGTGCCGTATATACGGGTAAGCATTTTGTTCTTTTCGTTACCGCGCCAGTATGCGCCCGTGATGGACGTAAGCTTGAACGCTTTGATTTTGCCCGTCGAAGGAAGGTGCGGTCCGCGGCACAAGTCCATAAAATCGCCCTGCTTATAGAACGATATTACGCTGCCCGCGGGCAGGTCGTTGATAAGCTCGATTTTATAAGGCTCGGAAAAATCTCTGAATATTTTCAGCGCGGTCTTTTTGTCGTAAACGAGGCGTTCTATGGGAAGGTCGCTCTTTATGATTTCCTTCATCTCGTTTTCGATTTTGGATAAATCCGCCTGCGTTATCGGCGTTTTAAATTCTATATCGTAATAAAATCCGTTCTCGATGGTAGGACCTATCGCGAGCTTGGAGGTCGGGAAAATATTCTTTACCGCCTGCGCGAGAACGTGCGCCGTCGTGTGACGATATACCTGCAAGCCCTCTTTGTCTTTAAGGGTTATAACCTGCAAATCGCAGTCCTTGTCTATGACCGTTGAAAGGTCTTTAAGCTCGCCGTCTATCTTTACGCAGACGGCGTTTCTCGCCAACCCCTCCGAAATACTCTTCGCCACTTCCATTGCGGTTATCGGCGCGGAAAATTCGAGCGCAGAACCGTCTTTTAAAGTAATTTTCATATATTAACCTCCTGATCTTTACCTTTGTTTATACGTTGATTTTTTGATGCTTTTACCTTTTGTTTTTTGT
>CAVBZJ010000040.1:11732-13978 GCA_963599785.1 Anaerovoracaceae bacterium
ATAAAAAAATCGCCCGTTACGTTTTGCCGTAAGGACGAAAATAATTTCCGCGTTTCCACCTTGATTGCCGTAATTGCCTTCGGGCGTTATTTTTGCCGTTCCGGTATTTGCGACCGCTCTTTGCCGCGCGTAAGCCCGCGACCTGCTCACCCTCGCGCAGTGGTTTCGATTGTCGCCGTCGGTTACGGGGCTTGCACCTTGCCCCCGCTCTCTGAAAACTTCTCGGCGGTCTACTTGTCCGCGTTTTTTAAGGTTTCTTTAATTGTCAAATATATCATAAACCCGAAAGACGATTTTGTCAACCGTTTTACGCAAATTTTATTTTTTTTGCTTTTTCGTTCGCCTTTCCTCTCGCTTTTTCACTCGCTTCTTCGTTTGAGCTTTTGTTTACTCCTTCGTGCGGCGGAGTTTTTAGCTTTTACGGTTTTTCGCCCTTTATTTACCTATATTTTACCTTTAATTTACCTGTTTTTATTGCAAAAACGCACGCAAAATGCTAAAATTAAATTTATGAAAAAGAACTGGTTATGCGGAAAAACCGCGATTATCACGGGTGCGAGCGGCGGCATAGGCGCGGCGGTGACGAAGCTCCTTATCGAAAAATACGACTGTAAGGTGCTTGGAATCGCGCGGAACAAGGAACGTCTGAACGCCGTGAAAGCTTCTCTCGGCGACAAAGCCGATAATTTCACCTATTGCGTTTTCGACGTTTCCGCAAGAGAAAACTGGCAAACTTTTGCCGAGAAGCTTGCTTCGGGCGGCTTCAAACCCGATATTCTTATAAATAACGCGGGCTTTATGCTGCCTTTTAAAAGGTTCGAGGACTTGTCTTTCGAGGAAATCGACGAAATCGTCGCGACGGACTTCGTTTCTAATCTCAATTCGGTAAAATACCTTATGCCCATTATAAAACAATCCTCAACCCCCGCCATCGTGAACGTTTCGAGTGCGGCGGGGCTTTGCGCTGTGGTCGGCGAAAGTATGTATTGCGCCGTAAAATTCGCGGTGCGCGGCTTTACAGAAACGCTTATCGAGGAATATAAGGGCAAAATTTACGTCGCGGGCGTTTACCCCGGTTTTATCCGCACCGAAATTCTTAAACGAATGTCAGTTACAGACAAGGAAAACAAGCTCATAAATAAATTTATGATGCCCGTGGACAAAGCCGCAAAGAAAATCGTAAAAGGAATCGCGCGGAAGAAGAAACGTATGGTTATGGGCTTCGACGGTCGATCGATGAGCTTTTTCGGAAGGCTTTTCCCGAAAGCCACCCCCGCGCTCGTCAGAAAGGTGCTTAAAGCTTCCGGTCTGGAACTGTTTTCGGAAGTGTTTTAGCCACAAATTTAACCCGACGATTTTTATAACGAAAATATAAATTTTTAAAACGTAATATCTGTAAAATTATTTCGGAGGCTCATAAAAATGAAGAGAGTGCTGACCGTTCAGGATATTTCCTGCGTGGGCAAATGTTCGCTTACGGTGGCTTTGCCGATTATTTCCGCGTTCGGCATGGAAACGGCGGTTCTCCCCACCGCGGTTTTATCTACTCACACGGCTTTTAAAAGCTTTACCTTCCGCGACCTGACGGACGACATAGAAGGCATCGAAGAAAAATGGAAAGCGGAAAACATAGGCTTCGACGCAATTTACACGGGTTATCTCGGTTCGATGCGGCAAATCTCGCTCGTGGCGGGGCTTTTCGATAATTTCAAGGAATACGGCGGAAAACGCGCGGAAATCATCGTCGATCCCGCTATGGCGGACAACGGAAAGCTTTACTACGGCTTTGACGAAGCTTTCGCCAAAGAAATGGCAAAGCTTTGCGGAAAGGCGGACGTTATCGTTCCCAACCTTACCGAAACGGCGTTTATGCTCGGCGAGTCTTATCGCGGAGACGGTTACGACGAAAGCTACATTAAGTCGCTTTTGAAAAAATTGACCGCTCTCGGCGCGAAAACCGCGGTTATCACCGGCGTTTCGCTCGAAAAGGACAGGCTCGGTGCGTACGGATACGATTCGGTAAACGACAGATACTTTTCGTATTTCAGAGAAAAGCTCCCCGTTTCCTTCCACGGCACGGGCGATATATTCGCTAGCGCGCTTTGCGGCGCAAGGTCTCTCGGCAACGCTATTTCCAAAAGCGTTGAAATTGCCGTCGATTTCACGGTGGAAAGCATTATAAAGACTATGCAGGATCCGCACGCAAACTGGTACGGCGTGAATTTTGAAGAGGCGTTCCCCTACCT
>CAVBZJ010000041.1:0-13527 GCA_963599785.1 Anaerovoracaceae bacterium
GTTCGGAGCGAGGTCCGCTTCGAGCATCTTTTTAGCAAGCAAGGTTTCCACCTTTCCTTGTAAATATCTCTTCAAAGGTCTTGCGCCGTAAATCGGGTCGTAACCGTGGTCCACTATGAAAGCCTTCGCTTCGTCCGTAACCGAAAGGCGCAGTCTTCTTTCTTCCATTCTCTCTCTGAGGGAGTTAAGGAGCAGGTCTATTATACCCGTGACGTTCGCCTTCGAGAGCGGCTTAAACATAATCGTCTCGTCGAGCCTGTTAAGGAATTCGGGACGGAAGGACTTCTTTAAGAGCGCGTTCACCTCCGCCTTTGCGGCTTCGCTGATTTCGCCCGTCTTTTCGTCGATGCCTTCGAGAATGTAATTCGAGCCGAGGTTAGAGGTAAGAATTATAATCGTATTCTTAAAGTCCACCGTGCGCCCCTGCGAATCGGTTATTCTGCCGTCGTCCAACACCTGCAAAAGGATATTGAACACGTCTGGGTGCGCCTTTTCGATTTCGTCGAAGAGAATAACGGAGTAGGGTTTTCTTCTCACCGCTTCGGTAAGTTGACCGCCCTCTTCGTATCCGACGTATCCCGGAGGCGCGCCGATAAGCCTCGACACGGAGAATTTTTCCATATACTCGGTCATATCTATTCTGACAAGGTTATGCTCGTCGTCGAACAGACTTTCCGCAAGAGCCTTCGCAAGCTCGGTTTTACCTACGCCCGTCGGTCCTAAAAACATAAACGAACCTATCGGGCGGTTGGGGTCCGCTATGCCCGCGCGGGAACGCATAATCGCTTCCGAAACCTTTTCCACCGCTTCGTCCTGTCCGACTACCCGTTTATGCAGAATGTCGGGAAGGTGCAGAATCTTTTCTCTTTCGCCTTCCATAAGCTTCGAGAGGGGAATGCCCGTCCAGCGGGAAACGACTTTCGCGATTTCCTCTTCGGTAACGGTGTCGCGAAGCAGGGTGTTTTTCTGCTTGCCTTCGCGGTGCTTTGCCTCTTCCAGCTTTTTATTAAGCTCGGGTAGAGTGGAATATTTGAGCTTTGCCGCGTGTTCGTAGTCGGCGTTTCTCTGCGCCGTCTCTATTTCCGCGTTCACCTTTTCGATTTCGGATTTTAAGTCGGAAACCTCGTGAATACTCTTCTTTTCGTTCTCCCATTGCGCCTTCATCGCGCCGAATTTTTCGCGCAGATCCGCAAGCTCTTTTCTTATCTCTTCGAGCCGCGCAATGCTCAGTTCGTCCGTCTCCTTTTTGAGCGCGGTTTCCTCGATTTCGAGCTGCATTATTTTTCTCGAAATCTCGTCCATTTCGGTCGGCATAGAATCTATTTCCGTTCTTATCATCGCGCACGCTTCGTCCACGAGGTCAATCGCCTTATCGGGGAGGAAACGGTCGGTAATGTAACGGTTAGAAAGGGTTGCCGCCGCAATCAGCGCGCCGTCGTGAATGGTTACGCCGTGATAAACCTCGTAACGTTCTTTAAGTCCGCGCAGTATGGAAATAGTATCTTCTACCGTCGGTTCGTCTACGAGAACGGGTTGGAAACGACGTTCCAAGGCGGGATCTTTTTCTATATATTTTCTGTATTCGTCGAGGGTGGTCGCGCCGATGCAATGCAGCTCGCCGCGCGCGAGGAGCGGTTTTAACAGATTGCCCGCGTCCATTGCGCCGTCCGTTTTGCCTGCGCCGACTATCGTGTGCAGCTCGTCGATGAAAAGAATGATTTTGCCTTCGCTCTTTTTCACCTCGTTCAATACCGCTTTAAGTCTTTCCTCGAACTCGCCGCGGAACTTTGCGCCCGCAATCAGCGCGCCCATATCCAGCGCGAAAATAGTCTTTTCTTTAAGTCCTTCGGGAACGTCGCCGCGCACTATTCTCTGCGCAAGCCCTTCCGCGATAGCCGTTTTGCCGACGCCCGGTTCGCCTATCAGCACGGGGTTGTTCTTCGTCTTTCTCGAAAGTATTCTGATAACGTTTCGTATTTCGTTGTCTCTGCCGATAACGGGATCGAGCTTTTGCTGCTTTGCGCGTTCCACAAGGTCGAAGCCGTATTTATTAAGCGCGTCGTAGCCGTTTTCGGGTTCGTCCGAAGTAACGCGGTCGGTTTTCACCTTTTTAAGCTCTTCGTTAAAGCCCGCTTTGGTTATTCCGTGCGCGCGGAACACGTCTTTGATGCCGTCGTCCGCGTAGTCGAATATGGAAAGCATTATGTGTTCGACCGAAACGTATTCGTCTTTGGAGCTGTCCGCAAGTCTTTCCGCCGCGGTCAGGATTTTATCGGTGAGAGGGGAGATATAAACCTTGTCGGGTTCTCTGCCCGCACCCGAAACTGCGGGAATTTTCCTTATAAGAGTATCTATTTCGGACAAAAGCTCGTCCGGAGATTTGCCCATTTTTCTTATGAGCTGACCGATAAGTCCGTTTTCCTGATCGATAAGCGCGTATAAAAGATGCTCGGGCATAATCTGAATGTTGCCGTTTTCTATCGCTATGTTCTGCGCGGCGGTTATGGCTTCCGCCGCCTTTTTGGTAAGCTTGTTTGCGTTCATAAAATTTTACCTCCTTTTATATTCTTTATTTATGGTTTAATATCGTGATTTAATTTTGTATTCGTTTTTGCGCTAAATGATGAGCGCGCCGCCGTTCAAAGCCGCAAGGTAGTCGTTTTCAAGTTCTCTTACCGAGGAATAGCCGTCCGCAAGGTATTTTTTAAGTAATCTGTCGAATACCTTGACGTAATCGCTTATCGCGCGGGAAAGGTCCTCGCTTTCGTACCGCTTGTTTTCGGGGAAGGAAAGGCTTCTCGTCCACTTGTATTCGTCAAGAGAGTAGCGTATGCGCCCGCTCTTGAAGAACGAGAAAACGTAAATTTCTTCGAGCCTCTGCCAATACCTGAAAAATTCGGTAAGCTTTGTGAGAAGCTCGGGCGACTGCGTGCGGAAATTGACTTTCAGCTCGCCGAACGCCCCGCCTTCCGTGCGGTAAAGCTCCACCTCGTAGCGAAGGGTCGGACGGTATTTATAAGAAAGCGCGCTCTTTATCGAAAGGGTGTTGTCGTGGCTTTCGCGGTATACGGGAAAGCTCGCGTCGCCGCCGAAAAGCCGTTCTATTCTCTCGAATATATCCGAAATCCGCTTTTCGGGCGTGGTTATCGAAACGTATTCCGCAAGAATCTGATTGACGAGGTTAGACCTGTTCGTGCCTTCCTTCTCGGCAAGGCGGTCTATTTCTTCCACCACCTTCTCCGATAGCATCAGGCTGTACATATTCTTTTTCATTGCGTCCTCCTTAAAACATTTTCATCATTTTTTATATAAATTATACCACAAATTTTGTGCTTGTCAAGTATTTAACGAAACTTTTTATAAAAATTTATATAAATTTCTTTACGAAAGTTTGAAAAACGCTTGTGAAGAACTAATGCGTCACGGTGTTGACAAGAGTGCGTAAAAATGGTATACTTTATTTTAACATAAGCGAGGGAATACGGAACGCGCGGATAAAAGCGACGGATAAAATCGGCGTATAAAAGCGGCGGTAGCTGCGCGGCGTTATCTTAAAGCGGGAAACGGTATTTCCGTAACGCGCGGGAGTGAGGGAAGCATACTATGAGGGTATGCTGAACGTTGCTAAAATAGATTTGTCTGCGATAAGGGAGAACGCGAATAAAATAAAGGCTATTTTGCCGAAGAACACGGCGTTTTGCGCCGTCGTCAAGGCGGACGCGTACGGTCACGGCGCGGAAAGAGTGGCGGAGACCTTGCACGGAATCGCGGACTGCTTTGCGGTAGCTATTACAGAAGAGGGAACGCGTTTAAGACGGGCGGGAATTACCGAAGATATTCTCGTTTTCAACCCCGTTTCGCTCGGAGATTATTTCGTTGCGGCGGAGAACAGACTTACCGTCTGCGTCGGCGGCGTTTCGGAGGTTTTACTCGCGGAACGGGCGGGGAGAAGTCTCGGTCTGCCCGTTAAAACTCATCTAAAAATCAATACGGGAATGAACCGCGGCGGCGCGGAAGAAAAGGATTTGGAAAGTATTCTTTCTCTTTACGCAAGGTGCGGCTACGCGAAGCTTTGCGGAGTGTTTTCCCATTACGGCGCGCCCGAAAACGACGAACTTTTTTTGCGCGCTACGGAAAAATTCCGTCAAGCGGTAAAAAAGGTTAAGAGCTTCGATAAAAACGTTACCGCGCACATATCGGCAAGCGGCGGCTTTATTCGCGGCGCGTATTTCGATATGGTGCGGATAGGAATACTCCTTTACGGGTATAAGCCTTTTAAGAGCGACGCTTTGACGGTTCGCCCCGCGATGAAAATATTTGCGCCCGTAATTTACGAGCGCGACGTATGCGCAGGCGAAACGCTTTTGTACGGAACGGAAAGACTTTCCGAAAACGCGCGCGCGCGTATTATAAGGTACGGCTATGCGGACGGCTTGCCGCGAGAAAAGACGGCTTCCGATATTGCCGCGAGGTGTATGGACGTTTCCGCAGAAAAGGCTTTCGGTAACGTTCACCGCGGCGGCATGAAAAACGCGTGCGGAAAGCGCGGCGGCGACAAAAGGAAGGCGGGGAAGAGGCTTTTTAAAGTTCTCGATAACGCCGAGGTTCTTGCCGAAAAATATAATACCATAAGCTACGAAATACTAACGAAATCTGCGGCGCGAGCCGAGAAAATTTATATAGACGAGAGTAAAAAATGATTAAATATTACGTTAAAAACGCGGTTCTGCCGTTCGTTTATCTCTTTTTTATGGCGATAACGGCGTTCGGCATACTTGCTATCCAGAACGCTAATCTTATATGGCTTCAATACGTTCTTCTCGTGTTGAATCTGGGGCTGTACCTTTTTATAGTTGCGGCTTACGCCTATAAGCTGGGACAAGACGCCTTAAAAACCCGCAACGCCAACGACCTCGAAAGAAAGCAGATGGTATTGACGGGCGAGCTTCGTCCGTTAAAGCTCAACGAAGAGTACAAGCCCCATAAGGGTTTTATGATAGGCTTTACCGCCTGCGTGCCGCTTATAGTTCTTATGCTTGTGCATACGATTATGATAATTTGCGGCGCGGGCAACGGCTTCGGCGTGGCGGCTTCTATCGTATACCTTGCGTTTTACGCGTTTTTCCGCGTGGGCGGGGCGGAAAGTCCTTCCCCCGCGACCTTCTATTTCACCCTCGTCGCGCTCCCCGCGATTATGCTGACCTGCGGAATAGCTTATTATCTCGGCGCGAGAAAGATTAAGATGCAGTACGATAAGATTCAGGAAAATCAGAGAAGAATTTACGGAGAATAGTCGTGAGAATAGTCGGCGGAGAATACAGGAGCAGAAAGCTTGCGGAATTTAAGGGCGACGCGATTCGTCCCACGGCGGACAGCGTGCGCGAAAGCCTTTTCAATATTTTAAGAAACCGCGTGGAAGGGTGCGATTTTCTGGACCTTTATTGCGGTACGGGTGCGGTCGGGCTGGAAGCTCTTTCGCGCGGGGCGAACTCCGTAACCTTTAACGATTTATCGCGCGAAAGCCTTGCCGTGCTTAAAAAGAATCTGGAAATTTTGAAGATAAGCGGCGGCGTTACCGTGAAAAATTCGGACGCGGCGACCTTTCTTGCGGGAATGAAGAATGTTTCGGAAGAAAGAAAATTCGATATTATATATATAGATCCGCCGTACCTTGCGGGCGCGGAAAGCGTGTTGCCGCTCGTGGCTTCGGCTCTTAAAAAAAGCGGAGTTGCGATTTACGAAAACGAAAAGCCGTTTTCGGGAACGGCGGAAGGGCTTAAAATAGCGGACGAGAGGAAATACGGCAGGGCATACCTCACCTTTTTTGAGCGAATATAAGGGCGCATCTTGACGCTACGTGTTCGTCGTGGCTTGGTTGCGTACTTCTTTGTACGCGCCCTGCGCCACTTCTCACCTGTTGCGTCAATCTGCAACCCTTCTCTTCGCTCAAATAATTAGAAACATCGCCTGTTGCGGCAATCCGCACGCCTCTCCGCACTCAAAATGCTTTTGAGCGCGTAAAATGTTTTACACGCCTTGACGCTGCGTGTTCGTCGTGGCTTGGTTGCGTACTTCTTTGTACGCGCCCTGCGCCACTTCTCACCTGTTGCGTCAATCTGCAACTCTTCTCTTTGCTCAAATAATTAGAAACATTGCCTGTTGCGGCAATCCGCACGCCTCTCCGCACTCAAAATACTTTTGAGCGCGCATACCTCAAACTAACTTTGCCCCTTACTCTTTAAGGGGCAGACAACAATTTGACCGCATATTTCCTTTTGTACAGTTACAAACTGTATACCTATCGTAGGGCGGGGGCTTGCTCCCGCCGTCATGCAATTTTTTACACGAAAACTCTTAATTGCCATTCCGCACGTCTTTTACCGAAAAACGTTGCCGAAAGAAAAACGAAATACCTTATAAAAAAATACATAAAGGAACTAACCGAAAAAATGAAAAACGCCGTATTCGCGGGAACTTTCGACCCGCTGACCGTCGGTCACGTCAATATCATCAACAAATGCCTTAAAGCTTACGGCAGAGTAATAGTAGTCGTGGGCGAAAACCCAGATAAAAAACCGCTTTTTCCGAGGTCGGTTCGGCTTAAAGCCTTAAAAGCCGCGTTCGGCGGAGAGGGACGCGTGGACGTTCTGTCTTATGCGGACGTCAAAAATTTCCCCGCTTACCTCAAAGAAAACGGAGTGACCGATTACGTTCGCGGAATCAGAAACGACAAGGACCTTAAATACGAACACGCCGCGGAAGAAAAAAATCGGCTTACTTATCCCGATATAAGAACCTCGTACGTTTTCGCAACCGACGATTATAAGGATATAAGCTCCACGAAGGTTCGCGAAATGATAAAGAGGGGCGAGGACTTTTCCGCTCTCGTTCCCGCAAAAACCCTCGATATTTATTCGAGATTTCTAAAAGAAAATTCGGTAAACAATCAGGGCGAATAAAAAATTCAGAGCCGCCGCCGCTGCCTTTGAAAGAAGGAAGGGCGCGGCTTTTATTTTTGCCCCCGAAAGGTACGCGAGCGACTGCGCTATGACCGAAAGCCCGCCGAAGCCGCATATTTCCGCCGCGAGAACGAACGCGCCTTCGGAAACTCCCGCCGCCGCAAGCCGCGAGATTCCGCCCGTACATTCGAACGCGCCGTAAATTAACCCTTCCGCAAGCGTTTCGTTTCCGAGAATTTTCGTAAGCGCGGCGACGAACGGCTTGAAAACGCCGTAAAAACCCATAAGAGAGGTGAGGACGGAAAACAAAACTATAAGCCCTCCCACTACGAGTATGGAAACGACGGAATTATATGTGCATTCGTATAACAAATTGTCCGTTCCGCCCGCGCCGCCCGGTATTTTGCCCGCGCCGCCCGCGTTTTCGCCCGAATTTTGTCCGTTAAAGCCCTCCTTTTCCGTGTTTTTGCCACCCGAATCGCTCGAAGCCGCCGCCGAAGAACCGCGGCTTTTTTTGTTTTTATAAAATGAAAATATAACGCCTGTGCATATGGCGGAAACGATATGGCACGCGGTGAGAGCGACTCCGAGCCGCGCCGAGCCGAACGCCGCGCTACCTACCGCCGCGATTAAAAATGACGGCGAAGAGGTTGAGCAGAGAGCCGCCGCGCGCACCCCCTCATCCTCGTCTAAAAGTTCGTTTTTCCTTAAATCGGAAACGATTTTCGCCCCGACGGGATAGCCCGAAATCACGCTTAAAAAGAACGCGTACGAAACTATTCCGCTAACCTTAAAAACCTTGCGGTAAACGGGCGAAAGTTTAAGAGCGAGACGTTCGGTGATTTTAAGCCGCGTCAGCATGGCGGAAATGAAAAAATACGGAAAAAGCGAGGGGAGAACGACCGCCGCCCACAGCTTTATTCCTTGAAGGGCGAACTCCGCGCCCTTCCCGCTTGCCGCAAGAAGTACTGCCGCCGAGATAAACGTTAAAAACAATAAACCGTCTTTTAACGCCGTTATCCGTTCCGCCGCGCCCGTCGCTACGCGTTTCTCTCTTTCTCCGCCTTTCTTTATTAAAGAATCGTTTGCGCTTTTAACAAAATATGCCATATTTATATTGTATTAAGACTTGAAAAAAAATATCGGATATGATAAAATAAATAATATGGATTTATTCGATATAGCCGCCGAAAACGGTGGTGCGAAAAAGAATATTCCGCTTGCGGAGCGAATGAGGGCGAGAACCCTTTCGGAATTCCTCGGACAGGAACATATAGTTTCCGAAACGGGGCTTCTGCGCCGCGCGATAAAGCTGGACAGGCTCGGAAGCTGTATTTTCTGGGGACCTCCGGGGTGCGGCAAAACCACCCTCGCGAACGTCGTGGCAAACAGCACCGCGGGCAATTTCGTAAAGCTTAACGCGGTTTCTTCGGGCGTCGCGGACGTAAAACGCGTCGTGGACGAAGCCGTGTCGAACGCTAAATTATACGGAAAAAAGACCTATCTTCTTTTAGACGAGTGTCATAGGTTCAGCAAAACGCAGAGCGACAGCCTGCTCCCTTCGATAGAAAAAGGCGATATAATATTTATCGGTTCTACCACCGAAAATCCTTACGCTAATATGACGCCCGCAATCGTTTCGAGATGCAGGGTGTTCGAGCTTAAACGCCTTTCGGAAGAAAATATTCTTTCCGCGCTCAAAAAGGCGGCGGCGGATAAGGAAAGAGGACTCGGAAACTACGACCTCGAAATAGAGGAAGCGGCTTATCGCCACATCGCGCGGGTTGCCGCGGGAGATCTTCGCGTGGCGTATAACGCTTTGGAGCTTGCCGCGCTCACGACCGAACCCGATGAAAACGGCAAAATCAGGGTTACGTTGAAGGACGCGGAGGAATCTATTCAGCAAAAGGCTATGTCTTACGACGAGCAGGCGTATTACGATATGCTTTCGGCGTTCTGCAAAAGCCTCCGCGGCAGCGACGCCAACGCCGCGCTTTATTATATGCAGCGGCTGGTGCAGGGCGGGTGCGATCCTCGGCTTATCGCAAGGCGGGTTATAGCGCACTCTTCGGAAGACGTGGGAATGGCAGATCCTATGGCTATGGTGGTTGCGACGAACGCCCTCGTGGCGTTTGAAAAAATCGGACTTCCCGAAGGGCTTCTTCCCCTGTCGCAGGCGATAATTTACGTTTGCGAGGCGGAAAAATCCAACTCCGTGGTAATCGCTATGGACGAATCCGCAAAGGACGCGCGGGAGATAAAGGACGACAACGTGCCGCCGTGGGTTAAAAACGCGGTGTACGGCTCTGCGGAAGATAAAAAGGAAGCCGCGAATTACAAGTATCCGCATTCTTACGGCGGGTACGTCGAACAGCAGTATCTGCCGGACTCTTTAAAAGACAGAGTGTACTACGTTCCGCAGAACAACGGGTACGAAAACACGGTTAAGGAAATCCGCAAAAGAAAGGGCAAAAAAAGATAAATTTTGTAAAAACCGCGTTGCACCCGATTTGAACGGACGACGTTGAAAGTAAATTCAAATTAAAAAAGGTTAAAAAGCCGACCGCCGCGGGAAAAATATCGCGCGGCAAAGAGCTTATTTATAAAAGAAAAAAAGGGCAAAGGTAAACTAAACAAACTATGGACTATTCGGCAAAACTATCGGCGGAATTCAAAATCCGTCCCGACCACTCCGCAAACATCATAACGCTTATCGACGACGGAAATACCATACCGTTCATCGCGAGATACAGAAAAGAAATGACGGGTTCGTGCGACGATCAGGTGCTTCGCGAGTTCGCGGACAGACTTAAATATCTTCGCAACCTCGACAAGAGAAAAGAAGAAATCACCGCTTCCATAACCGAGCAGGGCAAAATGACGGAAGAAATAGCCGCCGCGCTCGAAAAGGCGGAAACGATGACGGAGGCGGAGGATATTTACCGCCCGTATAAGCAGAAGAGAAAAACGCGCGCTTCGGTCGCGGCGGAAAAGGGGCTTACCCCGCTTGCGGAATATATTCTCGCGCAGGATAAAAACGCCGACGAACCCGAAAAGGAAGCGGAAAAATATATCAATCCCGAAAAGGGCGTGGAAAATTCCGCGCAGGCTCTCGCGGGGGCTTCCGACATTATCGCGGAACGCGTTTCTGACGACGCGGAGCTAAGGAAAACTCTCCGTAAAAAGACTATGGAGACGGGCGAAATTTCCTGCAAGCTTTTGGAAAACGAAAACGCCAAAACCTACGATATGTATAAGGATTACGAGGAGCGCATAGATAAAATGCCCTCGCACAGAATTCTTGCCGTCAACCGCGGCGAAAAGGAAGAGTGCTTAAAGGTCTCGGTCGTCGTGGACGAGGAAGCGTTTATCGCCGCAATTCAGAGCTTATACGTTAAGGGAGACGGCAACAACGCGAAAATTGTCGCCGCCGCCGCCGAGGACGCGTATAAAAGACTTATATTCCCCTCGATAGAAAGAGAGGTGAGAAGCGACCTCTTCGAGAAGGCGAGCGAGCAGGCGATAAAGATGTTCGAGGTGAACCTTCGTCCGCTCCTTCTTCAACCGCCGCTCAAAGGCAAGGTTGTTTTAGGACTCGATCCCGCGTACAGAACGGGCTGCAAAATTGCGGTCATCAGCCCCGAAGGCAACGTTCTCGACACGGCGGTCATTTTCCCCACTCCGCCGCAGAATAAGATAGAAGAAGCGGAAGCGAAAATTCTCGCGCTCGTTAAAAAATACAACGTGGACGTTATTTCGATAGGTAACGGCACGGCGAGCAAGGAATCGGAAATTTTCGTCGCGAATTTGATAAAGAAGTGCGACCGCCCCGTATCGTACGCGGTCGTGAACGAAGCGGGCGCTTCCGTTTACAGCGCGAGCAAGCTCGGCGCGGAGGAATTCCCCGATTTCGAGCCTGCGCAAAGAAGCGCGGTTTCCATTGCGAGAAGATTACAGGATCCCCTTGCGGAGCTTATTAAAATAGACGTCAAGTCGATAGGCGTGGGGCAGTATCAGCACGACATGCCCGAAGCGAGACTGGAAGAGGTTCTCGGCGGCGTGGTCGAAAACTGTGTAAACAGCGTCGGCGTTGACCTTAACACCGCTTCCGCAAGCCTTCTTTCGTACGTTGCGGGACTTAACGGCGGCACGGCGAAGAGCATTATAGAATACAGAAAATCGGCGAAGTTTGAAAGAAGAGAGGACCTTTTGAAGGTTAAAAAGCTCGGAGCGAAGGCGTTCGAGCAGTGCGCGGGCTTTTTGAGAATCCCCGGCGGCTTCGTTCTCGACAACACCGCCGTTCACCCCGAGGACTACGACGCGACGAACAAGCTTTTGGAGCTTACCGGTTACACTCTCGAAGACGTGGAAAAGGGCAATATCGGCGATATTAAGGCGAGACTCGATAAAAAGGGCTATTCCGCTGTTGCCAAAGAGTGCGGCATAGGCGAGCCTACTCTCCGCGACATAGTGGACGAGCTTTTAAAACCCGGCAGAGATATTCGTGATTCGCTGCCCGCGCCCGTGCTTCGCAGCGACCTTATGGATTTATCCGACCTTAAAGAGGGTATGGAGCTGACGGGGACGGTCAGAAACGTTATAGACTTCGGCGTGTTCGTGGATATAGGCGTGCATCAGGACGGACTCGTGCATATTTCGCAGATTTCGGATAATTATATAAAGCACCCCTCGGACGTGCTTAAAGTCGGCGATATAGTAAAGGTAAAGGTTCTCGGCGTAGACACGGTTAAAAAGAAAATTTCTTTAACCCTTAAAACCACCGAATGTCCGCACGGCATCAACGCGGGCAATCAGAAAACGGATAGGGAAAGAAAAGAGGGCAGAAGAAACGCCGAAGCAAGGCGCGCCCGCGAGGACAGAGAACCTAAAAGCAACGAAGAGCTTTTAGCCGCGCTTTATAAAAAATTCGGCAGATAAACGCGCCGAAGATAATCGTGCCGAAAGCGTTTGACAATCCGAAATTTTCGTGGTACGATATAACTACAAAATCGGTATGGATTTTTCTGAGCGCAGAACTCATTTTTCGCCATACACCGCAGCTCGGTGTGTGGCGAATTTTATAAAAGGGAGGTAAAATTATGACCAACGAAGTATTAGAAAACATTAAAAAAAGAAGAAGCGTGCGCGCTTTTAAGAAGGAAGCCGTGCCGCGGGAGCTTCTCGAAGCGGTGTGCGAGGCGGGAACTTACGCCCCGACGGGAAAAGGGCGACAATCTCCTACGATCATCGCCGTCACGGACGAGAAATATCGCAAGGAGCTTTCTCGGCTCAACGCGGAATTTTTGGGCAGAGATTGCGATCCGTATTACGGCGCGCCCGTGATTATTCTCGTGCTTGCGGAAGGCTCGGTGAATACGTTCGTCGAGGACGGCAGCTGCGTGCTTGAAAATATGATGCTTGCCGCCGCTTCTCTGAACCTCGGCAGCGTCTGGATTCACAGAGAACGCGAGATTTTCGACAGCGAGCAGGGCAAAAAGCTTTTGCGCGAATGGGGTTTGCCCGAAACGCTCCGCGGAGTCGGCGCGCTCGCGCTCGGTTATCCCGCGGTCTCCGCGGCAGAACCCGCGAAGCGCAAGGATAATTACGTTCTTTATAAATAAATAGCGAGAAATAGCTAGCGAAAGAGCGCGAAACGACGGAAGCGAGCCGAAAATTAAACGCTGCGGAAAAGTATAAAATCGTAATAAAATTTCACGAAAGAAAATGAAAAAGATTAAATTATCGGGCGAAGCAGTCTATATATGCGCAATCGTGTTGCTTGCGCTTGCGGTGGCGATACTTTCCGCCGCGGATTTCGGAATTTCTATGATAGTCGCGCCCGCGTATCTGTTAAGCTTAAAAACGGGCGTGCTGACCTTCGGGCAAGCCGAATACGTTATTCAGGCGGGCTTGTTTATAGTCCTCTGCATAGTGTTAAGGCGGTTTAAGTTCGTTTATCTCTTGTCCTTTGCAACCTGTCTTATATACGGTTTGGTTCTCGATTTGTGGCGAAAAATTCCGTTCTTTAACCCTTCGGTAACTTCTCCCGAAAGCATAGCCTTGTGGCTCAGGATAGTTATGTTCGTTGCGGGAACGGTTTTGACCTCGTTTTCGGTGGCGTTGTTTTTCAAAACCTATCTTTATCCGCAGGTATACGACTTTTTCGTGAAAGCCGTTTCGGCGAGGTACGGGATAAAGCTTTCCGTTCTGAAAACCGTAGTAGACCTCTCGTGCCTTACGGCGAGCGTTATTATGACCTTCGCGTTTTTCGGAGAAATCAGGGGGATAGGTTGGGGTACGCTCGTTATGGCGCTTATAAACGGAACTATAATAGGCTTTTTCTCGAAGCTTCTCGATAAAGCGTTCGTTTTCGAGCCGACGTTTCCGAAATTCGCCGCGCTGTTTAAGCTTGAAGAAAAGGAGCGGTCTTTGCCCGAGGAAGAGGAGCCGTCTTTGTCGGAAGAAGAGAAATCGGAAGAAAAGGGAACCGAACGGATTCCGAGAGACGAAACGCAGGCTTGATATTTTTGCGGGAAAATATCAGTGATATAAAAATAAGTAATAAAAA
>CAVBZJ010000042.1:0-13332 GCA_963599785.1 Anaerovoracaceae bacterium
TAGTATATAATATGTAGGCTGTGTAATCTGGGTTGATACGGGAAGTTACTGAAATTCGTTGGTGACGGCGACAGATAATTTCCGTTGACAAGTGTGGAGACACGATCTCTGCGACTAACTTCAAACGAAGAAAGGGTAAAGTCATTCGCAGCGACTTAAAAAATTAAGTATCGGCGAATGATTTTTTTATTTACTTTTTCAGGACACGCACGGCGGAGTTTACAGCAACACGGCAGAATAACAAGTTAGGTAGAAAAAGGAGTTACGAACAATGGCAAGTCAGAAAATCAGAATCAAGCTTATGTCTTACGACGTGGAAATGCTCGACAGCGCGGCTTCTAAAATCGTGGAAACGATGCAGAAATCGGGCGCGAAGATAAGCGGTCCCATTCCGCTTCCCACCGAAAAGGAAATCGTTACTATTTTGCGTTCCCCGCACAAATATAAAGATTCCCGCGAACAGTTCGAGATCAGAACGCACAAAAGACTTATCGACATCTATTCCCCGAACGTGAAGCTTTTAGACAGCATTCACCTTCCCGCGGGCGTAGACATCAAAATCAAGCTCTAATAAACATTATATATATTACGGAGGTGAACTTTATCTATGAATAAAGCAATCATTGGCAGAAAGCTCGGAATGACGCAGGTCTTCACCGAGAACGGCAAGGTTATTCCCGTAACGGTTATCGAGGCAGGTCCTTGTCCCGTCGTTCAGGTTAAGACTTTGGAAAGAGACGGCTATTCCGCAATCAAGCTCGGCTTCGACGAGGTTAAGGAAAACGCGTTGAATAAACCCGAAGCAGGTCTCTTCAAGAAAATCGGCGTTGCTCCCCAGAAAGTTCTGAAAGAATTCAGAATGGAAGATTCTGGTCTCGAAGTCGGCGCGGTAGTTACCTGCGAGACGTTCGCGGCGGGCGACAAGATAGACGTTTCTGGCGTGTCCAAAGGTCACGGATTTACGGGCGTTATCAAAAGATGGAACAATCACAGACTGAAAGAAACCCACGGCGTAGGCCCTGTACACAGAGAAGTCGGTTCTATGGGCGCGAACAGCTCCCCTTCGAGAGTCTTCAAGGGTAAGAGAATGCCGGGGCAGTACGGTCACGAAAACGTAACCGTTCTCAATCTCGAAGTTGTTAAAGTCGATAAAGAGAGAAACGCGATTCTCGTTAAGGGCGCGGTTCCCGGTCCCGTCAAGGGCATAGTTACTTTAAGAAACAGCGTTAAAGCGTAAGGAGAAAGAAAATGCCAAGCGTTAAATTATTTAATATGAAAGCTGCCGAAGTAGGCAATCTCGATCTCAACGACGTTTTGTTCGGCGCGGAATACAACGAAGCGGTTATTCACCAAGCTGTGGTAACCCGCCTCTCCAACGAAAGACAAGGCACGAAAAGCACGCTTACCCGCAGCGAGGTTCGCGGCGGCGGCGCAAAGCCTTGGAGACAGAAAGGCACCGGCAGAGCAAGACAGGGTTCTATAAGGAGTCCGCAATGGGTTAAGGGCGGCGTGGTTTTCGCTCCGAAGCCCCGCGACTTCTCCAAAAAGATGAACGTTAAAGCGAAAGAGGTTGCGCTTTTCTCCGCGCTTTCGCAGAAAATCAGAGACGACGAAGTAATCTTTATCGACGAGATAAAGGTGGAAGCTCCCAAGACCAAAGAAATGGCTGCCTTCCTCAAAGCGTTCAAGCTCGATAAAAGCGTACTCGTGGTTATGGATAACGCGGACGAAGCCGTTTTAAGAGCTTCTGCGAATATCCCCGAAATCACCACGATTCCCGCGGATCAGATTAACACCTACGACGTCGTTAAAAATGCGAAGATAGTCATTTCCAAAAAGGCTGTCGAACAAATACAGGAGGTCTACGGAGAATAATGGCTGCACACGACATCATTATCAAACCCCTTCTCTCCGAAAAGAGCTATGCGGGTATCAAGGATAAGAAATACAGTTTTATAGTGGCTAAAAACGCTAATAAAACCCAGATTAAGCTTGCTATCGAAGAAATCTTCGGCGTCAAGGTCGCAAAGGTCAACACCGCGATCGTCGGCGGAAAGCTTAAAAGACAAGGCAAGTACGAAGGCTATACTCCCGACTACAAAAAGGCAATCGTTCAGCTTAAGAGCGACAGCAAGTCCATCGAGTTCTTCGATTCGTTGTCCTAATTCTCGGAGGAAATTAAAATGGCTATAAAAAGATATAAACCGACGTCGTCTGCTCGCCGCTTTATGACGGTCAGCGCGTACGACGAAATCACGACGACGAAACCCGAGAGATCGCTTCTCGAAGATCAGAGAAAATCGGGCGGCAGAAACGCGCAGGGTAAGATTACCGTTCGTCACATCGGCGGCGGCAACAGAAGAAAATACCGTATCATCGACTTCAAACGCGCGAAAGACGGTATCCCCGCAACGGTTAAGACCATCGAATACGATCCGAACCGCAGCGCAAACATCGCGCTCCTTCAATACGCGGACGGCGCAAAGACTTATATCCTTGCTCCCGTAGGTCTCAAAGTAGGCGACACCGTCATTTCCGGCGAAACCGCGGATATCAAGGCGGGCAACGCGTTAAAGCTTAAAGACATTCCCGTAGGTACTATGGTTCACAACATCGAGATGCAGCCCGGTAAAGGCGGTCAGATCGCGAGAGCCGCGGGTATGAGCGCGCAGATTATGGCGCGTGACGAAAAGTACGTTACCCTCAAAATGCCGAGCGGCGAAATGAGATACATTCTCGCGAACTGCAAGGCTACGATAGGTCAGATAGGCAATCTCGAACACGAGATTATAAGAGTCGGCAAAGCGGGCAAAACGAGATACCTCGGTATTCGTCCTTCCGTCCGCGGCGTGGTTATGAACCCGTGCGACCACCCGCACGGCGGCGGCGAAGGCAAATCTCCCGTCGGTATGCCGGGGCCTGTTACTCCTTGGGGTAAACCTGCTCTCGGTTACAAGACGAGAAAGCACAAAAAATCGTCTAACAAGCTTATCATCACGAGGATAAATTAAGGAGAACGGTATGTCAAGAAGCGTTAAAAAAGGTCCTTATGTAGAACCTAAACTCTTGAAAAGAGTGGAAGAATTAAACGAGAAAAACGAAAAGAAGGTTTTGAAAACCTGGTCGAGATCGTCCACGATATTCCCGCAGTTCGTAGGTCATACGATAGCGGTTTACGACGGCAGAAAACACGTTCCCGTATATTGTACCGAAGATATGGTAGGTTGCAAGCTCGGCGAGTTCGCTCCCACGAGAACGTTTAAGGGACACGCCGGTTCGGAAAAATCCACGGGTGCGAGATAGGAGATTTCAAGATGGCTAAGAATTTAAGAGAAAAAACCGCGAGAATCGCGGAAAATAAAGACAGACGTCCGAGAGCGGTCGCAAAGCACGTCAGAATTTCTCCTTATAAAGTGAGAATCGTGCTTGACGTTATCAGGGGCAAGAGCGTGAGAGAAGCTGCGGCTATCCTCGACAACACCCCCAAGTCCGCGTCCGAACCGATTAAAAAGGTACTTATGTCCGCTGCGGCTAACGCCGAAAACAACAACAATATGAACAGAGACGATCTCTACGTCGCGGCTTGTTACGCAGATCAGGGTCCCACGCTTAAAAGGGTTATGCCCAGAGCGCAGGGAAGAGCGTTCAGAATTTTGAAGCGCACCAGCCACATCACTATCGTGCTGGACGCGAAGGCATAGGAGGCAGAGTATGGGACAGAAAGTTAACCCGCACGGATTAAGAGTCGGTATTATCAAAGATTGGGATTCCCAGTGGTTCGTCGATAAGAAAGACGTTGCGGCGAACGTTAAGGAAGACAACGAGATAAGAAACGCGTTAAAGAAAAAATATTATCAGGCTGCAATCTCCAAGATCGCTATCGAAAAGGTTGCAAGCAAGATTATAATCACCATTTACACCGCTCGCCCCGGCGTGCTTATCGGCAAACAGGGCGCGGAAATCGAAAACATCAAAAAGACCGTTGCGAAAATTTGCAAGGGTAAACAGATTTCCGTGAACATCTCCGAAGTAAAGAAGCCCGACGCGGACGCACAGCTCGTTGCGGAAGGCATCGCTTCCCAGCTCGAAAAGCGCGTAACTTTCAGACGCGCTATGAAGCAGGCGATTCAGAGATGCACGAGAAGCGGTATCAAAGGCGTTAAGGTTTGCGTAAGCGGAAGACTTGACGGCAGAGAAATAGCAGGCTCGGAGCAGTATCACGAAGGCTCCATTCCGCTTCAAACTTTGAGAGCGGACATAGACTACGGCTTTGCGGAAGCTCACACCACCTTCGGCGTAATCGGCGTTAAATGCTGGATTTACAAAGGCGAGGTAATCGGTTCCGCCAAGAAGAAAACCGTTCAAGGAGGCGAGAATTAATTATGTTAATGCCAAAACGTGTTAAGAGAAGAAGAGTACACCGCGGCAGAATGACCGGTAAGTGTACCAAAGGCAATAAGATAGCTTACGGCGAGTACGGCTTGGTAGCGACCGAACCCGGCTGGATCAAATCCAACCAGATAGAAGCGGCGCGTGTCGCTATGACGAGATTCGTTAAACGTGGCGGTAAGGTATGGATAGACATATTCCCCCACAAGCCTGTAACCAAAAAACCTGCGGACAGCCGTATGGGTTCCGGTAAAGGTTCGGTAGAGTTCTGGGTAGCGGTCGTTAAACCGGGCAGAGTTTTGTTCGAGATGGGCGGCATCACCGAAGAACAGGCAAAAGAGGCTATGCGTCTTGCGGGACATAAGCTCCCCGTAAAAACGAAATTCGTTAAAAAGACGGTAGCGGAAGAAATTAAAGAGGAAGGCGGTGAAGGTTAATGAAAACGAAAGAACTTCACGAAATGACGGTTGAAGAACTCAACACCAAGCTTAAAGAACTTTCCGAGGAATTATTTAATCTTCGTTTCCGTCACGCAGTAGGACAGCTTGAAAACTCCGCGTCTTTAAACACTTGCAGAAAAGACATTGCGAAGGTTAAGACGATTTTAAGGCAGAGAGAACTCGGCGCAAAATAGGAGCGATTAGATTATGGAAAGAAATTTAAGAAAAGAAAGAGTGGGTATAGTCGTATCCGATAAGATGGACAAGACCGTGGTCGTTGCTATCGAAGAAAGATATAAACACCCCTTGTATAAGAAAACTGTTAAGAAAACTCACAAGTTCAAAGCGCACGACGAACTCAACGCGTGCGGCGTCGGCGATAAGGTTCGCATAGTCGAAACCAGAAAGCTTTCCAAGGACAAGAATTGGAGAGTTGCGGAAATCGTCGAGAAGGCGAAATAAGGAGGCACTTAAATGATACAACCTTTTACGAGATTAAAAGCGGCGGACAACTCCGGTGCGAAAGAATTGATGTGTATTAAAGTGCTTGGCGGATCTTTCCGCAGAACGGGCAATATCGGCGACGTCATCGTAGCGAGCGTTAAAACCGCTACCCCCGGCGGCACGGTTAAAAAAGGCGAGGTGGTTAAGGCGGTCATCGTTCGTTCCACCAGCGGCGTAAGAAGAAACGACGGAACGTACGTCAGATTCGACGAGAACGCGGCGGTTATCATCGACGCGCAGAAACAGCCGAGAGGCACTCGTATCTTTGGACCGATCGCAAGAGAGCTTCGCGATAAAGATTATATGCGTATAATCTCGCTCGCGCCCGAAGTGTTATAAGGAGAATAGAAATGAAAGTTAAAGCTAACGATACGGTTCTCGTTCTCACGGGTAAAGACGCAGGCAAAACCGCGAAGGTTCTCGTCGCGCTCCCCAAAGATAACAAGGTAGTCGTAGACGGTATAAACGTTCAGAAAAAGCACAAAAAAGCGAGAAGCGCGCAGGAGGTCAGCTCCATTCAGAGCCAGTCCGGTCCTATCGACGCTTCCAACGTTTTGGTAGTTTGCCCCGCTTGCAACAAAGCGACCAGAGTTTCCTACAAGGTCGAAGGCGACAAAAAAGTGAGAGTCTGCAAAAAATGCGGCGCGAGCTTAGACGCCAAGAAAGAGGTTAAGGAAGCAAAGAAACCCGCTACCAAGAGAAAGACCAAAAAAGAAAACGCGGAAAAGACCGCGAGCGCCGAGTAAGGCGGAGGTAAACTTAAATGGCAGAAAAGAAAGCTCAGGTTGCTAAGGCAGCTGCAACCGAGAAAACTCCCAACAGAATCAAAGTTTTGTACGACGAAACCGTCGTTCCCGCTTTGGTTAAAAAGTTTAACTATAAAAACGTTAATCAGGCTCCGAAGCTCGTTAAAATAACGATCAACTCCGGTCTCGGCGACGTTAAGGATAACGGCAAAAGCGTTCAGCTCGCTCAGGAAGAGCTTAAACAGATAGCGGGACAGAAGCCTATCCTTACCACCGCGAGAAAATCGGTCGCGAACTTCAAGATAAGAGAAGGTATGAACGTCGGTATGAAGGTTACTTTGAGAGGAACGAGAATGTACGAGTTCTTCGATAAGTTCATCTCGATAGCTCTTCCGAGAGTAAGAGACTTCCGCGGCGTATCCACCAAGTCGTTCGACGGCAGAGGCAACTACTCGATGGGCGTTAAAGAACAGCTCATCTTCCCCGAAATTTCTTACGATCAGGTAGAGAAAATCAGGGGCTTCGATATTTGCTTCACCACGACCGCGAATACCGACGAAGAGGCGAGAGAATTGCTTGCAATGCTCGGAATGCCCTTCGCGAACAAGTAAGAAGGAGTTACGTTATGGCTAAAAAGTCTATGATAAATAAGCAGCAGAAGCCTGCTAAATTTTCCACCAGAGCATACACGAGATGCAGCATCTGCGGTCGTCCGCACGCGGTTATCCGTAAATACGGAATCTGCCGTATCTGTTTCAGGAACCTTGCCTATAAAGGTCAGATTCCCGGCGTGAAGAAGGCAAGTTGGTAAAGGAGGACAGAGAAAAATGACAGACGTTATTGCAGATATGCTCACGAGAATCAGAAACGCGCTCGCCGCAAAGCACGAGACCGTAGAAATTCCCGCGTCTAACACTAAAAAAGCTATTGCTAACATTCTTCTTAACGAAGGTTACGTCGAGAACGTCGAGGTTATAGACGGCGTTCAGGGTACTATCAAAATCACCCTCAAATACGACGGCAACAATAAGGTCATCTCGGGGCTTAAAAGAGTAAGTAAACCGGGTCTCCGCGTATACGTCGGAACGGACGAAGTTCCGCAGGTACTCGGCGGTCTCGGAATCGCTATTCTTTCCACCTCCAAGGGCATTATGACCGGCAAAGAAGCAAAGAAATTGCATCAGGGCGGCGAAGTACTCGCCTACGTTTGGTAGGAGGCTTAAAATGTCAAGAATAGGTAATGAAATTATCACGTTGCCCGCAGGCGTAACCGTCGAAGCGAAAGACAACGTAATAACCGTTAAAGGTCCGAAAGGCACGCTTTCGCAGAGCTACGATCCCGTTATCACTCCTCACATCGAGGGTAACGTGGTTCACTTCACGAGAGCGAACAACGAGGGCGACGTTAAAGCGAAGCACGGTTTATATCGCGCGCTTACCATGAATATGGTAAAAGGCGTGACGGAAGGTTATAAAAAATCCCTTATCGTAAACGGCGTCGGCTGGAAGGTCGCAAAACAGGGCAAGAAAATCGTTCTTAACGTTGGATTTTCGCACCCCGTAGACGTTGAAGAGATAGACGGAATCACTCTCGATTGCCCCTCCGCTACCGAAATCACCGTTTCCGGCATCAGCAAGGAAAAGGTCGGTCAGTTCGCGGCTATGGTCAGAGGCATCAGAGAACCCGAACCCTATCACGGATACGGTATCCGTTACAGCGACGAAGTTATCGAGCGTAAGGTCGGTAAAGCCGCGGGCGGTAAAGGTTAATAAAAACTTTAAAGGGCTTTTAGTCGACGCGTTCTGTTCGACGCGTCGGCAGAGTGCGCCTTGTAAAGCGTGTGAGCCGAATTTCCTTTTTGTCGTGCGGACGGCGGCGTGAAAAAGCGGCGCGACGCACGGCGATGAAAGCGGAAAACGACTTAAACGAAAACGTTTTCGGGCGCGAAAAGCGATTAACAGGAGAATTTAAAATGATTAGCAAAATCAATAAAAATCAGGACAGATTAAAAAGACATAAAAGAGTCAGGGCAAAGGTTAAAGGCACTGCCGAAACCCCCAGACTTTCGGTTTACAGAACGTTGAACCATATTTACGCGCAGATTATAGACGACGTTAAGGGAAACACCTTGGTTACGGCGTCTACGCTCGATAAGGATATAAGAGATACCCTTGCGGGCAAAGACAAGAAGGCGCAGGCGTTCGCGGTAGGCGAGCTTCTTGCGAAGAAGGCAAAAGCCAAAAAGATAGAAGCGGTCGTTTTCGACAGAGGCGGTTATCTTTACACGGGCAGGGTTGCTAATCTTGCCGACGGTGCGAGAAAGGGCGGTCTTCAATTCTAATAAATCAAGGAGAAATTCAGCATTATGGCAAGAGATAACAACAGACCCGCTAAAAGAGCGGAAGAAAACGACGGTTTAATCAAAAAAACCATTGCTATCAACCGTGTTACCAAGGTCGTTAAAGGCGGCAGAAATATGAGATTCGCGGCGTTCGTCGTAGTAGGCGACGGCGCGGGCAAGGTCGGCTGCGCTATGGGTAAATCCACCGAGGTTCCGGAAGCTATCGACAAGGCTACCGCAAGAGCGAAGAAGAATATGGTTCCCGTATCCCTTCTCGGCACGAGTATTCCCCACGAGGTTCTCGGCAAGTTCGGCAGAGGCGCGGTTTTAATGCTCCCCGCTGCGGAAGGTACCGGCGTTATCGCGGGCGGTCCCGTTCGTGCGGTTATGGAAGCAGTCGGCATCACCAACATCAGAACCAAATCTCACGGCACCAACAACCCCATCAACTGCGTAAAAGCGGCTATCGAAGGGCTTAAAGCATTGAGATCTGCGGAAGAAGTTGCGGCTATTCGCGGCAAGACCGTAGAAGAAATCAACGGTTAAGGAGGTAAACTTTAATGGCAAAAGCAAAAAAGACCGAAACGGGTAAGATTAAAGTTACTCTCGTGAAAAGCACGATAGCGATTTTACCGCAGCATAAGAAAATCGTAGAAGCTTTGGGACTTACCAAAATCAATTCTTTCAAGATTCATCAGGAAAATCCCGCTATTCTCGGTATGATCGACAAGGTTAAATACCTCGTTAAAACCGAAAAAGCTTAACGATTCGACCGTTTAAGGAGTATAAACAATGAGATTAGGAAATTTAAGCCCCGCAGAGGGCGCGGTAACCCCCGCAAAAAGGCTCGGTCGCGGCATCGGTTCGGGACTCGGCAAAACCAGCGGTAAAGGTCACAAAGGTCAATGGGCAAGAAGCGGCGGCGGCGTTCGTCCGGGATTTGAAGGCGGTCAGATGCCTTTGGTCAGACGTATTCCGAAGCGCGGTTTCAACAATCATTTCAGAAAGGTTTACAGCATAGTCAACCTTTCCGTCCTTGAAAATTTCGAGGCGGGCGCGGTAGTAGACGTGAACGCTCTCAACGAAAAAGGACTTATCAAAATAGTTAAAGACAGCGTAGGTCTTAAAGTGCTCGGTAACGGCAGCCTTACCAAGGCTATCACCGTAAAAGCTAACGCTTTTTCCGCTTCCGCAATAGAAGCTATCGAAAAGGCTGGCGGCACGGCTGAACAAATTTAACCCCGATTAAGGAGGGCAAAATGTGGCAGACAATAGTAAACGCGTTTAAGATCAAGGAAATAAGACGTAAAATTCTTATTACCATCGCTCTCTTATTCGTGTACAGACTCGGTTGTTATATCCCCGTCCCCGGCGTTCACGTTTTCGACGGTTTGCAGAACTACACGTTCCTGCAAATCATGAGCGCGGTGTCCGGCGGCGCGTTAGGTCAAGGCACACTGTTCGCTATGGGTATCGGACCGTACATCAACGCGTCCATAATCATTCAGCTGCTTACCGTGGGTATTCCCGCGCTCGAAAGATTAAGTAAGCAGGGCGAAGAAGGCAAGAGAAGACTCAACACCTACACCCGTATTTTGACGCTCGTTCTCGCAATCGTTCAGGCTATCGGTATTCTGGTAGCGTTCAGCGGTTCTATTCAGCTCGGAGAGCTGTTCGGCGAGACCGGCTTCGGCAAGGTTATGAGCTATATTTTCCTCGTAATAGTGTATACCGCGGGCGCGGCGTTCACTATGTGGCTCGGCGAAAGAATAACCGATTACGGCGTTTCTAACGGTATATCGCTCCTCATCTTTGCAGGTATCCTCGCAACGGCGGGCAACGCGATTATAGGACTTATCGAAAAATTGTTCGTTCCGGAAACGGCGGGTAGCGCGGCGTGGTCGCTCATCGGCTTCGTTATCGCGGCGATAGTCATCTTCGGCGCAATCGTTCACGTTGACAGCGCGGAGAGAAAAGTTCCCGTTCAGTACGCAAAACAGGTTAAGGGCAGAAAAATGTACGGCGGTCAATCCACGTTCATTCCGATCAAAATCAACGCGGCGGGCGTTATGCCGCTCATCTTCGCGTTTGCGATCCTTTCCTTCCCCGACCTTATAATGAACTTATTCGGTCTCAATACCGAAACCTCTGATTTTTACAGATGGTGGAGCACCTATATGGGCAGCGGCAGTTATCTGTATATGGTAATACTTTGCGTGTTCATTCTGTTCTTCGCATATTTCTATAACCAGATACAGTTCAACCCCGAGGACATAAGCAAGAGTATTCAGTCGAACGGCGGCTTCATTCCGGGAACGAGACCGGGTAAACCGACCACCGATTTCTTGAAGAGAGTGTCTAACAGAATCACGCTTTTCGGAGCGATATTCCTCGCACTCCTCGCGCTTATACCTTCGCTCATATTCAAGGCGATAGATTCCTCTTTGGTAAACGTATTCAGCGCAACCGGACTTCTCATTATAGTTTCCGTCGCACTCGAATTCGACCAAGCGCTTCAATCGCAAATTATGATGAAAAATTACAAGGGCTTCCTGAAATAGCCCGAAAACGAACGTAAACTCGTGCGCGGCGGGCGCAAAAGCCGCCCGCCGCGCACGGAAAAATCGTTAATCGTTATCGGGGCATTCGGGAAAACAGGTACGACAGATGAAAATAGTATTGCTCGGCGCACCCGGTAGCGGCAAAGGCACGCAAGCTTCTCTCATTTCCGAGCGTTACGGTTTGCCCCATATCTCGACGGGGGACATCTTCCGCGAGAATATAAAGAAAGGTACGCCCGTAGGACTTAAAATCAAGTCCATAATCGACGGCGGCGACCTTGCTCCGGACGAACTTACGATCGAAATTGTTAAAGAAAGGCTTTCGCAGCCCGACTGCAAAGACGGGTATTTGTTAGACGGCTTTCCGAGAAACGTCGTTCAGGCGGAAGCTCTCGAAGGCTTTAACGCACCCACCGCGGTGATTGACATCGACATTCCTCTTTCAAAGCTCGAAAGAAGACTTACGGGAAGAAGAAGCTGCGAAAAATGCAAAAGCTCCTTCCACGTCGATTTTATAGGAGATACGGACGTTTGTCCCGAATGCGGAGGAAAGCTCTTCGTCCGCAAAGACGACAACCCCGAATCGGTTAAAGAAAGATTCGCCGTTTACGCGGCGCAGACCGAACCTCTTATAGCTTATTACGCGGCAAAAAACAGACTTTTGACCGTTGACGGCGACAAGCCGATAGATACGGTGTTTGAAGAGATTACGAAGGTTCTTTTATGATAACCATCAAAACTCCCGCCGAAATCGCGCTGATGCGCGAAAGCGGAAAGCTCACGAGAGACGTGCTTAATCTTATAGGCGGTTCTATCCGCGCGGGTATGACCACCAAGGAACTCGATAAAATCGCGCACGACTTTATAAGAGAAAACGGCGCGTATCCTTCCTTTCTCGGTTATGGCGGCTATCCCGCTTCCACCTGCATTTCCATAAACGAAACGGTGGTGCACGGTATTCCTTCCGACGATATAATCGTCAGAGACGGCGACATCGTAAGCGTGGACGTCGGAACTATTCTGGACGGCTGGCAAGGCGACGCGGCGAGAACCTTTATCGTCGGCGAAACCACCGAGGAAAAGAAAAAGCTCGTCAAGGTGACCGAAGAATGTTTCTTCAAAGCCTTTTCCTGTTTGAAAGACGGAACGCCGCTCGGCGACATAGGCTATAACGTTCAGAGTCACGCGGAAGCGAACGGCTTCTCGGTAGTGCGCGCGCTCGTCGGTCACGGCATCGGCAGAGAAATGCACGAAGATCCTTCCGTTCCGAATTACGGCAGAAAGGGTACGGGCATCAGACTCAAAGCGGGAATGGTAATCGCAATCGAGCCTATGATCAACGCGGGCGTGTATCAGGTAGATTTTATGCCGGACGGCTGGGGCGTGAAAACGCGCGACAGAAGACCTTCGGCGCATTACGAAAACACCGTGGCGATCACGGAAAACGGCGCGGAAATACTCACTTTATAGAGGTGAATATTTTGAACGTCGGAGATATTGTAAAAAGCCTTTCGGGGCGAGATGAAAACGGTTATTTTCTCGTTGTCGGAGCGGAAAACGGTTACGTTACCGTTGCGGACGGCAAAACGAGAAGAATAAATAATCCAAAGCGGAAAAACTTAAAGCACGTCGAAACGGTTATGGAAAACGCCCTTCCCGAAATTGCGGAAAGGATAAACCGCGGCGAACCCGTCGGAAACGAAACTTTAAGAAAAGCGATCCGCGACAAAATTAAAAACGGGAGGTAATAGTTTGTGTCAAAAGACGACGTAATAGAAACCGAAGGCGTGATTGTAGAAGCGCTTCCGAACGCGATGTTCAAAGTAAAGCTGTCTAACGGTCATATCATAACGGCGCATATTTCGGGAAAGCTTCGTCAGCATTATATAAAAATAATACTCGGCGACAGCGTGAAACTCGAAATGAGTCCTTACGATCTTACGAAAGGCAGAATAACGTGGCGTAGCAAATCTTAAAGCATAAACTTATTATCCATAAGGAGAAGAAAAATGAAAGTCAGACCCTCGGTCAAACCCATGTGCGACAAGTGCAAAGTTATCAAAAGAAACGGAAAAGTTATGGTAATTTGTTCCAAGAACAAGAGCCATAAACAGCGTCAGGGCTAATAACCCTGTTATCCGGCGTATCGTCGGAGCGAAAACGTCTGCCCCAAATTCGGCGGTTTGTCATTCCAAAGACCAAAGCGTTTCGGGCGTTTATATACAATATTAAATATAAGGAAATACGGAGGTATTTATCAAGTGGCACGTATAGCCGGCGTTGATTTGCCGAATAACAAGAGAGTCGAAATCGGTCTTACCTACATTTACGGTATCGGTCTCACGACTTC
>CAVBZJ010000043.1:0-12555 GCA_963599785.1 Anaerovoracaceae bacterium
CTCTCAGAATGACAGAATTTGCTTCGTTTTAAAATATTACATACAGTTACAAACTGTGTATTATCGTAGGATGGATATTTATCTTTTAATTCGACTTTTTATTATTCAATAGGTTTAAAAAAATAGCCCCCGCAGGGGCGGAATATTCCGCCCCTGCGGGGGCTTTTCTTTACTCAATTTTTTATTTTTCAATATAAAGCTTTCTATTAAATTTAAAGCTATTTATTTAATACTGTTTATGCCGAACGGGGAGACGTAAAATCATCAACCCGCTCGCTCGTCGCAAGGTACGTTTCGTACGTCGCGCCGCTTCGTATATCTCACTTCTTTTACCGCCGAGCTTAATAAGGTCCTATCCAGTATTCGGTAAGGCAAGCGTAAAGCACGAGTTTTCCGTCTTCAAGCACCGCCTTGGAAAGGTCGAAAACGGTCTTTTCCGAGCAATAAACGTAGCCGTCGGTCGTTTTATATACCCAGCCGCAATTCTTCTGGTCGATCGCGGGAAGCTTGCCCGCAAAGCTTTCGCCGTTTCTCACCGCCTTTTCGGGAGCGGTCGTTTTGCCGTCATCTACCGTAAGCGGTTTTCCGTATTCCTTAAAATCTATGAACGTGCCTTTATTGTTGCTGTGATATTCTCTCTGAATCGTATCGGTAAGGTTATACACGATGGTGACGTCTTCATATACCTGCCGATACACGGCTTTCGCGTAAAGTCTGACCGCTGAACCGTCCGCTTCGAGCATTTCCGCAGTCAGAACGCTCGCGGAATTCAACTTCACTTCCTGCCCGTTTACAAGAACTACCCAGCCTTCCGCAACGTAGCCCTCCGTCGTCGGCACGAAAGTATACAATCTATCCGCAAAGCTCTCGCCTATTTCGATTATTCCGTCCTCTAACGAGGTTGCGCCGTTCACCGTTGAAGCAACTCCGCCGTAGTTCAGCTCGTACTTAACGTCGTATTTATATCTTTCCGCTTTTGCGTAAAGTCTCACGGTCTCGCCGTCTTCACCGAGAAGCTCCGCGGAAAACGCTGTCGCCGCGGTTATTTCCGTTTCGTTGCCGTTTATCACGACTATCCAGCTCGCCGCCTTGTAGTGCGCGTCGGTAGGAACGAACGCGAAAAGTTTGCCTTCAAACGTGCCGTCTATGGCTATCAATCCGTTTTCAATCGTATCGTGACCGTCTACCGTAGAAGTTATTCCGTCATACTCTAAAACGTACTCTATCGCGTACGCATATCTGACTACCTTTGCAACGAGCGTTATGGTCTCGCCGTCTTCACCGAGAAGCTCTGCGGAAAACGCGGTCGCCGCGGTTATTTCCGTTTCTTTGCCGTTTATCACGACTACCCAGCTTGCCGCCTTATAATGCGCGTCGGTCGGAACAAACGTGAAAAGTTTGCCTTCAAACGTACCGTCTATGGCTATCAATCCGCTTTCCACCGTATCGTGACCGTCTATCGTAGAAGTTATTCCGTTATATTCTAAAACGTACTCTATCGCGTACGCGTATCTGACTACCTTTGCGACGAGCGTTATGGTCTCTCCGTCTTCACCGAGAAGCGTTTCGTCCGCAAGCGTACCCGCAGTTATTTTTATTTCGCCCTCTGCCGTGATAACCACCCAGCCGTCGAATCTATAAAGCGGATTTTCGGGAACGGCTTCGGGAAGAAGTCCGTTAAACGCTTCGCCGTCCTTGATTTCCGCGTCGAGAACGTCCGCCGCGTTTTCTACCGTTGAACGCAGTCCGTTGTAAACGAGTTCGTATTTAACGATGAACGTTTCTGCTTCCGACGGAACTTCTTTCTGCCATTTAGCAACGAAGGTCTTATCGCCCTTGCTTCCCGCAGGGATTTTATCGACGAAAGTCGTGCCGGAAGTAGCCGCGTCTATCCATCCGAGGAAGATATATCCCTCTTTTGTCGGAGCTTTTAGCTCTATTTCCGCCGAGTCGCTCTCGTAACTGTCGGGGTTATCGGGGTGATTCGTGCCGCCGTCTAATTCATAGGTTATCGAAAACGAAGTCTTTTCCCAAACCGCGACGAAAACCTTATCGCCCGTGCTTCCCGCAGGAATTTCGGTGACGAAATCGCCGCCTACCGCGTTCTTATCGCGCCAGCCGAGGAACTTATACCCCTCGCGCGTGGGAGCGGCAAGCGTTATCGTCTCGCCTTCCGAGCTGTAACTATCGGGGTTATCGGGATGATTCGTGCCGCCGTCTAATTCATAGGTTATCGAGAACGAAGTCTTTTCCCAAACCGCGACGAAAACCTTATCGCCCGTGCTTCCCGCAGGAATTTCGGTGACGAAATCGCCGCCTACCGCGTTCTTATCGCGCCAGCCGAGGAACTTATACCCCTCGCGCGTGGGAGCGGAAAGCGTTATCGTCTCGCCCTTCGCGCTGTAACTATCTGGGTTATCGGGGCTGTTCACGCCGCCCGCCAAGTCGTAAGTTATGGAAAAAACTATCTGCCGCCAGTTCGCGAAAAACGTTTTATCCCCTACCTGATTTTTGATTTCCGTCCATTCCTTGCCGTTCGCGTCCGTCCAGCAGACGAACTCGTAATTTTCTTTTACGGGAACGGGAAGGGTAAACGCGTCTTCCGCGGTGTACGAGGTTTTGTATTCTCCCTCGATTCTGCCGCCGTCGAGCGCATAGGTTATCGTGTAGGTTTTCGGTTCGTTACCGTCGTTATTCGGTTTGCACCCCGCAAAAACGCAAGCGCACGCCAAAAGCGACAAAACGAAAACGGTTAAAATTTTCTTCATATTTTCTCCTCTTACCTTTAACGTTTTTTAGTTTGGGCAATAATTTATATTACTAAACCGCTTTTGTAATTTATATTGCCGAAAGTTATTGTACAATATCCGACCGCATTTGTCAACCTAAACGCGAAAAAACCGCGCGAACGCGGTTTTTTTAACAAGTTTTTATTTGTTTTTTAATCTCGTGCCTATAATCCGGCGACGTATTAACGTATTTATAATTACGCCCCGTATTTGGACATTATTTTAAGAAGCGAGGAAAGCCCGTCGTTTATGCGGTCTTTGAGGTCGGGCGAATTGCCGCCCCTTTCCGCTTCCGAAAGATTCGCTTCCAGATCGTGAATCTGTCTTCTGTCGCTTTCTTTAAGCCCGAAATAGTCGAGTCTTGCTATAACGTTTTTGACGTGTGAATAATCGAGGTCTCCCGAACCGCCCGCGCTTCCCGCGCCGCTTCCGTAATTTCCCGAATACCCGTTTTCCGCAAAGCTCTCGGCTCTGCCGCCTGTTCCGCAAGGTCTTTCGGCTTCTCCCGCCGAAGGTATTTCCGCAAGCGGCAAATCGTCCGAAACCCGCGCGGAAGGCGAAGAGCTTTCTTCGTAATACTCGAACGGCGCGGGCTTTTCTTCCCTTATATCCCGCGGCGGTTGCTCCGAGCGGAAGCTCTGAACGCCGCGCACATCACGCATATCGCGTATATCGCGGGCTTCGCGCGGCTCGCGAACGGGGCGGACAGCTCCCGTCGAACCCGATACGCCAGCCGAGCCTGTCGAGCCTGACAAACCTGCCGAACCGACGTATGGCGCGTAATCTCCGTTTCGTTTAGCCTCTGCCGCTTCGTAGAGAAAAGCGGGTTTAACCTCGGCGTTCCCGAAATTCCCCTGCGCGCGGGAAAGCTCGCTCGCCTCTCTCACCTTTTCGTCTATATATCTTGCAAGTTCGCGTTGTTCTCTGGTTGCCTTTGCCGCCCGCTTATCCTTTCTGACGGGCAGAAGAAACAGCACCAAAGAATAGAACAGATACAAAAACGCAGAAGAGAAGAACAGTTCGCCGCGTATGCCGTTCAGTCCGTACAACGCGCCGACGAACCCCGCGAGAAGCGCGCAAATCGCATAAAAATTGCCGCGTTTTTTGCCGTCGAAGCCGCGTTTAAATATGGCGAGAAGGGCGTAAGTCAAAAACGCCGCCGTTGCGAGCGCGGCGCATATTATCACCGAAAGCCCGCCGAACTTTTCCGCAAAACCCGTTAAAAACGATAAAATATTTTTCAACATAAAAACACCTCTTTGTCCGATGATACCCTTTCGGGTATGTCGAATAAGAGGCGTTTTTCGATTTTTTGGGGGAATAAAACGGAAAGCTACCAAAATCCGAATTTTTTCCGCGAATTTTTCCGCGCGGCACGGTCGACGGCGGCGAATTTATATCGTGCGGAAATTTTCTTACGCTAAAAGCTTTTCCGCTCAATCGGCGGCGGTTTTTCGTGCGCTCTCCGAGGGGCGGGAGCGGGAAAAACTAAATTTCTATTTCGTACCCCTCGAAAACGTTTACGAGAATTTTTTTCTCGACCTTCAAACCGAGAACCTTTTCGGTCGCATAAGCGTAGAGGTCGAGCTGCTTTTTATACCGCGCTTTAAGCGTTTCCCTGCCCTTTTCGGAATATTTATAATCGGCGATAACCGCTTTTCCGTCCTTTATGGCGAGAAGGTCTATAACGCCCTGCAAAAGCACGTTTTCATCGCTATCGGTATCGAAAATCATTTTTGCGGGAACGTTTACCGTGAACGGCTGTTCGCGATAAAGGGTATACCCCGATAGCTTTTTAAGCGTTTCGCACTTCGCGGCGCGCTCTATCCTCGAAAGGTCTACCGTTTTAAGAGCTTCTTCATCCAAAAGTCCTTTTTCGGCGGCGGCTTTCACCTGCCCCGCAAAATCGGGATTACCGAAATCGTAAAGCTCTAAAATTCTGTGCGCAAGCACGCCCTTTTTGTCGTCCGTCTCGCCGAGATAAACGCGCTTTTCCGTAAATTTATCCGTTGATTTTTCCGTTGACTTTTCCGTCCCGAAGGAAAAGCTTCTTTCGGCAATCTCCGTGACGGTGCTTTTCAGCGGCAATTCGGTCGCCGCCGCGAAAGGATAGCGATAAGAAAACGCTTTTTTCATCTCTTCCGTAAGCGTTTCGTCCGCCTTTCCTACCAAAACCTTCCTTCTTTCCGCGGTAAGGTCGGTATAAACGAAATCTTCTTCCTTCCATTCGGTGACGGGCAATGACTTCGGAATATAATCGAGGAACTTATCCGCGCCGCGGAACTCTTCCTTTCTTTTATCCTCTTTTCCCTCGAACGTAAGGTGCAGAGAATACTGCGCGCGCGTCGCCGCAACGTAAAACAGCCGCAGCTCCTCTTTAACGCGGTTTTCGCGCATTCTTTCTCTGAACAAGCCGCGAAGCGGCGTTTCGTAAACCACTCTTTTTTCGTCTTCGAAATACCTCGTCGCAAGCCCGAGAGTTCTGTCCGTAAGAATCTCTTCCCGTTCCTCTTCGTTGTTCGCGCGCCGCTCCAACCCGCAGACGATGCACACGGGAAATTCCAACCCCTTGCTCGCGTGAATGGTCATAACGCGCACGGCGTTTTCCTCTCCGCCCGAAGGCACTTTGAATATCTCCTCCGCGTTTTCGGTTTTACCTATAAATTCCTTGACGGTGTAATTTTTGCCGCCGTAAGTCGCCGCCGCCACGAACCCGTGCAGTCTTTTGACCTTTTCTTCGCCGGAATCCGAAGCGAGCAGATAGTTTTCGTACCCGCAGTCCTCTATAATCTTTTCCAGCGTGCCGCCCGCGCCGAGAAAATCCGAAAGAAACCTCAATTTATCTATATATTCTATAAATGCGCATACCTTGCTTTTAAGCGCGTCCGAGCCGATTTCCGAAACTTCGCCGTCCGAACCCGCGCCCGTCTCAACGCACGCCGCGCCGCCGATTTCCGCAAAGTATAAAAACGCGCCCGTAAAGCCGTTTTTCCTGCCGTCCTTTCCCGTTTCGTCGGAATAGAAAATCGAAATTTCGGCAAGCTCCTCTTCGGTAAAGCCGCCTATCGGCGACAACAGCGCGGATATAAGCGGCACGTCCGAATAGAAGCAATCGACGAGCCTTAAAACGTTTATAAGCGTGGCTATTTCCTGATAATCGCACACGTTTTCCTTTACCTCGGAAGCGACGGGAATACCTCTTCTGATAAGCCCCGTAACCAGCCCCGTGACGTAGGAATTACTTTTATTGCGCGTGAGTATCGCTATATCCGAATAGCCGATTTTACGCGATTTTCCTTCTTTGACGTCGTAAAACTCGCGCTTTAATTCCTTTCGTATTATCTCGGTAACGAGCGAGGATATAAGCGGCGAATCCTCTTCTTCCGCAGAAGACGCGTCCTTTTCTATATCGTATACGCGCGGCTCTTCCTTTTCCGTCCTGCGTTTTTTCTCGTTTATCAGAAGGTGCAGCTCGGCTCTGCCCGTCTCCTCTTCGGGAAATACCCCGCCCGAAATCAGCATAGAACCGCCCGCGTAATCCGTTCCCGAGCTTTCATTGGTCATCGAATAGGAAAAAATCGCGTTTACGGCGTTTATAACCTCCGCCGCCGAGCGGAAATTGTGATTTAATAGAACGGTTTTTTCGCCGCGGGCCTTCATCGCTTCGAGCTTTCCGCCGAAAATTTCGGGGCGGCAACCGCGGAAGCCGTATATGCTTTGCTTAACGTCTCCCACCATAAACAGATTGTTATCGGAGACGGCGGAAATAATGCTTTCCTGCACGCCGTTCACGTCCTGATACTCGTCCACGAAAACGTATTTATACTTTTCTCTTACCGCCTTTTTCACGCGCTCGTCGCGAAGAACCTTCAAGGCGAAATGTTCGAGGTCGGAAAAGTCGAGAAGGTTTTCTTCCCGCTTTTTTTCGGCGTATCTTTCTCTCACAGCGAGCGCGGTTTCCACGAGCGCGCGGACGTGCCGAGCCGATTTTTCGCTCCGTTCCGCGTCCGTTTTTTCGTCCGAAAGATGCTTTGCGGCGCGCTTTACCACGCCTTTATAAAACGCGTCTCTCGCGGAAACGACAAGCTCTTTGGCTTTTTGCTCTTCTACGGATAGCTTCGTGCCGAAATACGCCTTAACATCTACGTTCTCCGCCGCCGCGTAAGCGTAAATATCCCCGCTTTTCGCGCGCGAAATCTCGTTTATCAAAAGCTCCGCGAACTTCGCGCCCTTTTCGTTGCCCGCATTCTTAAACAGATACTGCGCGTCCTCCGCGTCGGCGAGTGCCGAAAGCGCGTCTTTATCGAGATACTTTTTATATTCCGCAAGGGTTTTATAAAAACCGTCTTTTTCGCAAAGCGCGTAAGATCTCCGCAAAAATTCCTCGGGATCCGCTTCCGAATCCGCAAAATTCAAAACGGACAAAATATTTTCTTTCAGCGTTTTATCCGAACGCTTTTTTCTGTACCTTGCGGTGAGCTTCAGAAAATCTTCGTCCTTTTTTTCGTACAGCTCGCGGAAAATTTCGTCCGCGCTTTCGTTTTTAAGCTCGCCCGCGTCGTCCTCGTCGGCGATTTTGAAATCGGGCGAAACGTCCGCCGCGAAAAAATATCTGCGAAGAAGCGCGGCGCAGAACGAATGCAGGGTGCAAACGTCTGCGGAAGCGACTTCCGTCAGTTCCTCCGCAAGCGCGGTTTCCCCCTCGTTAATCTTTTTCACGAGCGCTTTTTTAAGCTTTTCCTTCATTTCCGCCGCGGCGGCTTCGGTAAAGGTGACCGCGAGAATTTGGTTTACGCTCGCCTTTTTCTCCGAAACGAGACGGATAAGCCGTTCTATCATAACGAAGGTTTTGCCGCTCCCCGCCGATGCCGAGACGAGAAGATTTCCGTCGTTATGAAATACCGCTTCCCTTTGTTCCTTTTTTAGCTCCGGCATTATTCCTCCTCCCTCGCGTTTTCTTGCGCTTTCCGTCCTTCTCTCATTGCAGATTCCGCTCCTTCGGCGTTTTCTTTTCCGCTTTCCGCCGCAAAGTCAGAGTTTTCCACGGCTTTTTCTATCGTTTCGTCGTTTACGCTTCCTATTTTTCTCGCAAGAATATTTTCCGCCTTGCAGACCGCTTTGAAATCGCAGTATTCGCACGCGCCGAGACGGGGAGTCGGCGCAACGAAGCCTCTCTCCATAGACCGCACCGCGTTTTCGGAAACGGCTTTCGCGTAGTCGATAAACGCGGAAAGAACGTTTTCGTCCACCGTCTCGGGTTCGCCGTTTTTGTTTCTCGGCAAAAAGTCCGCTTCCGCGTTTTTCGAAAAATCGCGTTCTCCGCTTTGCGTATCTTCTTCGGGCGCGCCGCCCGCGGTTCTCCCTATAACGAGCGGGGGCGTTTCCTCGTCTGACTTTAAATATTCGTCGGAAATTTTCATATAATAAGCTCCCGCGGGTTTAAGACCTTTTTCCCGCACCGCCGCGGAATAGAGATATAATTGCAGCTTTTCGCCCGAGAAAAGAAGCTTTGCGGAGTCGTCCGCCGCCCCCGTTTTATAGTCTATAACCCTGAAATATTCGCCCTTTCTGTCCACTCTGTCTATTTTACCTTCCAGCCGCACCTTACCGCCCGCAAGCTTCACCGCGGGATAGGCGCAATACGCCCCGTCTCCGAAAGAAGCTTCCGTCCTTTCGGGCTTAAAACCAGAGCTTTTGAGCCAGCTTCTCGTACGGTTACAGAACTTTTCGCACTCCGTAAGCGTTCTTTTAAGCGAAGCTTTCCGCTCGTCGTCCGAAGAAAATATCCGATATTCGGTCTTTGAAACGACCTTTTCCGCGATTTCCGCAAACAATCTGCGAGAAGCCTCGTCGTTTTTCGCTTCGTCGATTCTTCTGACGTACTCTTTAAAAATTTCGTGCATAAGATTTCCGACCGAAAGCCCCGAAAGCTCGCCCTTTTCGCGCGTTCTCGCGTTAAGCCCGTGGCGGAAATAGAAAAGATACGGACATTTATAAAAGTCCTCTATCGCGGTCGGACTCGTCACGTCCTTTAACAGAGCTTCTTTTGCGAACGACAGCCGCTCTTTAACCTCGGCGTTGGCGTAACCCGCGACCTTTTCGGCGTTTTTGCCTTCTGTCGCGCGGTAATAAGAGGTCGCCGCCGTAAAGTCCGAAAGCTTGCCCTCGGCAAACCGCCCCGCTTCTCTCGCAAAGGTATTAAGCCCCTGCTTTTCGGTTATATATCCGCCCGCGCTTTCCACGCCGTTCAGGGTGAACGCCGCTTCCGCAAAATTGAGTATCTCCCCGCGGGAGTTCTTTTTGCCGCCCGAATACAGCGGATAAGAAAGTACCAGCCGCTTATCGAACGCGGAAAGCCCCAACGCGGTTTCTTCGCGAAGTCTGTGGTTCACCACGCGGATTTTAGGTTCTATAAGCACCTTTATTTCGGAAAGCGCGTTTATGTCGCCGTCGGATAAAAGCGCGACGTCCGCTTTCACCGCGGGTACTTCCGATGACAGCCCCGTCGCGAAAAGATAGCCTGCTTTCGTGAGCGCGGCTTCCTTAAAGCCCCCCACGAACACCGCGTCGTTATACTGCGGAATGACGGAAAGCTCCATCGCCGCCACGCCGCTTAAAAACACGCTTTTAAATTCCGCGGCGTCCATTCCCTTTTCCTCGCCGAGAATACCTTTTATCTCGCGAAGAACGGACTCGGTAGCTTCGTAAATCTGCGCGTTCACCGCGCTTTCCACACGTTCGCCGAGCAGTTCGAGCCTCTCGGTAAACGCCTTTATTTTTTCCTCCGCGTTAAGCTCCGTAAGCAGCCTTTCCACGTCGAAAACCTTTAAATAATCGCAGATTTTCGCACGGAACGCCTCGAAAGAAGCAAATTCCTCTTCGCTCTCAGCGGCAAGCTCTTTATCGAGCGGGCGGCGGAAATTGCCGTATCGGATATTGTATTTGAGAAGATAATTTTCAAACCTGTCCGCAAAGGACTTGTCGTCCGCGACGAGCGGGTTTTTATAGAACGCGGCAAGCTCCTTTTCTCCGAAGCCCTTTCTGAATAATTCCGCGTAAGAGGTGATAAGAGTGACGAGCGGGTGCGAAGAAGGTTTTTTCGCGCGGTCGAAAAAGTACGGTATTTCGTATAGCGCAAACGCTTCTTTCACCGGCGTTTCGTATAAATCGGGATCGGGTACGATGACGGTGAAATTTTTATACCTATCGCCTTCTTTTACCTTTTTCTTTATTAACCCCGCGATTTTTATAAGCTCCTTTCTCGGGTTTTCCGCGACGAAAAAGCGAACCTTGTCCGTTTTGAGTTTTTCGCCCGCAAAGGCTTTGGGATCGAAAAGCCCGTTTGCGATCTTTGCGCCCTCATCGGAGTATTCGCTTTTATATTTTTGGCAAACGAGCTTCGCGCCCGCCGATTTTGCCGTTCTCGAAAACACCTCGCCCGCTTCGTTGACGAAAGCGTAAGAGTTTTCGCCGCCGACTAAAATCGCCGTCGTTTCGGCGCACTTTTTCACGAGCGCGGTTATCGCGTTTTTTATCTGCGCGGTAAAGCCCGTAAAACCTATTATATATACCTTTGCGCCCGCAAGCTCTTCGTCGTTTGCGACGACCTCGGGAAGCTGCGCCATCGCGCCGCTCTGGTCGGTCAAAGAATTTTCTTTAAGATATTTTTCGTACGCGCCGAAAATTTCCGCAATATCGGAAAGCTTGTTTTTAAGAATCCCTTCCGTCTGCTCCGCCGCGCTTTCCAGCGTTTCGGGAGCGACGCCCGCGCTTTTTAACTGCACGATAAGCTCGAACAAAGATGGCGCGAGGTCGGTTTTCCCTGCGTTGAAGCATTTAAGCCTCGCGGTTTTAAGCAGTTTTTTAACCGCCATTGCGGAGCCTTCCTTGGAAAGCACGTTGCCACCCCGATTTCTCGCGCGCAAAAAGTTGCCGAACGAATACACTTCGGTATTAAAGCTCCCGCCGAGGGCCTCCGCAATACGCCGTTCGGTCATAAGCGAAATTTTTTCCTCGCAGAAAACGAAGCTCCTCTCTTCGGGCGAGCTTCCGTTTTCTTTCAGTTTTTCGATAAGCGCGTCAAACACGCCGAAAAACGAATCGGCGGTAATAAGCGTCGCTATTTTTTCGTTCCCACGCGCAGACGGGCAAAATTTTTCTTCCATACGCCTATATTGTATCATATCGGGCGGGCGAAACAACGCTTTTTTACGCTTTGTTTTAAAAAATAAACGCAAGAGGTTTTACAATCGCGGGTTTTTGTGGTATCATATTGCTGTATAAAAATAATTTTTTGCAAAAAACTTGTAAGGCACGCGCTTTTTTAAGCCACGCGCCGAATATCGGAGTTATAAAATATGAGAAAAAAATTGTCGGCGGTACTTTTGGCCGCGCTTCTTTCCCTGACCTTTCTCGTCGGTTGCTCTTCGGGGAAGTCCGTACTCGTTTTTAACAACGCTTTCGCGGGCGGCGGAGACACGGGAGTCGTCGCAAAAGATCCGCCCGAGGGATATTACGAAACGCTTTCTTACGAAGTTTTTTCGAGCGACAAGGACTACGCCTATAAAAAGGATTCCTCTATAAAGGACAGCGTTTTAAGATACGAAATCGCGGGAACTTACACCGCCGCCTTAAAGGTGGAAAAGGCTCTTCCCGAAGAAATAGCGAGCGCGGTAAACACCGACATAACGCTCGGCGGCAAGATTTATAAGCTTACTACCGAATTAAAGCTCGCCGCGAAATACTATTTGAACAGCAAAAACGCGGACGACGCCCCCTCTTACGAACACGAGGACGTCATCAGCTCCGAAGCTTATTTCCTGCCTTTCTCGGAATCCTACGCGCCTATATACGCGAAGTCTGAATCCGATTATACGGTGGTTTCGTTCGGGAACGACGCGGCGTCGCTTTCCGCCGTCAAGAGCTTTTCGGAAGTAAAATATTACGGCGGCTCGTACGAAATAGCTTCCCGCGCGGTGCAATACGCCGTGCCGACCGCGACAAGCGCGGACGTTAAAAATTTGGAGGACGAGGAGCTTAAAACCGCGCGTTACGACTACGCGTATAAAACGGTTATCGACAACGCGGAGCTTCTGTTCGCTATCCGCAACGTAAAGGTTGACGTCGATTCCACGTTTAATCTGCCGACCGTTTCCCCCGCGTACGGCGAAGCTACCGACCTTGCGGTTAAAAATCTTCAAGAATACGACGACGACGCGAACTTTACCTATAACGCCGCGGAGTTTAACGGCAAAATCAAGGTGAAAGAGCTTGCTTATTACGTCAATTCGCAGAACAACACGGGTTCGAGACAGCTGGTATACGTTCAGAAAAGCGAAGTTAAAAACGGCGAAGAAACGGTCATTCCCGACCGCGCGCTTCCCGTCAAAATGGTTTCGCCCCTTTCCGCGTACGGTTCGTTCTCCCGCCTCGGCTCGCTCGTATACGTTCTGAAAGCCGCAGAAAACGGCAACGCCGCATAAGGTTTGATAAAAATTCGGCAATACGAAAGTTTGACAATTTGATAAGTCGGGTAAAATTTAATTTTTAAAAGACTTACGCCCCGATTTCCGAGCTTCGGAAATCGGGGCGTTTTTATTATTGTTTATTTACTGACTTTTCGCCGTTTTTTTCGCCAGCGTATTTACTTCTTTTTACTTTTATTTACTTCGTTTTACTTTTCCGATTCCGCTCGTTTCGGTATATCCGTCCCCTCGGAAAAAACGTCCGACGGAGCGACCGAAGAAACAGAGGACGGAGCGGCTTC
>CAVBZJ010000043.1:12565-13271 GCA_963599785.1 Anaerovoracaceae bacterium
AAAATATACAACGCGGTGAACGCTCTTTGCGGGTTACGCTTATCGAAAACGACCTTATATTTTGAGGCGTAAAACCACACGGAAAGGCTCGCGCCCAAGTATCCCAAAGAACAAATCCACTGCAAAACGGTGTTATGTATAAGTAAAATTCCTTCCCGCTGGCTCGGATCGCCCTCACCCGCAAGAAAACCGTAGCCGAATATCGGAAATTCTCTGCCCTTTTCTATCGCAAAACGGAAAGCTTCGTCTCTGCCGCTCCAAAAACTCCCCGTCATTTTTCTTATCACTCTGTCAACGATAGGCTTTATCAGCTCGTCGTAAAACGCGAACGAACAGCCTGCTATCGCCAGAATGCAAAGCCCCGCGTATAAAAACCGCGTTTTCTTTTCGGAACGTACTACAAACGCTACTGTCACGCCTATTTCGAGAACGGTCGCAACGGCTATCATCATTCGGCAACACGTTTCGAGAACGCCGAAATAATACACGCATGAAAGCAAAAAATACCAAGCGTCCGTTTTTTTGCCCGCGCCGAGCTTAAAGCAAGACGCTATTCCCAAAGTTATCATTATCGCAAACACGTTGATGTTCTGCGCCGCGAAAAAGCTGTCCGGTCCGAAATCTTTGTGGCTTTTTAAAAACGCGTATAGAAGCACTTGCAGGGTAAGCCCCGCCGCGCCCCACAAAAAGGTGAGCGCAAGTCCGT
>CAVBZJ010000044.1:0-1945 GCA_963599785.1 Anaerovoracaceae bacterium
AAGCTTTCCTTCCCGCACCAGAAATTCTATAATCTTTTTATCCGAAACCTTTGCGTACGCCGTGAAAAGTTCGTCGTAAATCTTCTGCTTTATCGGCACGGAAAGCGGCACGCCGTTCACTTTCAGATTGTTCAGCTGATTAAGCACGTTGAACCGCTGATACAGCACCGAATTTTTGGGCAGCACGTCCTCGCCGCGAAGATAGCTGCACTTATTCGTCATTTTGCGCATAAACGCTTCGACCGAAGCCGCTTCGTCCACAACTTTGTCGAAATTCCACGGAGTGATTTTCTCATCGGTTCTCACTACCCACGCATTTTTGCTTTTTACGTTAAGCGGTCCGACGTAATACGGCACTCTGAACTCGAAAAGCGGCTTGATTTTGCCCGCAAATTCCGCTGTTTCGGGATAGTTTTCAACCATCGCGGCGACGATTTTAACAAGCTCGTCCTCGTTTACCTGCCGCGGGAAAAGTCCGTTGTCCGAATGTAAAATTTTCGGTAAAAACGTCGCGTTTTCTATTTCCGCAAAAATCTCCGCGTAACGTTTTTCCGTCTCCTCCCCCTCTTTAAGCCTGCCGCCGTCTTTAATCGCGACAAAAAACTTTTTAAGGTACGAGTAAAACTCCTCGTCCGAACACTTTTTGACCTTCTTTTTATCGCCGCCCTTTTTCGTGTAGCCGACGTAATTGACGTAGTTTCCCTTTTCTTCCGTGCTTTTGAAAATTCTTCTGTATTCCGCCGCGCTGTCGCCCTCAATATCGTTCTTTATAAAATATTTAAGCTTTTCAAGGTCGGCTTTGTGCTTGTCGTAAACCGCGATCATCGCGGAGGAAATGTCGGGATAACCCGCAAGGAGCTTTTCAAACGCGGCGAAATCGTATATTCCGCGGATTGCGGAAAGCACCGAAAACCCATCTCCGAATACCGAAGCGAGCGCGCCGAACTCCTCGTCGCCGAGTTTTTTGAACGAAACGGATTTTTCTTCCGCAAAATCTTCTCCGAACAAGACCTTTGGAGAAACGGACGCGCCGCAAACGCCCTTGTAAATTTCTTTGGATATTTTGTCCGAATTTCCGAACAGTTCGTTAAGCCTTTTCGTTTTATCCTTTACCCCGCCTTCTCCCGTAAGAATATCGCGAGCCTTATCGGAGAGCAATTCGTCGAACAGACAGGCGTCCTCGCCGTAAAAATCGGAAAGAGCTTCGTTGAGCGAAATAAAAAGCCGTTTCGCGTCGCGCACCTCGCTCATTCCGCCCGGAACGAGAAAATGCCCGCGGTATTTCACGATATGGTGAATCGCAAGATAATACAGCCGTAAATCGTACTTTTTGCCGCTCATAAGAGCTTTTCTCAAATGATACGCCGTCGGAAATTCTTTGTGAAAGTCTTTATCCGCATAGCCTTCGTCCGCAAACAGCGAATTATCGTCTCCGAGCAGAAGCGCGTCCTTATCCTTCTCGACAAACTGGCTGTTGTTGAGCCTTATAAAAAACGTTTTATCCGAAATGACGGGCGCGAAAAGTCCCTGTAAAAGCGAAACGCGATATTTTCTGCGTTCCAGACGGCGGCGCGCGGTGCGTTTCGTTCTGCGCTCCTTCGCCGTCGAGCTTTCGTCGAACAGCCTCGTTACCCAGCAATCTTTACCCTTTGCGCGAAGAAGCTTGTAGTTTTCGTCCGTGCAAGCCATACCCACCGAGTTAGTTCCTACGTCCATTCCAAGATAAAATTTTGACATTTTTTAAAATCTCCCTTGACAATCGGTCTTTTAAGTCGTATAATAGAATTACAAAGTAACAAGGCAAGTTCAAATAAAAAACTTTTCTTATCACTTATCGCATCGGCGATTGCTCTTTCCTGCGAAAGAGCTTTTTTCTTTTAAATTTTTGTCCGTTTTCCTCAGAAAGTCGCCGTTCCGACCGTCTTTTTATTCGATTGTATCATAA
>CAVBZJ010000044.1:1955-13215 GCA_963599785.1 Anaerovoracaceae bacterium
GTATCATAATACGCGCGTGATTTCAATACCATTTCCAAAATTCGGGAATAAAATTATTTTAATCAGTTATTTTTTGCGTTGAACGTATTTCGCGGCAAAAGAAAAAGAGGGCGGCGACAAGCTGCCCTCTTTTAACTTCGGAGGATATAGTAAGCGAGTGCGCCGCGGCAAATTTTTGCCGCGGCGCACCGTTCTTTTTATAGTCTTTCTTATAATCTTTTGTTCTTATGCGCTTCTTTTGTTTTTATTCGCTTCCGCTCTTTCGGTTTTACTTTTCTTTCTTTTTGAGCGATAGCTTCAACACGAATTTATCCAGAATGTACAGCGCGGAAGGCAACACCAGCGTTATCATCAGCACCGAACAAATAGTGCCGATTCCGAGCAGAAGTCCTACCGTGGATATGGAGCTTTGACCGGATATGAAGTGTATCACGAACCCGCAAACCGTAAGTATAAGCCCCGAAGTAAAGACCGTAGGCATAGCCGCTTCTACCGAAAGTTCCAGCGCGCGCTTTTTATCGCACGTTTCCCTGTACGCGACGTAGTTGCTCGAAGTAAGTATTCCGTAATCTATCGTCGCGCCCATAAGAATACAGGTTGCGACTATATAACTCATAAAGAATATCCCGTTCCCCAAAAGCTGCGTACTCATCGCAATATAAATCGCGCCCTGTATCGCGGCGACGAGTATCACCGGCAAAGAAAGCGACCTGAACACGAGCATTACGATAAGGAAAACGGAAATAAGCGTGAACACCGTTATAAACGCGTTGTCGTGAGCAAAGGACTTTTCAAGGTCGTAGGTAGAAACTATTTCACCCGCGACGTACGCTTCGTCGCCGAAAATGTTTTTCACCTCTTCCGAAAGATACGAAACGAATTCCGTCGTTTCCTCGCTTTCGTTGGGAAGCCCTACCGAAAGAAGCATTCGCGAATAGCTCTCGCCGAGGAACAAGTCCTCCGCTTTCTTTATATCTTCTTTCGCTTCCGCCACCTTTTCACGATTTTCCGAAGTCATTTTGCGGCTTAAAAGCACGTTTCCGTCCATATTCGCGTTCACAAAATCGAGCAAATCCTTCGCCGTCGCCTCCGCGAAAACGCGCGAGCCGTCCTTTACGGCAAGCTTTATATATATGCCCGAGACCTCGTCCTTGCCGAGCGAAAATTCCGCCGCCGAGCTTTTTATCTCATTCTGCATTGCGGAAAGCTTTTCGTACGCTTTTTCGTATGTAAGAAGCGACGCGTCCGAAAAATATCCGTTCACCGTGAGCATATCGGCAAGCTTGTTTCTGCCGTCCTCGGATAAGCGCGCGTGAACAACGGGGTTCGATTCGTCCTCGGAAAGCGCGTACTCCGCAAAGCCTTTGCCGCTCATTTTGCCCTGCGGCATATCGCCCGTCAGGTAGAAATACGCGATATAAAGCTGCTGCGCTTCCTCTTTCGTAACCGCGATTTCGGGCGTTTTACCCGTGAACGCGGTTGCAACCTCGGTAAGCACGGGCAAAAAGCTTTCGTACCCGTATTCGCCGTCTATAACCTGCCTGAGCGGATCTGTTTCGGGATAATACACTTCGTATGCGGCTATTCCCGACGAAAGCTCTTTAAGCTGCGCAACCGTCGCCGCGTCGAATGCGTCTTTGAAATTTTCGTCTTCCGAAGCGGCTATCGCAAAATTAAGCATCGTTTTGAAATCGACTTCGCTTTTTTTGACCTCGCCGTAAAAATATCCGCCGTACAACTGCTTTATCGCGAAAGCTGAAATCTCGCTCTCCGCCGCGCCGTTCGCGTCGTCCTCTGCCGCGCCGCCCGTTTTCCCCCACGCCGCAAGCTTTTCGTAAAGCTCCTCCGCGGTGAACTCGTTTTCGGTAATTTCCCGAACGGTTTTCAGGTCTTTAAGCGTTTGAATCTCGTTTTCTCCCGCAAATTCCTTCGCGTCCTCGTCCGATTCCAGAAGCTCGTTCGCAAAATCCACCGCTTCCGCGAGAGTCGCCGTCTTCGCCGAGGGGTTGCGGTAAAGATTATACATAGTCAGAAGCAGTTCGGCGTCTTTTTCGGAAATTTTGAGTTTTTTCATCGCTTTTGCCGCGTCGTAGCTCTCCAAAACGGTGTTTGAATACGCCGAATAATCGACGAGAACAGCTTTTCCGTCCTTCGTTCTGTAATTTTGTAAGGTCTCCGCGAGTTTTCTTTCGTTTTCCGTATCGTTTCCGCTCTTTTTATAAACGACAACGACCGAGTTGTTATTGCCGAACGTTTCCGAAATAACGGGGTTTCCGGCTTTCGTATCCGAAAAAACGAACGCGTTGCCCGTCTGCAAAACGCCGCAAACCACGACGAGAACGAGGGCTATCGGCACGATAAGCTTGCCCGCCTTGTAAGAAATTTTGCAAAAGCCCCTGCCCTTCGGCACGAACGCTTTCTTTTTGGTCTTTTTCATCAGCCTGTCGAACAACAGCACGAGCGCGGGAAGAAGCGTTACGGAAGTTATAGCGGAAATCACTATGCCCTTCATCAGCACCAAGCCTATATCGAAGCCTATGCGGAAGGACATAAACAGCAGTGCGAGAAGCCCCGCGATAGTCGTGAGCGCGCTTGCGGAAACGGGCTTAATCACAGCCTTTATCGCCGCCTTCATAGCCGCGCCGTTATCCTCCGCATTCTCCTTTTCTCTTCTTTCTTTTTCTCTGCGATAGGTATGCAGAAGCACTATGCTGTAATCGACGGACAACGCAAGCTGCAAAATTGCCGAAATCGAATTAGTTATATACGAAATCTCGCCGAAAAATATATTAGTTCCGCGGTTTATCAGCACCGCCACGCCGGAAGAGGCAAGCAACACGAGCGGCTCTATCCACGATTCCGAACCGATTAAAAGTATAGCCGTCACGAGAACGAGCGATATTGCGAGAATATAAACCATTTCGCCCGTAATGGCTTGCTGTAAATCCAGCTTTTCCGCGACCGTGCCGCCGTACTCCGCCCCGTCGTATTTCGCCCCGTCGTAATCCGCAAGCGCGGTTTTTATATCGGATAAAACCTGCTTTGCCGATTCCGAATAATCGTCGCCGTCTGCAACTACGATAAAAAGCGCGTTGCCGTCTTTATAATACCCTTCATCGTCCGCGTCGAAATTGACGGCGAGAACGCCCTCGACCGCTTCGATTTCGTCTCTGATTTCCTCCGCCGTCTTTGCGGAAACGTTCTTCGCCATAACCTGAATACTGCCCGTCGCGCCGAACTCGTCTTCTATAATATCGAGCGCGATTTTGGTCTGCGTATCCTCTCCGAGATAATCGGCGAGATTATAGTTGATTGCGATTTTGCCCGCCGTTATCGCGGAAAGAACCGCGGCGACGACGAACAGCGCGATAACCGCCCACTTTTTAAGCGCGGTCGCGCCCGAAGCTTTGCCTTGCGTTTTTGTCATAAAAGTTTACTCCTTTTTGAACTTTAATAAGATTTGCTACAATAGTTGCAATTTATTTTCGTTTGTAGTATAATGCTAAAAAACGAAAGACAGACTTATAGCGATTATAAAGCGGTAAGAAGTCTTACTTTTTTTAAGGAAATATAAGGAAAGCTCAAAAAAATGAAACAGTACAGAAATTCGGAAAGAACCAAAAAATGGATAAGGCGGGCGTTTACGGAGCTTCTGGCGGAAAAAAGATCGATAAACAAAATAACCGTAAGCGAGCTTGCGGAGCGCGCGGACGTTACCAAAACCACCTTTTATTATCATTACGAGGATATTTACGCCGTGGCGGAAGAATTCGAGAACGAGCTGATAGCAGAGCTTGACGAAACGCTTGCGGATATAAGCAAAGAAAACCCGCAGGATTATTCAGCGTATATAAAACGGCTTCTCTCATTTATAAAGGAACACGAGGAAAGCTACCGCCTTGCCGCAAAAGGCTCGGAGCTTTCGCTCTTTACGGAAAAGCTGAAAAATATTTTTACCAAAAAAATCGTCGCTATGTCGAACGGGTGGGGATTTTCTTCCGATTACGACAAGCGCGCCGTGCAGGTGTATTTCCTCGGGAGCGCGTGCGTAGACACCATAATCCGTTACCTTAAAGACGGGTTTAACGTTCCGCTCGAAACGGTGGGCGACGTCGTTATAGAAGCTATCGAGAAATTAAAAAAGGACTGAAATTTTCAGTCCTTTTTTAATAACGTTTTTCTTAAACGAACAATTACCAAGCGTTGCCTACGTTGTTCGCGATAAAGTTTTCTACCGTATTGTTTTCGTCCGTACCCTCTCTGCAACGGGTTATCCCCGCGTTTTCGCAGATAGTCTTAAACTCCGCGGTAAAGTTTGCTTTTGCCGTCGAAGAACCCGTGAGTATACTGCCGCCGAGAAGTTCGCGATTGCTCGATGAAGTTAAAGCTTTACTGTAATAATCGTCGTAATTATATAAAATCATCGCGTAAGAAGAGGCTTTCACGCTGTACAGCCGCTTTAAGTAAACCGCCTTTTCCGCTTCCGTCAGCGAAGAAGAATTTTCCACCGCGGAAATCGCGTCGTTCACCCGTTTAAGGCTCGTGCAATGCTCCGAAACGGTTACTTTAAGATAATACTGATTGCCGCTTTTTACGGGGTAATCTTTGGTATTATCCGCATAATATCCGTCGTAATCTTCGCAATAGCTCTGAATATAAGAAGCCGCCGCCTCGCCGAAATAGTTCTTTATAAAATCGGCGCGCAAATCTTTCGCTTTAAGCGACTTGTCGCTCATCTTTCTCGACCAGATATAGTTACGCATAACCGACTGCCACATATTGTCCGCGTCGTAAGAACCGAGAACCACGATACGCTCCACGCCCAAATCGTTCGCCTCGTCGATAATTCCGTCAATCGCGCTCGGCGCGGTGCCGTAATACGCAAGGTAATTATTGAAAGAGGTATCGTACAGATAGAGCATAATCGAACCGCTGTTTTCTCCGCTCGTAAGATTTATCCAGCCTTGCAGATTCTCTTTATAAGAAACGGTTGTACCGTCCTTTCTCGGAGAAATCGCTTGCTGATTATCGGATAAAAGCGAATATCTCATATCCGAATATTCCGCGTACCAGATACGCAGGTCCTTATCCACGGTCACGCCGCCTTTCGGGGGAACTACGGTGTAGGAATACGCAAAGGTGACAATTCTGAACGTTCTCGCGCTTAAATTTTCGTCCGCGCGGAGATTTTCCAAGAGCTTATTGCAGAACCTGACGAGCACGCCGCTTCTGCCGTAAGTATTCGCCGCCGCCGTGCAATAGGTGCAGGTGCAATACCCTTCGCCGTCCTCTTGCCCGAACACGAAATATTCGGTAAACGGAGAGGTTCTGATAAGGTTCGTCATGCTTTCGGTAACGAGCGAAAGAGTGGAAACCCCGCTCGTGTTGTATTCTATGCCGTTGGTAAGGCAAAGAACGTATCCGCCGTCCACGTCTGCATTAGCGGGGCAGTAGTCCGTTCCCCGGTAAGAGGAAGGAATGTAGAAGTGCATATTGTGCGTGTCTCCGCCGATATTGCCGAATTCCACTCTTCCGCCCTGCGCGGAAGTAAGCGCGGCATAAGAGGAATTTGCCTCGATTTTAGCGGTGAAGCCGAGATCCACGCCGTTGTAACAGGTTTTATACGAAAGATAATGTCTTACCGCAATATCGGGTTCGCCCATAATATCTATCGCGCTTTCTTCTATCGTAACGCCCGAAGGAACTTTTTCACAGTCCGAAGCATAGAACTCACAGCCGAGCGCGCGCAAAAAGGCGTACGCGCCGTAAACCGTGCCTCTGTCCGAATTGCCGTTGATGATTATGATATTCCCGTCGTTTTTGACGAAATACCCTTCCTCGGCGGTTATCCCGCCGAGGTTTTTATAAGGGCTTTGCGTCAGTATAGCGTTTTCGCCTATCGAAATATAGTGGCATTTACGGTTATATCCCAAAGTAAGCTCGCTTTCGGAATAAATTTCGTAGGTTATGCCCGTCATTTTCGATAAATAGCTTTGTAATTCCAAAGCGACGTTATAAGCCGCAGAGGAAGAATCCTTTTCTTTAACGACCAACGCGTAAGTTTTGAGAGCCTGTTTATCAAGCTCGTCCTGCCTTATCGCTTCTTCCGCGTCAGTCGCCGTTAAAAAAAACGTACTTGAACGGTTGCGGTAGTCGCGCCCGAGCTGTATATTACGAGCCACGGGTTATCCGTCGTGAATTTTGAAAGGTCTAATTCGATAGAAGCTCCGCCGTTTAAGCCGTGCATATATGCGGTGTCTCCGCTCCAAGAATCGTTACCTACCCAAAGCTGTCCGCTCGTATATTCGCCCGCGGTTATAACGACCTTGGTATAGCCCGCCGCGATCATTTCCTGCGTGTTGACGTATACGAGCTTCTGTCCGTCAGCCATCGTCGCGGTAAAGGTGTTTTCGTCAACGTAAGTAAAGGAGAATCCGCCCCAACTATTTCTGCTTGAAACGTAGTCTATTACTTTAAGCTGATATACGCCTTCTTTATCGAGTCCCATATAGAACTTGTTGCCCGCCGCATAATCGTTTCTGTTATTCAGGTATTCTATAACGAAATCGGTATTTGCCGTGGTGCCGACAACGTTTATCGCCGCACTTGTGTCGCCCCAAACCATACCTCTCGTGTTAGAACCGGCAACGAGATAACGCCCCATAAGCATTACGGTGTTTTGGCTTACTTCTTTGCCTTTGGTATTATTGAAATATTTAGCACAAAAAGCTTCGGAAGAAAGAACGTTTGCGTCGTTACCTGCCTGACGGGTATCGAGAACAATAAAGCCGTCCTCTTCCTCCGCGCAGTAAATGCCGGTATTGCTCTTCGTCCAGCTTGCCGTTTCCTCGCTCTTATAAAGCACGGGGTTGCTTATGGTAATAACGCCGTCGATTTCCGCAGCACTGCTGTTTCTGTTTGCGAGGTTAAAGGAATAATAAGTATCGTCGTCGTTGAACTCGTTAAGGTCTATTCTCATCGTGTCGGAAGTACCGAGCTGTCTCCAAAATCTGTTCCAAGTTTCGCTATGAGTAAGAGCTACTTGCGCGGCGCCTTCTCCCGTCATAGAATAGTCGAATTTAAGGTGCGTATAGCCTGCGGAAAGCGCGGCTTTTATCCATTCGGAGCTTATAGAAACGTTTTTGCAAGCGATTGTTATGGAATTTTCCGCTTCCGTTCCCGCAACCGTCCAAGAAGAAGAGGACAAGAAAGAACCGATTATCTCTTTTTCCTGTGAAATATATTCTACTTTATCTACGGTTATGTTCTGATTTGCCCCTGCTGCCCAAAGCGTAAGGTCGTATTTAGAGAAATCGTGTACCGAAGCATCGTTTAACGGAATATCCTTATAGGCACAACTGTTATTGTCGGAGTCTCTATAACCGGTGGTAGTGAGCATTGTTCTGAAATATCCCCAGTCTTCCGAACCTGCGGAATTTCTCGGAATTATTCCGAACGACGCAAGAGTGCTGCTCTTAATATAAAGTCTTAAATATTCGCAGCCCGCGCCTTTTTCGGAGATAACCTCATGATTGAGTCTAATATATAAATTTCCGTTCGTACCCGCGTTTGCGCTGATAACGCCTTCTTTATAATCGACTGCGTTCGCCGCGGTTTTATCGCCGTTTTCTACGCTTCCCACAAGTCCGACAAGGTCGGCGTTTTTAACAAAGCTCTGAACCGCTTCGCTCGTATCGCCGTTCGCTATCGCCGCCTGCGCAACGCCTATAACACTCCTGTGGTTATCGGTTGCCGCCGCAAAAAGATAGCTCGCCGTGCCGTCCTGCGCGGTAGCCTTAACGTAAGCCTGCCCCGCAAACACGCGGTTATAGTTCGTTCCCGCAACGTTGGTTATAATGCCCGCAAAGAACTTTCCGTCCGTATAATCGTACATTTCCGAATCCCAGACGTTGATTATGCGGGTTTTCCCCTCTTCCGCGGTATCGCCGTAAGAATATATCGCGTTTTCGCCGAAAACGTTGGCTTCCGTAAGCTCTCTGCCCGTCGTCAAGTAATCTTCGGGCGCGATGAGCATACCGAAGTTCACGCTTTTATAAGCCTTGCCTTCGCCCACGTTCGCCATAAGCCCTTCGTAGTCCGCTTCGCTCATAAAGGAACGGAAACGGATTCCCGTGGGTTCGCTGCCTCTTATAAGCGCGCCGTCTTCCATAGTGAGGGTGACTTCCGCAAGCGTTTTGGGCGTGGTTTCCGCAAAAACCGTCGCAAATCCCGCGCTAAGCCCAACGGATAAGCAGAGCAAAAACGCCAAAACGGTGAGTAAAATATTTCTTCTCATAACTTTTTTCATTTTCGTTTTCTCCTTTCTCCTAAAAGAAAATATCGTCGCTGCCGATACCCTCTGTGTTACCGTTACCGTCGTTCAGTTTGTTGCCGCCGACGCTTGCGCAGATTACGTCGAGCTTTTCCGCAAAGAAAATCTCTATCCGCGCGTGTTCATACTTCTTTTTCATCTTGTACCTCCGTACTTTTTTATTAAAGGCGTTTCGCCTTTTCTTCCTTTTTTTGTTTTTTCTTTTTTCGGGAAGCCGAAACGGCAGAAACGCCGTTTTTATCGCGCCGCGGTTTATGCGCCGCGGTTTTGCCTCGTTTGCCGCCGCCGTTTCGGGCGGGAGTTCGGGCGGGGCGCGCCCCGCAGGCAACGCCGTTTCGGCTTCCTTTAATTATCTTTCCCGTTATTTAACGGCGTTGTTACTTTATAAATTCGTAAGTAACGGTCGCGGTGGTTGCGCCCGCACTGTATATCACGAGCCACGGGTTGGCTTCCGCGAATATCGAAAGGTCTAATTCGATAGAAGCTTCGCCGTTTAACGCGTTCATACAGTTAGGCGTACCCCAGTCGTCGTTGCCTACCCAAAGCTGTCCGCTCGTATATTTGCCCGCGGTTACTTTCACCTTGGTATAGCCCGCGTCGGCGTATTCCTGCGTGTTGACGTATACGAGCTTCTGCCCGTCAAGCATAGTCGCGGTAAAGGTATTCTCGTCAACGTAGGTATAGGAGAAGCCGCCCCAACTATTTCTGCTCGAAACAAAGTCTATCATTTTAAGCTGATACACGCCCTCTTTATCAAGCCCCATATAGAACTTGTTGCCCGTCGCATATCCGTTTCTGTCGTTCAGGTATTCTGTAACGAAATCGGTATTTGCCGTGCCGCCGATAGTGCTTAACGCCGCACTTGCGTCGCCCCAGACCAGACCTCTCGTGTTAGAACCGGCATTGAGATAGCGTCCCATAACCATTACGGTGTTCTGACTTACTTCTTTGCCTTTGGTATTATTGAAATATTTAGCGCATAACTCTTCGGAAGAAAGAATGCTTGCGTCGTTACCCGCGCATAACGTGTCGAGTACGATATATCCGTCCTCTTCCGCGCAATATACGTTGGTGCTGCTCTTCGTCCAAGCTGCCGTTTCCTCGCTCTTTATAAGCGTTGCCGAGGTTATCGAAAGCGTGCCGTCCTCTTCTACCTGCACTCCGTCGCCGTTTCTGCATTCGATATTAAAGCCGAAATATTCCTCGCCGCTTACGAATTCGTTAAGGTCTATGCGGAAGGTCGCGGTTTTGCCCATAGCGCGCCAATATTTATTCCATACTCCGCCGTGGGTTAGCGCCAAGCCCTCGCCGCCCGTAAGGCTCGCGTCGAATCTGAGGTGGGTATAGCCCGCCGCAAGCGCGGCTTTAACGTATTCCGCGTTAAGAATTGCGGTTTTGCAGATAAGCTCTATCGAATCCGCCGATTCCTTGCCTTCTATATTCCAGCTTTCGGAAGCGTATATGCGCTCGTTTATGCCGAACACCTTTACCGAAAGAGTTATATCTTCGGTAACGTTTTCTATCGTGTAAACGCCGTTGTCGCCCGCAAGCTTCCTCGCGCCGTTCGTAACCCTTATAAGGCTCGTCGAATCGGTCGCCGCAACTATGAACGATACGCTGTCGCCGTGATTTACCGTCTGCGTGCTTTCGCCCGTGACCGTATAGCCCTCGCCCGCGGGAATTTTAACCTCGTAGGTATTAAGCTCCACGCCCTCAACCGTTATCGAAAGGTCTTCCGTTACGTTCGCCACCGCGTAGCTCACGCCGTCCGATTCCGCAAAAATCTCTCTGCCGTTCGCCCTCACCGTGATTTCGCTCTTGTCGTAAGCTTCTTCTATCGTAAGCGTAAAGCGATAGGTTGCGCCCTGCTCCACGGTCGCCGCGCCCTCTAAAAGGTAGCCCTCGCCCGAAGAAAGCGTTACCGAGAAAACGTTGATTTCCAAACCTTCCACGGTTATGGTTATATCGGTTTTGACCGCTTTCACGACGTAGGTTTTGCCGTCCGCTTCGGGGGTAAGAGCCGCGCCGTTAGCTTTTACGACGAGGTTTTCCGCGTTATATTCGGGCTTGATTTCGAGAACGAAGGAATAATCTTCGCCGTAGGTCGCGCTGTCCGCGCCCGTTGCCGTATACGCCGCGCTTAACGGAAGAGTTACTTTATAAACGTTCTTCTCCGCGCCCTCGACGGTTATGGTCAAAGCTTCCGAAACGGCTTTAACCGTGTAGGTCTCGCCGTCTTCCGCGGGGGTAATCGCCGTGCCGTTTACCTTTACGGTAAGAGTGCTGTTCTCGTAGCCCTCCGCCTTTGCCACGGTGAATATATAATCCTCGCCGAAAACCGCTTTTTCCGCGCCGTTAAAGATAAAGCCTTCGCCCGTCGGCGCGGTCACCGCAAAGGTCGCTTTTTCCACGCCCTCGACGGTTACGTTAAGATTTGCGGAAACGGATTTCACGGTGTACGTCACGCCGTCCGCCTCGGGGGTAAGCTCCGTGCCGTTAGCCTTTACTATCGGCGTGCAGCTTTCGTACCCGCTTTTAAGGGTTACGGTGAAGGAATAGTCCTTGCCGCCGTAAACGAGCTTTTCGCCCGCCGTCTCGTAGCCCTCGCCCGAAGGAAGCGTTACCGAATACAGCGCGTAAGAAACCGCGTTCGAGTATTCGCTCTGCTTTTCGCCGTTCACCGCTTTGACCTTGATTTCGTAGCTGCCCGCGGATTTTATAGCCGCAAAGGTAGTGGCGGTCTGCTCTTTCAGGTCGTCGCCGTTAAGGTTCACGACGTAGCCCGTCGCGCCCTCCGAGCTTTCCCACGAAACGGAATAATCCGCCGCGAGGGTTATGCTCGGCGCGGAAAGCTTCGTTTCCTCTTCTCCTTTGCACGCCGCGAAGGATACTGCGCATATCGCCGCGAAAACGAGCGATATAATCGGT
>CAVBZJ010000045.1:0-1834 GCA_963599785.1 Anaerovoracaceae bacterium
TATATATAATAATAGATATTCTAATATTAGAATAAAATCGAAACGATTGAGAACGAAACGATTGAGTACGAAGCGAGCTGTTGAGAACAACGAGCGATTGAGAACAACGAGCAAACGAACGATTTAGAACGAAAAGGAAGAAAAGGAGAGTATATTTTTATGAACGGAGAGTTTAAGCCTTCAAAACTATTCGACCACGCAAACAGAATGATAGAAGCGTATCATTCCGCGCTGTCGCCGCTGTGCAAGGAAACGGGAATGCCGCCGTTGGCACTCGACGTGCTTTTGTTCGTGGCGAACAATCCGCAAAGCGCGACCGCCAACGAAATATGCAGGCTTCGCGGGTTCAAGGCGGGGATAGTTTCGGTGCATATAGAACGGCTTGTGACGGGCGGATTGTTGGAGAGAAAAAGCGTTCCGAACGACAGACGAAAAACGATGCTCGTTTATACCGAAAAGGCTTCGGGTATAGTGGAAAAAGGGCAGGAGCTGCAAGCGGCGTTTGCAAAGAAGCTTCTTTCCGGTTTAAGCGAGGACGATTTGAACGCCCTTCGCCGCGCTACCGAGGCGATCGATAAAAACGTAGAAGAAATTCGCAAAAACGGACTTTTCCCCGAAAATTTCGATTAAAGGTTTGCCGAAAGTTCGTCGATAGTCCGCAGAAAGGCGAACTCCGCGTAAAACGGCGAAAGGCATAACGAAAAAAGTAACGGCAGCGAGATAGGGCGATAATTCAAAGTTTGCAACGGCGCGGCGGTAATACAACGCCTGCGGCGGGGCGGCGAAAAGCTTCGATAAAAAACGAGTTTAATAACGGAGAGTAAAATTATGCTTAAATTATTAAAAAATATGCGACGGAAAGAGGTTATAACGGCGGTTATATGTCTCGTTCTCGTGGTGGGACAGGTTTATTTCGACCTGCTTCTGCCCGATTTTATGACCGAGCTTACCACTCTTATAAAAACCTCGCAGGAAACTGCGGAAATTACTGCGGTTGGGCTTAAAATGCTCGGCTGTACGCTCGTTTCCGCGGTGTTTTCGATAATCTGCGGTTACCTCGCGGCGAAAACCGCCTCGGGATTCAGCTATACGATAAGAAAAAAGCTGTTCTATCACGTTATGGATACGGGCAAAGAAGAAATGCAGTCCTTTTCCGTTCCCGCGCTCATAACGAGAACTACTAACGACGTCACGCAGATTCAGATGATTGTGGCTATGGGCTTGCAAATGCTCATAAAAGCTCCGATAATGGCGGTCTGGGCGATTATAAAAATTCTCGGTAAAAGCTGGGAGCTTTCGGCGGTGACGGCGGGCTTCGTGATAGCAATCTGCGCGACCGTTTTTCTCGTTATGTCCACCTGTATTCCGAGGTTCAGAAAGGTACAGAAGGCTACCGACAAAATCAACCGCGTAACCCGCGAAAATCTTACGGGAATAAACGTGGTACACGCTTTCAACGCGGAAGAATACCAGAACGAAAAATTTGATAAGCCTAGCAGGGAAACGTTCGATTTGCAGATAAAAAATCAGCGGTTGTTCGCGCTGATAAGCCCGACCTTGACGCTCGGAATGAACGGCTTGTCGCTCGCAATCTACTGGGTTGGCGCGGCGATATTGAACGGCATTTCCGCGGCGGACGTTTCTGCAAGAATAGCGATGTTCAGCGAAATTCTCGCCTTCGGCACTTACGCGACGTATATCGTTATGTCGTTTATGATGTTGATTATGATTTTTATGATGCTTCCGCAGGCGCAGGTTTCGGCGGAGCGCATAAACGAGGTTCTCGATAAAAATTCTTCTATAAACGAAGGCAAAACGACCGAGGGAAACGGAG
>CAVBZJ010000045.1:1844-4459 GCA_963599785.1 Anaerovoracaceae bacterium
GAGAAGGAATCGTCGAATTCAGAAACGTGTCCTTCCGCTATGCGGGGGCTGCCGAAAACGCGCTCACGAATATAAATTTTAAGGCGGATAAGGGCGAAACGGTGGCGATAATCGGCGCGACGGGCAGCGGTAAAACCACGCTCGCGGAGCTTCTTCCGAGACTTTACGACGCGACCGAGGGCGAAATAACGATAGACGGCGTGAACGTTAAGGATTACACCTTCGACGCGCTTTACGATAAGCTCGGATACGTTCCGCAGAAAGCCGCGCTGTTTTCGGGTACGATATGGGATAACGTGTATTTCGGCGAAAGCGTGGCGGAAGAGAGCGAAAACGCGCTTGACTTTGCGCTTGAAGCTTCGCAGGCAAAGGAGTTCGTCGATAAACTGCCCGATAAAACCTCGCACCGTATAGCGCAGCTTGGAAGAAACGTTTCGGGCGGACAAAAGCAGAGACTTTCGATAGCCCGCGCCCTTGCGAGGAGGCCCGAAATTCTCGTTTTCGACGACAGCTTTTCCGCGCTCGATTACCGCACGGACGCGCTTTTAAGAAAGGAGCTTGCGGAAAATTTTAAGGGAACAACGAAAATAATCGTCGCGCAAAGGGTGGGAACGATACGGCACGCCGATAAAATTCTGGTTCTCGAACGCGGCGAAATAGTCGGCGAAGGCACTCACGAGGAGCTTATGAAGAACTGCGAAATATACCGCGAAATAGCTTCTTCGCAGCTTTCGGCGGCGGAGCTTGCATAGGATCGGAGGAAGAAAATTATGAAAGATAAAAATATCCGAACCGAAAACGGGCGGGAGATAAAGTCGGAAGAAACGAAAAATACGGGCGCGAAAAACAATCGGAGAGTAAAGAGCAGACCGAACGCCGATGCCGCGCGGAAAGCGAAAGGCGGAAATAAGGGCGCGTTTTCGGCGATAAAAAGAAGCGCGGGGTATGCGCGTTCGGGAATATTCCCTGCGATAATCGCGCTGATTCTCGCGGCGGCGAGCGCGGTGATAACGATAATAGGTCCGGATAAGGTAGGCGAAATAGCGAATATAATTTCGGACGGGCTTTTGGGCGAAATAGATATAGCGGCGATAGCGAAAATCGGCGTTCTGCTCGTGTGTCTGTACCTTGCGAGCGCGGCGTGCGGCTTCGTTCAGCAATATATTATGGCGACTATCACGTTAAAAGCCTCTTACAAAATGCGCGGCGAGCTTTCGGCGAAAATAAACCGCGTGCCGATGAAATATTTCACTTCTTCTTCGCAGGGCGACGTTCTCAGCGTAGTCACGAACGACGTTTCCACCCTTCAACAGGGGCTTACGAACAGTTTGCCGACGATAATAAGCGCGACAACGCAGTTTGCGGGCTGTCTTATAATGATGTTCGCAACAGAATGGCGGCTTGCTTTAATCTCTTTGGGCGTAACTCTTCTCGGCGCTATTGCGATGATTATAATCGTAAAAAATTCGCAGAAGTATTTTACCGACAGACAGGAAAAGCTCGGCGGTCTTAACGGTTTTATAGAGGAAGCGTATTCGGGGCAAGAGGTGATAAAGGTAGAACGCGCGGGCAAAAAGATTAAATCGGGATTTGATAAGCTTAACGACGGGGTGTACGCCGCGAACTGGAAATCGCAGTTTTTATCGGGCATTATGCAACCCCTTATGAGCGTTATCGGCAATGTGGCGTACGTTGCGGTATGCGTGTTCGGTTCGGTGTTCGTTATAAACGGCAGTATGAAATTCGGCGTGATAGTTTCGTTCATACTTTACGTCAGGCTTTTCACCGCGCCGCTTACGCAGATAGCGCAGGGGCTTACGAATTTGCAGACCGCCTCCGCTTCCGCGCACCGTATTTTCGATTTCCTCGGGGAAGAAGAGCTTTCGGACGAGAGCGGAAAAACGGAAGAACTGAAAGAGGTGAAAGGAAACGTTAGCTTCGACCACGTTAAATTCGCGTATCCGGACGCGCCCGACAAGACGATTATAAAGGACTTTTCCGCGGACGTGAAAGCGGGGCAGAAGGTTGCCGTCGTAGGACCGACGGGCGCGGGGAAGACGACTATGGTAAACCTGCTTATGCGGTTTTTCGAGATAAACGAGGGCGATATAACGATAGACGGAGTGCCGATAGAAAATCTGAAACGGGAAAACGTTCACGAGCTGTTCGGAATGGTTTTGCAGGATACATGGCTGTTCGAGGGAACGGTGCGCGAAAATCTCGTTTACAATATGGACGGCGTGACGGACGAAAAGCTGGAAGAGGTGTGCAGGGTTTGCGGGCTGGATAAATTCATACGCTCGTTGCCGCAGGGCTTCGACACGGTGCTGACCGAAAGCAGTTCGGTTTCCGCGGGGCAGAAGCAGCTTCTGACGATAGCGAGGGCTATGCTTCAAGACGCGCCTATGCTTATTCTGGACGAGGCGACCTCTTCGGTTGATACGAGAACGGAGCTGGTTATACAGAAGGCTATGGACGAGCTGACGAAGGGAAGAACGAGCTTCGTTATAGCGCACAGACTTTCCACCATAAAAAACGCCGACCTGATTCTCGTTATGAACGGCGGCGACGTGATAGAAAAAGGCACGCACGAAGAACTGATGAAGGACGGGGGC
>CAVBZJ010000045.1:4469-13069 GCA_963599785.1 Anaerovoracaceae bacterium
TGTATAAGAGTCAGTTCGCGGAAGTCTGAAAAGGGCGTTGAACGGAATTTCGGTTTCGATAATTCGTGAATGAAAAAATGAAAACGCGCCGCCGAGAATTTTCTCGGCGGCGCGCTGTGTTTTGTGCGAAGCGGCGCGCTTTTTGTAATGCGGAAGTTTGCGGCGAATACGGCGGCGCGTTTTATGCGGCAACCGCACACGTTTTTACTTTATTCGGTCGCGCCGCGTTTTATCTTATTCTGTCGCGCTTCGTCTTTTATATTCTTATATTATTTTTGTCCCGTTACGGTGACGGTTATATTTTCGGTAAGGTGAGACAGGTATGAATCCTTAAACCTTGCGAAATATTTATAGTTTTTGCGGAATAGCTCGCGTTTTATCCTTAAAAAATCGCATTCCGTTTGTTTTTCGGTCTCTATAAGCTCTTTAATCGCGGACGTGAACTTTTCTTCCGCCGCTTTTATGACTTCGGGCGGGAGCGGCACGTTTTTGCTGAACGAGGAATCGGAGGCTTCCGCGTTGCGGTCGCTTATTTTGCAATATAGAGTAAGATTTACGCTCGCCGTAACGCCGTTTTCGTCCGCGCGTACGTTAAAGGAGTGCTTGTTTTTTATTATCGTCAGCAGGAAATTCCTCGGCTTTTCAAACCCGACTTTAACGCCGTCGAGTTCTATCGTCGTTCCCGTAACGTTTTGCCGTATCGCGTTGAACGCAAGCGTTTGCTCGGGCGTCAGCTCTCCGACCTTTCTGCCTTCCTTAAAAAGCGCGGTGGCGAACGCAGAAAAAACCTTCTTTTCCTCCGCGCCCGCAGCTCCGCCCGCTCCCGCGCCGCCCGAACTACCCGAACCGCCCGAGCCGCTGCCCGAAGAACCGCCTTCTTCTTCCGAGCCGCCCGAGCTTCCGCCGGAGCTTCCTCCCGATTCGCTCCCGCCCGAGCCGCCCGAATTTTCGGGGAATTGGCTTTCCGCGCCGACTATCGGCATAAAAGACGAGCTTCCCACGTCGTAGTAATGCAGACAGAAATCCTTGACGTCGGTAGAAGCCACGTCCGCGTCGAAGCCCTTCGTCTTGAAAAGCACTTTCTGAATTGCGAACGAAGAGATTTTGTCGAGCGGCGTGGTTATTTCGAGCAGTTCCTTCGCCGTGTCCTTTGCAAGCACTACCATCGCGGAATCTTGAAGCCTTAGAGTTTTGGAAAAATAGTCGAGCGTTTTGATGACGTTCGTTTCCGCCATACTGCTTCCGAGAATGATAAGATTGCAGAACGAAAGATGCGGATACCAGCCCGAAACGTCGCCTATCGCTTTTATCGCCGCGCCTATCGTGCCGCCGCTCCCCGAAAGCTCGGTGCGGGTGTTTTCCGAATTAGTGTCCGTCGCTTCGGGTACGGCTATCTGCGCGGTTACTATATAGCGTTCGGTTTTATTTCCCGCAGAATTTTTCTCCGAGGAATCGCCGCCCGTTGAATTGCCGTTTTGATTATTTGCGCCGTTCGCTTCGCCGCCGTTTTCTGCGTCCGAGCCGCCCTGATTGCCTTCTCCGCTCGTGCCGTCCGAAACGCTTTCGGATGGGGAAACGCCTTCGCCGTTTTCCATATCTATCGCCACGGCGGTGATGATTGCGGTTTTTTCCACGTCTATGATGTCGTAATCGTCGAAGAAGAAAATCAGAAATACCGCCGCCACTAATACGAGTACGATTTTAACTTTAAGAAATTTCATTTGTCTCCTTTTTGCGGTTTTTTACGCCGTTTTTTATAATCGTTATTACGGACAGCGCGAGGGGAAAAACGTTGCTCGTTAAAATGAACAGCGCGCTCCCCGCGGTAGTCAGAAATTTTTCCATACCCGCATAATATTCGGTGAGAAAAAGCACGGGTATAACGCTCAGAACCGCCGCCGCAATCGGGCATACCCACCGCTGTTTAATATTGAAAAGCTTTTCCGCAATCCGCACCGCGAAATACAGCGGCAGAATCGCCGATATAACGCCCGAGGAAAGTAACATAAATATGGCGAGGTAGTCGAGCCTTCCCACGTTGTTTATTACCGCCGAATATTTGGACATTTCGGTAAGCGCGAAACGCTGGCGGAACGCTATCGCGGAAAACGTTCCGTAAAACACGGCGAGGAATATCAGCACTCCGAGAGCCGCCGCGGAATACGCGAGCGTTATTTTAAGCGTTTGCCGCTTTTCCTTTTTCTCGTTGCCGGTTATAAGCGCGAGATATACGCAGTCGCCGAACCAAGGCACGGCTCGATAAGCCCCCGCGAAAACCGATTTCGCGCCCGAAACGCCCACGGGCAAAAGCGCGCCTGCGTCGAAGTTCGGAATAGCGAGAACGATTATAAACGTAAGCCCCACGAGGGTTATTATAAAAAATATTTCGGCGCACCGCCCGAGCGCGCGCAGCTTTTTCGTGCAGAGATAAAACGCTATTATAAAAAACGGCAGAAATATCCACAAATCGGGGCGGGTGACGTACAGCGTTAAATTAACGTAGTCGCGCTGTTCGGTTATCGGCAGAATCGCTTTCAGCAAAAACGAAACGAGGTAGACGGAATATATTATTTTAAGTCCGACCTTGCCGAAGTACCGTTCGCAAAGAGTCGGAAAGTCCGCGTTTTCTTTTTTCATCGCAAGCGCGATGAAAAACGCCGTCAGCACGTCCGCGGAAAGTAAAACGAGCGCGGAAAGCCACGAATCCCTTCCCGCCGTTTCCGCAAGCACGCTCGGCAGGGTGAAGAGCTTCGTCACGGGCAGAAACGCTATAAAAAACAGGCAGATTTGTCTTATGCACAGCGGTTTTGTCGTTTTAAGCGGCGCGTTAAACGTCGTTGCGGAATTCGATTGCACGTTCGTTCCTTTGCTCATACGTTCGTTCATAATCATTCTCCTATACGTTTGTCGTTTTTGTGCGGAATAGACATAGGTCTCGTGCCTTGTTCCACTAAAAAGCCCTTGTAAAATCCGTCTTTAAGGTCGGAACGCACTATCGGCGCGAACGGCGCGGTAAGCGGGGTGTCGAACGTCTCGAAGGAAACGAGGTAAACGACCAGTCCCACGCTCAGAAGTATCAGCCCGTAAGCTCCTATGCTCCCGCCCACGATAAGGTATAAAAGCCGTATCACCGAAAAGGTCTGTTCAAGCTCGGGAACGGTGTAAAGACATATTCCCGAAAAAGCGACTATCATAAGCGTCGGCGCGGAAATTATCCCCGCCGTAACCGCCGTCTCGCCGAGTACGAGTCCGCCGACTATCGAAACGACCATTCCGACGTACTTCGGCATTCTCACGCTCGCTTCGTTAAGCACCTCGAATATCATAAGCGTAAAAAACATTTCGTAGCTCGGCGAAAGCGGAATCCCTTTGATGCTGTTCACTATCGTAAGCAGAAACGAAAGGGGGATAAGCTGTAAATGGAACAGCTCCGCGGAGACGAAAAACGCGGGCAGAAGCACCGAAATTGCCACCGCGAACAGCCTTAAAAACCGAGCGAATGTCGCGCTGTATGCGGAGTTATAGTAATCGCTCGGGCTTTGAAAGTCCTCTATGAGAAGATACGGAACGGTGAGCGCGATGGGCGAGCCGTCCACGAACACCGCGACTCTGCCTTCCAGAATCTTCGCCGCGAGAATGTCGGGCTTTTCGGTGTTCCCGACCTGTTTGAAAACGGAAGCCTTATGCTCGCCCAAAAATTTGGTAACGTAAGAGGAGTCGAGCGCGGCGTCTATGTTTATCGCGGAAATTTTCTCTTTCAGCTTTTTCACGAGTCCGTCGTCCGCAATGCCTTTGAGATAGCATATGGAAACGGGCGTTTTGGAATATTTCCCGACCGTAAGGTTTATGAATTTCAGCGCGGGCGTTTTAAGACGGCGGCGCATCATAGAAACGTTTACGGGCAGGCTTTCCACAAAGCCCTCTCTCGGACCTTTGAGAACGGTGGAGGTGGGCGGCTCGCTTATCGCGCGCTTTTCAAATTTTTTTAAGCCGAACGAAAAAGCCGCCGCGGTGCCTTCCACCATAAGCAGAACGTTGCCCGAAACTACTTCGTTTATCGCTTCTTCGGTGGTTAAAACCGTTTTCTTTTCGGGCGCGGGGATTTCGTTCTGCACGAACTCTTCGCTGAAATTTTCCGTTGCCTCGGAAAGGGGCTTTAAGATAAGCTCGCCCGCGCTCTTTTTGTCCGTAATGTCGTTCACGAAAACGAGTACCGCGTTCTTTCCGCAGGCGGAAAATTCGGTAAACGTAACGTCGTCGGAAAAAAGCTCGCGCTTTATCGGCGCAAGATTTTTGTTCAATACTTTGGTAAGTCGCATACGGGTAGTATTTTTCTAAACCGAAAAATTATTCGGAAAACGGGGCGGGTAAGAGCGGAAAAACGAAAACGGCGGGGCGGAAAAGCGGGCGAACGGCGGCGCGAAAAGCGGAAAAGAAAGCGGAGAGAGGACGAGCGCGGCGCGCTAAAAGTCGGGCGGCGGGCGAAAACGGCGCGGAAAGCGGAGAAGAAAAACAAAAAAACCTGAATATTCCGAGAATATTTTCGGAAAAACGTCAAAGTAAATTGACAAAGCTTGCGATTTAATGTAAAATACATAAGAGATTGTGTAGCACAAGGAGATTTACGGCTAAAATGAATAAGGCTAAATCCTGCAAACTTTTGATTTTTATATTAGCGTTCGTCCTTATGATTTCGGCGGCGTTCGCGCTCGTTCCTGCGTTCGGCGGCAAAGTCGTTTCTGCGGACGAAGCGGCTTCGGACGTAACTGTTACCGAAGAGGACGCGCTTAAAAGCTTCTCCGGTTCGGCGGAGCTTAAACTTGCGGAAGACAAGCTCGTCGCGAGCGTTAAAAATTCCGATACGTTGATTTTCGATAATCAGCTCGTGGTCGGAAGCGGACTTTCTTTAAAGCTTTCCGTTCCCGCAGAGCTTAAAACCCTTAAACTTACCGCGAGAGGCGATTCCAAAATCGCTACCGGTAACAAGAATTCGGAAGGCGAATACCTTCTCGACGTTAAAAACGAACTCGTTCTCGATTTCGAGAGCGGCAAGGCGACTTATAACGGCGTAGAACATTCTTTCACGCTCGAAGGCGACCTCGACGTTCTTTTCACCGAGGACGGAGATTTTATAGCGGCGACCTTTGAAAACGTCGAAAACGCCGTTGCGGAAGATTCTTACTACGCTATGAGCAACGACGAAAAAATAGCCGTTTCGCTTTCGTTTACGTTTACTCTTAAAGACGGCAAGGAAAGCGCGGAATTCGGAGTTATTTCCGTTTCGCAGGAAGGACATACGCAGTCCTTCGTCAAGAACGGCGATAATAAAATCGCGGTTGCGGTTCCTTCCGTAACGATGGGCGGCGACTTCCTTTTCAGGGAGGGCGCGGATAAAATCAACGCTTATCAGGGTTATCATTATTCCGCTTCCTTAAAAGCTTATTCGCTTCTCGGCGGAATAGCTTCTTCCGATTTGTATTTCGCGCTTAACGACGAAGCGGACAAGGAAAATATCCTTCTCGCAAACTCCTCAAAGCCTTCTAAAATTCTTTTCAGAAACGAAGGCGAATATTCGTTCAAGGTAGTTTATAACGGCAAAAACGCGGCGGGCGAAAACGAAACCGTAACCGTCGGCACTTATACCGCGAAGGTTATCAAAGAAGATACCGAAGCTCCCCGTTATATAGAGATTGCGGGCGACAACAACCCCGCTATCGAGAGCTTTAAGGCGTCTTTGAGCGAAGCCATTATGAAGGATTACGACGGCAACAAAACCTTCGTTCGTCTCGGCGACAAGATTACCGTTCCTTCTATGAAGAGTCTCGTTACCGACGACAACACCGCGTACGCGAACTTAAAACACACTCTCTATTACAAAACTCCTTCTTCGGACACCAAGTCCACCACCGGTTGGGATATTACCCTTACCGAAACGGGTAAATACGTTTTCTGGGTGATATTCGAGGACGTCGGCGGCAACAAGATGACCGAGGATCAGTTCTTTAAGATAGACGAAGAAGATTCTAATAACATTATAATAAACGAAGAAGTCTACGGCGCGTTCCTTTTCGATTTCGTTATCGGCAAGAACGACGCTCCCGTATACGTCACCGCGGCTTCGCAGGGTACGGGCTATAAGGGCGTTAAATACACCGCGACCGCGTTCAAGTTCGAGTCCACCGACCACAAAGCGGAATACACACTTTACTACAACGCGAAAGCGGACGCGACTATTCCCGACACTCTTAAATGGGAAGAAAACGGCTGGGTGGCGATTCCCAAAGCTTCCACCGTTAAAGAGAGCGGCACGATGCCGAACGGCTTTACCTACGACGAAGTGAAGAGCATCGGATACGACGGCTCGCTTACCTTTACCCCCGACAGAACGGGAACTTACGCGATAGAATGTCACATCACTTCCAACACCTCCGCGAGCAGAGACGAATCTGCGGCGGCGCTCATCAGGGTTAAAGATAAAACCACGACCGTTACGCCTTACAGCAAAACGTTTGCGGCGTGGGTTAAAAACAACGTCTGGTCGGTCGTGTTCTTATCTATCGGAACGCTGTGCCTTATCGCGATAATCGTTCTCCTCTGCATAAAACCGAAGGACGAAACGGTTAAAGCCTCCGACGAGGAAATAAAGAGAAAGTAAACTTAAAGAGGCTTCGGAAAAAACGAAGCCTTTTTTAATTCTTTGCCGCGCGGCGATGATACGCGTCGCTTTGTCGCGCAAGCGTGTTTTTTGCCATAGCCGTAAGTCAAGCGTTGTCGGCGTGCGGGGCTTGTGCTTTCGTGGCGCGAGACGGTAACCTGCGCGGTTTGGGCAAAGATTTGTTCGGAATTCAGTAAATTATGGAAAAACTGACTTTTATTGCGGATAAAGAAGAAAGACTTATTAAAGCCGCGCTCGAAAAGGGCGAGGGGCTTTCTTATGCCGCAATCAATAAAAGTCTGCGTGGAAAGGACGTGAAGGTGAACGGCAAGCGCATTTCTTCCGATATTCGGCTTGCGCCCCTCGACAAGGTGGAAATTTTCTATCTTCCCGTAAAAGCTCCCGAAGGTTTTTCTGTTATTTATAAAGACGAAAACGTTCTCGTCGTCGATAAGAAAAGCGGTTTTACCTCGGAAGAGGTTTTTGCCGCGATAAAAAAGGAATACGGCGGCGCGGCGTTTATTCACAGGCTGGACAGGAACACTTCCGGCATAATGATTTTCGCGCTTAATTCCGCCGCGGAAGCCGCGCTTATCGCGGGGTTTAAGAACAGAGACTTTATAAAGGTTTACCGCGCGCGCGTGAAAGGCGTTCCCAAAGAGAAAAAAGGCGTGTTTTCAGCACATCTCGTTAAAAATGCAGAGAAGTCGGAGGTGAAGATATATTCTTCGCCCGTCAAAAATTCCGTTCCTATAAAAACGGGTTACGAGCTTGTTTCTACCGACGGAATTACCAGCGAGCTTTGCATAAGGCTTTTTACGGGCAAAACGCACCAGATTCGCGCGCATCTCGCGTATCTCGGCGTGCCGATAGTCGGCGACGGTAAATACGGCGACAACGCGTTCAATAAGTCGGTCGGGGCAAAAACGCAGGAGCTTCGCGCGGATTCGCTCACGCTTAAATTTCCCGAAGCCTCGCCGCTTTATTATCTTTCGGGAAAAACGTTCGCAAAGGAGGAACGATAATGCCGCAGGACGCGTTTACACTGAGATTTTTGTGCGAAGAGCTTAACGGGCTTTTCGCGGGCGGAAAGATAAATCGCATCGTTCAGCCGTCTTCCGACGAGCTGATTTTTACCGTTTACACGGGCAAACGCACCGAAAAGCTTCTTATAGACGTCAACCCCGCGTGTCCCAGAATAGGCGTTGCGGAAACGGAAAAGGAAAGCCCTTTAACCGCGCCGAATTTCTGTATGCTTCTCCGAAAGCACCTTCTGAACGCGGAAATAAACGAAATTTCGCTCGTCGGGTACGACAGGATAGTTAAAATAGATATAACGCCCTCTTCCGAATTTTTCGAGCAGGAAAAAAAGACGCTTTTCGTCGAGCTTATGGGCAGATACAGCAACGTGATTTTAACCGAAAAGGGCAAGGTTCTCGGCGGAAATCGCGGAATAAATTGCTTCGACAACGGCGTTCGCCCGCTTATAGTCGGTCACGAATATCGCTTCCCGCCCGTCGGGGAGAAAAAGCTTCCGAACGATTGCTCGCTTGCGCAGACGTTCATCGGTGCAAGTGAAAATGAGCTTCCCGCGCTTATCGCGGGTGCGGTTCAGGGCGTCGCGCTTTCTACCGCGGAAGAGCTTGTTCGGGAATATTTTGAAAGTAAATCCGTCGGAAACGAAGCGGGCGACGACGAAAAACGGATAACCGACGGCGAAGGCTTTTACGAATTTTTGAATAATTTTCTATATTCGCACGAAAAATCGCCGTGCGTGGCGTTTTCGGGCGGAGAAATAAAGGACGTTTCCGCCTTTCCGTATAAATGCGTGAAAACCGACGAAATAATGCGGTTCGACAGTCTTTTGGAGGCGGAAAGCTTTTATTATAAGGAACGCGGGAGAATAAAGACGTTTGCCGCGCTCAAAGAACGGCTTGTTTCGGTG
>CAVBZJ010000046.1:0-2821 GCA_963599785.1 Anaerovoracaceae bacterium
TACTTATCGCGCATACCTCACGCTAACTTTGCCCCTTATTCTTTAAGGGGCAGACAGCAGGTTGACCGTGCTGTTTTTTCTACACAGTTGCAAACTGCATGCAACTCATAAGACAGGGTAACTCCTCTCGCAACCGTTGTATAAAACTCCGTAGGGCGGGGGCTTGCTCCCGCCGTCAAAGAATTTTCTATGCGCCCCTGTTTGTCATTCTGCATACCCTTGCCTTGCTACCTTTGACGGGCATAGTGCTTCGTAGCGTAGCGGAGAAGTATCTGTTTTTCCCCTTGCTCCTCCGCTGTTGCTACGGAGGGCTATGCCCGAACATACCCCTTTTCCAAAAACTCCTCAATAACCCCGCTTTACTTATCGCGCATACCTCGTGCTAACCCTGCCCCTTAATCTTTAAGGGACAGACAGCAGGTTTACCATATGTTTCTTTTTATTATTCAACAAAATACGGCGTGAGCAAGCCCCCGCCCTACAATCATCCCATGCGCATACAGTTACACACTGTATACGCTCCGTAGGAATAAAAAGGACTTTTTCTATCCCGTTTTCAACCCTGTTTCGGACTTTTTTTAATCAATCATATTCGCAAGGCGACGTAAAGATAAACGCCTGCGCATATAAGGATGATATTTAAGCCCTTCCTCTTTAAGCTCGTCCGATACCGCTATTTCTTCGTTCGTAAGCGGCGCGCCCGCACGCTTCATCGCCGCGCGTATCGTTTCCGCACTCGGCACGGAAGAAACTATTTCCCGTATTTTGTCCCAGTTTTTCTCTATCAACGCGGGATCTATGCCGTCAGTTATCGTGTCGGGAGTATTCAAAGCCCTCACCTCGTCCGCAAGCTCGCCGTAAACGGCGTACACCTCGTCCCAGTCGGTAACCTCTCTGTGCGCCTTAACGCTTTTCTTTGCCGCAAGCTTTTCGTATAAATCCATAATAAGAAGCGTCGCGACGCCGACCTTTCTGCCGTGAAAATCGGAAAGCTCGCCGCGAAGCAGCTTTTTACATTCCCAGAAATGCGAAAGTATATGCTCCGTGCCGCTCGCGGGGCGGGAGGTTTTGGTAAAACTCATACCTATCCCCGTCAATAGTAGCGCCTCGAAAACCGCTTCCGCGCTCTCCTCGTCCCTTGCTAGAACTCTGTCCGATAAGCTCATAATACGGTCGGTCGCCTTGCGCGTTAAATCCGCCACCCTTTCGCAATAATATTCGCCCGTTATCAGCGAGGAAACCTGCCAGTCGATAAGTCCGACGTATTTTCCCACCATATCGCCGAACCCCGCGCCTTTAAGCACTGCGGGAGCGGCGGCAAGAATTTTGGTATCGCCAATAACGACCTCGGGCGATTTCGCCGCGTAGGTTATCTTGAAATTTCCGTTCACGAGCGGCGCGTTATAAGAAGCAAAGCCGTCCATACTCGCGGCGGTGGCGAAAATGCAGAGCGGCTTGTCCGTCTCCGCGGCGGCTTTGCGGCATATATCGTTAAGCGATCCCGTTCCCACCGAAATCACCCCGTCAACCTCTTTCAAAAGTCCCTTTATCGCCTCTACCTCGCCGACGGTCGCTTCCCGCAAATCACGGTAAATTTTGGTTTTAAGATTAAAATTTTTGAGCGCGTCGGTCACGCCCGAAGCGGCGGCGATCGTGTTTTCGTCCGCAACGAGAAGCAAATTTTTCCCGAACCCGTTCCGTTTCAATATCTCGCCCGTTTCGACGGTGATTCCGCTCCCCGCGGCGATTTCTTTTATGGTAAGCTCGTGCGCCTTCCCGCAGGAACAATCCGCAAACTCCCTTTTAAGCTCCTCTAAATCGAACATTTTTATCCCCTTTTTCGTTATTTTATATCCGTAAAAATCTTGTACGCTCCGCTTTTTAAAACGGAAACTCTGATACTTCCGCAAACGTCGGTGCGGAAAATACCCGCATTCTCGTTCGCTTCTGAAATTCTTTTCAGCGTTTCGGTGGAAGGATGCCCGTAATAATTCAAGCCCACGGAAATAACGGCGTTTTTCGGGCGCAACACCCTTAAAAATTCCGCCGTGGTCGAATCGGAAGAGCCGTGATGCGCGACTTTAAGAAAGTCGATTTCATTAAGGCTCACCTCTCTTCCCGCCGCCAGAGAATAAACGCCCGCGGCGTAGTCCGAAAGTATCCGCTTTTCCGCGTTCTCGCCTGCGTCGCCCGTAAACAGAAACCGCACGCCGAAAGTCTCTAAATAAATCACCGCGGAAATATCGTTTCTTTCCTTTTCGCTCGGGGTTGCCGTCGCGTTGAAATCGGCGTACGCGCCGCCTTTCATACCCGCGGCTTCGGGCGACAAAAACGTGAAAAAGAAGTTTTCGCCCTTAACCGTTTTATATTCGGAAGAAATTTCCGTTTCCGCTCCGCAATCTGCAAGCGCGGTCTTTGCCGCCGCAAACGCCGTAAACAGCTCGGCGCGCAGAACGAGCGGAATAAACGCCTTCTTCACGGGGAATTTTGCGATAATATCCGCCGCGCCGCCCGTATGGTCGGAATCCGCGTGAGTGAGAACGAGATAATCGAGGTCGTTTCTCCTCGAAGCCTTTATCGTTTCCGAAATTTTGCGGAAATTTCCCTCGTCCTTTTCTCCCGAGTCTATCAGGAGATTTTTGCCGTTCGGGAGGGTTATGTAAATCGAATCGCCCTCGCCCACGTCTATAAACGTAACCGAGCAAGCCTCCCGTGACAGAGAATCTTCGTCATTTTCTTCGTTGTGTTCTTCGGCGTAGCTCTCGCAGCCGAGCGAAAGCACAAGCCCCACGGCGAATACTATCGCCGTAAAGCCCACCGT
>CAVBZJ010000046.1:2831-12950 GCA_963599785.1 Anaerovoracaceae bacterium
GCGATAGCCTATCTCGTACATTTCGTCGCCCGCGTAAAAGGAAGTCGCGCGGAAGCCCGTCAGATCGGGCTTCAACATCACGTCCGAAAAGTCGTAGCCCTTCTGCCACGGCTTTTCCACGCTCCCCTTGAACGTCGGGATAAGCTTTGAAATCATTCCGCTCTTTTCCTCGTGATTTTTAAGGTCTATCGCGATAACGTAGTCCGCGCCCATACCGCGCACGAGGTCTGCGGGAACGGAATTAGTGAACGCGCCGTCCACGAACCGCTCGTCGCCGATAACGACGGGCTTAAAAAACGGCGGCATTGCGGAAGAAGCGCAAAGAGCCTCTGCCACGCTGCCCGAATCGAAAACCTTTTCTTCGCCCGTTTCCACGTTGGTGGCGACCGCCTTAAACGGCTTTTTCAGCTCCTCGAAGGAAAGCGAGCCGATATACCTGTCTATCACCCCGAACAGCCCCGAGGTACTCATATTTATCATAAACAGGTTCTTTATTTCGTTAAAATCCACCCCGCGGAGCAGCTCCGTAATATCGGTGGAAGAATATCCGTCTGCAAAAAACGCGCCGAGAATACTGCCGATACTCGTTCCCGCAAAGCAGTCGAAATAAATATCGTTTTCCTCGAACGCGCGCATCGCCCCGAGCTCCGCGAAGCCTTTTGCCCCGCCTGAACCGAGCGCTAATCCTATTTTAATTTTTTTAGGTTCTTTTTTGATCCTGAAAAGCTTTGAAATAAAGCTCATTTTTTATTATTACTCCTTTTTCTCCCCCGCGGTTTCCGAAGAATTTTCCGTACCGTTCGCGCCGTTTCCCTCGGCGTTTCCTGCGGCGTTTCCTGCGGAGGAAGTCGCCGCTCTTTTTTTGCCCGAACGCGAAATCTTCACGATAGTGAATACGAGAAGAATGAGCGCGAGCGCGAAAAGCGCGTATAAAATATAGTCGAGGGCTTTAAGCTCCCACACTCGAAGGCAGAACTCCGCGAGAACGGAAATTATAAGCCCCGCAACGAGGTTTCCCGCCGCGACGGGAAGCACCGCTTCTTTGAATTTAAGTCCTAAAAACACCGCTATCGCCGTACCCGTCCATACGCCCGTCATCGGGAGCGGTATCGCAACGAAGATAAACACGCCGAGCGCCTTATAAAACGTTTCCGAACGCGCGCGTTTTCTCTTTTTTTCGGTTTCTTTTTTAAGGGTTTCCGCCGCCTTATCCGCAAAGTAATTTTCTATTTTGCAGGCGAAGCCGTTTACGAATTTTATTTTCTTCAACAGTTTCAGCACGGGTATAAGCAAAAAGAAAATGGGTATGAACACGAGCGTCGAACCCGCGTACGAAAGTCCGAGAGCCTCTAAAAAGCCGAAGCCCGCGCCCCGCGCGAAAACTATTCCGCCTTTAAGCTCTATGAGCGGCACGAACGACATTATAAGCGTCGCCCAGACGTCGTTTCCTATCGCGTTCCGTAAAAATTCTACCATAATGCCTTCCGTTTGCTTTATTTTTTCGCTAAATATCAGTATAATGTAAACGGTAAAAAAAATCAACCGAATAAACCGTAAAATTAAAGGGTATTTTATGACTACTCAGAAAATGTTATCGGTCCTTCGCAAGGGCGTGGAAAAATACAAAATGATTAAGGCGGGCGACAAAATCGCCGTAGGCATTTCGGGCGGAAAAGACAGCATAACGCTTTTTAAGCTCCTTGCCGAATACCGCCGTTTTTCTCCCGAGCCGTTCGAGCTTATCGGCATTTCGGTAGACCTCGGCTTTAACGGCAAGCGCGGCGATTTCTCGCGGATAAAAGAGCTTGCGGACGGCTACGGCGTTCCCTATATCGTGGAAGAAACGGACATCGCGGAGGTCGTTTTTAACGTGAGAAAGGAAAAAAGTCCGTGCGCTTTATGCTCCAAAATGCGTAAAGGCGCGCTGTACGACGCGGCGAAGCGCGAGGGCTGCAACAAGGCGGCTTTGGGGCATCATTCGGACGACCTTATAGATACCTTTCTTCTCTCGCTTTTTTACGAGGGAAGGCTTTCCACCTTCGCGCCGAAAAGCTATCTCGACCGCACGGGGATAACCCTTATCCGCCCGATGATTATGCTTCGCGAAGCGGATATAATTTCCTATTCAAAAGACCTGCCCGTAACGAAAAGCTGTTGCCCCGCGAACGACGTTACCAAGCGGCAGTTCGTTAAGGACGCGGCGCGGGAAATTTCCAAAACCGTGCCTAACGTGCGCGAAATGATTTACACCGCGCTCACCCACCCCGAACGCTATAACCTCTTCGATAAGTTTGAAAAAGAGGTCGATTTATTTTAGTTCGTTCGGTTCGGACTTATCGTTTTGTGAATTTTCGGTCGGAACGACTCCGACCGATTTTCTTTTGGCAAAAAGCGCGAACGGAACGACGACGGCTTCTAAAAGAGTGGGAAGGTAATAAGAACCCGCGCGCCACAGAACGAGAACGGAGCCGAGCGCGGGATTATCAAGCACGAAGGAGTATACGAGCGAAAAGGTAACTTCCGCCGTACCCACCCCGCCCGGCACGGGTATCACGTTAGTAATATACGCGGCGGCGATGTTTAAGGTGTAAAACACGAACGCTTTGTCAAAGGAAAAGGCTTCGCCCGAGAAAACGAGGTAAGAAAAATACTGAACGCTCCCGAACGCGAGCATAAACGCGCCGTAGCACAGCACGGCGGGAATATAGCGGTAAAAGCTTTTATATATCGCGAGCGTTTCTTTTCTGTAACGCGCAAACCACTCGGCTTTCTGACGGGTATACTCCGCCCTGTCCTGAATTTTTTTGAATTTATACAGTATTTTCGACCATAATTTAAGGCAAAATTCCTGCAACCTTTTATTGAACGACAACAAAAGTATCGCGCCGAGAACGACCGCGTGAAAGGAAAAGCCTATCGCTATAACCGCCCACGTTTTTATAGTCGTTTCTTCCACGGTGAAAGAAGTTCCCGTACAAAGAAGGGTGACGGCAAGAACGAAATATACGGCGGTAGAAGTGGTGCTGTATATAATCTGACACTTTATAAGCCCCGTAACCGATTCCTCCGCGCCGATGCCCGTAAGACATTTGTAATACGCCATGATCGGGAAATGCCCGCTTTTTAAGGGCGTGACGTTAGAGCCGAGGTTGCCCGCGAGGGTGTTCATAACGCATTTTCGGTACGGCATTTTATCCGAAACGGTGCGGTAAACGAAAAAATCGGTCGCGGCGTAAAGAAGAAGCGAAAAGAGGAAAAAACAAAGAACGAGAAAACAGTCGCCGAAGCCGACCTTTTTGAGAGCCTCTGCGGTGACGATATTACTGCGCGTAAGATAAAACGCGGCGAGCGCGAAGGTCGCCAGCGTTATACAAACGTTTACGATAAGTTTTTTCTTGTTCTTTGTCCGCATAATTTTTTATGCGGCGGCTGAAAAACCTTATGATTTTCAGCCGCCGCCTTTTTACCTTCTATTTATCTATCTTTTTTAGCAGAAGCTTTTCTCCATTTTCGGTTATAATCATATAGCTCGCTATCGCGAGTATCAGCGCGAAAGCCGCGGTAATCAGCAGAAACAGCCGCACGGAAAAGCCCGCTTGGAGAATTTTTGCCGCGACGAAGGCGTATAACCCCGCCAAAGCGAAAGCCTCTATCATCATCACGAACACGGAAGCCGATTGCTTCGCCACCTGATTTTCGTTATCCCAGTTCATTTTCGGGAGCAGAATATTCACCAGAAGCCCGCTCGCCGAAGCAAACGCCGTGATACTCAACCCGTTAAGGAGCAATAAAAGTATATCGACTATTTCGTAAGAAAGCCCTATCCCTATAACGAGCGAGGAAACGACCGCCGAAATCGCAAAAATTATAAAGCAGAGCAGCATTTTCGCATTGAACAGCGTTTTAAGCCTTACGGGCATCGTTCTTATCACCCAGAAAGAGTTGCCCTCCAAGGAAATCGAACACGAGGTCGAGGGCGCAAGAACGTACGAAAACGCGAATATCGCGGGCGCAAACGCCGTAAAAGTCGCGCTCGCCGCAACTATCTCGGGAGCTTCTTCCGCCAGAATCCGTATGACGACCACAAAGCCTATCGCCACGACTATCGAAATAATCGCGCCCATCAGGCAGTTTATAACGTACATAGGGCAGGAAAAGAACTTGCTTCTTTCCCGCGAGAGAAGCGCGGCAAAAGTGCTTTTTCCTTTATAATTGCCGAGTCTGAACTTTTTATTCGTGCGTTTTGCGGTTATTATCGTATTGAGCTTTTTATAGGTCAGGCACACGAACCCTATCACCGCGAACAGCGAAGCAAGGTTTATCCCCGCGAAAATCAGCGAATATTTTATATCCGTCATCGCCTTTATCGCGAGCGGCGTTAAAAAGTACAGCTTTCCGATCACGCCGTTTTCGAGAGCCGACGTGCCTCCCTCGCCCTCTTCTAAACCCGAAACGAACGAAAGCGCGAATATCCCCACGAACACGAGCGCGAAAACTATCGTCTGTATAATATTTTTCTTTCTGAAAAACGAGCCGATGACCGAAGCGAGCGTTCCGATAATCACCGAAATCGCAAGCGTTATCATACTCGCGAATATCGCGAAAATTATTATCGCAAAAATTGCCGCGCCGTCCAAAACGCCGCCGAAAGCCGCGTAATTCGCCGCGGCGGGTATTACGAACAGCAACGTGAACGCCACGTCCGCAAGGTACATATAGCAAAGCTTTGAAAGCACTATCGCGGAGCTTTTTATCGGCATCGAGGACAGCATATCGTAGTCTTTATAGCCGTATAAAACCGTACCCGTCGAAAAGAACGAGAACATAAACGAAGCTATCGCGGAAAGAGCCGTCATATAAGGAAGCAGCACGACGAGCTTTCCTTCCGCCGCAAGCCCCTCGCCGAACAGCCGCGAATAGTAATAACCGCAAAAGCCTATGCACGCGGCAAGAAACAACGCGTATCCGAGAAACGCCGCGCCGCTTGTTTTCGCGGCTTTTTTGCCGCGCTTTCCGCCGCGGAACATTCCTATGAAATTTATCTTTACGAGGTTAAAAAAGTTTTTCATTTTTTAATCCTCGCGCGTTTTATCGGCGTTATCCGTTTTATCGTCGTCAAAGAAGTCCGCGCTTTCGCTATGCGAAGAAGCCGCCGCGCCCGCTTCGTGATTTGCCGCGCCGAAAGCCGCGCCCGACGCGGAAAATGCGCCCGAAGAGCCGTAAGAAGCCGAACCCGCAGAGCCGTTTTCGCCCTCTATTTCGAGGAAGATACTCTCCAAGCTCTTGTCGCCGACGATTTCCTTCATCGTGCCTTCCGCAACGAGCCTGCCTTTCTTTATGATGCCGACTCTGTCGCACAGCTTTTCGGCGACCTCTAAAACGTGAGTGGAAAAGAATATCGCGCCGCCCGCCTCGCACACGCCGCGCATAATCTCTTTCAGCTTATGCGAAGCTATGGGATCGAGACCTACGAACGGCTCGTCCAGAACGAGGAGCTTTGGGTTATGTACGAGCGCGGAAATTATGACGAGCTTTTGCTTCATTCCGTGCGAATAAGAACCGATAAGGTCGCCGAGGTTTGCGGTCAGATCGAACTCCGCGGCGTATCTTTTTATTCTTTCGTTCCTCTCCTCTTTGCCGACCTTAAACACGTCGCACACGAAATTGAGATATTGTATACCCGTCAGGTGATCGTAAATATCGGGGTTATCGGGAACGTAAGCGATAACGCTTTTCGCCCCGAGCGGATCGTTTTTAACAGAAATTCCGTCCACTCGGATTTCTCCCTCGCTGAAATCCGAAGCTCCGACCACAGCCTTTATCGTGGTGGATTTTCCCGCGCCGTTATGACCGATAAAGCCGTAAATTTCGCCGTTCTCCACGGTCAGCGAAAGGTTGTCCACGGCGACGAAATTGCCGTATTTTTTGGTAAAATTTTTAATTTCGAGCATCTTTATTACTCCTTTGAGTTTTTCCCTTTTTATTTTTTCAGGAAGTCGCAAGACCTGCCTTTTTTCTTCTTTTACGCGCTTGCTTTAACGGGCTTTCGGGCGTTCCGGACCTTTCCGTCGCGATTTTCTCTCGTCCCGCCGTCCTTTCCCGCTTTGCGCGAGTATGCTTGTTTTTCTCGGTTTTCTCTTTTTCGGCGGTCGCCGCCGCGACTTTCACGCCTTTCCCGCCGTCGCCGTTTTCATCGGCTTTTACGCCCGTTTTCCCGCGCGCACCGCCCGAAAAAGCGAGCTTTTGCCTCTCATATGTGCGCATACATATAAACGCGCCGAAATACAGCCCCGTCATAGCGATGTATGCCCATAAAATGAATATGATTACCGCGGCAAGGCTTCCGTAAAAGGCGTTGTAGGAATTGAAAAACCTTAAATATATCGTAAAGCCTATCGTTCCCGAAACTATCGCGAACAACGCGATAAAGCTGCCGAACGCAAGCGCGGAAAACCCCAGCTTTACGGGCGCGATGAATTTGTTCAACAGAATTATGATGACGTACGCCGCCGCCACTATACCCGAAAAGGCGAGCGAAAGTATGGAAAGACTTTGCCCCGCAAAGTCGGAAGCGGGAAAAATCATATCCTTGAACGCCACCGCGAACGCCGCGCCGAGAAAGACGAAAAACAGCACGCACAGCGCGAAAATCGCCCATAACCTGCGAACTATTCCGTTTTTTCTTCGCGCGCCGCTTTCCGCGTACAAAAATTCGCCGTCCTTGCTCATCTGATTAAGGAGAGCCGAACCCGAAAACAAAACGGTCGCGACGAAAAAGACCGTCGCGCCTTTCGACGCGTTTTTGGCAACGCCGAGTACCGTTTCCCCCGCCGTGCGGAATTCTTCGGGCAGATAGCCTACCGCCTTATCCGCAATATCCACGCCGAACACCGCGAACGCGGCTATTAAAAGAAACGCCACGGGAAGAAGCGCGGTGAGAAAATAGAACACCCACGCCGCCGATACGGTGGTTACGCGTTTTTCCTTTAATGCGGCAAAAAAACCTTTACGAACGTTATTTTCCATAAAGACAGTGTGCCGCTTGCGCGATTATTTATTCACTTTCCGCCCTGCGCGGATAAAATCTATTTCAATAAATCTTCTTTTAACGCGAGGATATTCGCGCAAGCCGTGCAGGCGGGGCAATCGCAATACTTCGCGCCGCTTCTTTTAAGCTCTTCCGCGTGCGCCTTAAAGCCCGCCGCTTTATCCCCGAAAAGCTTTGCGCAGAGCGGCGAATTGACGAATTCCAGAAGCTCGTCCACCGTTTCCAAATCCTCTTCGAGTTCTTTTATATAGCTTGCGGTTTCCGATTTTTCGTTCTCCGTTCCGAGCGATAAAAGCCACTTTTCCGCCGCCGCTTTCGCTTCCTTGCACACCGAACCCGCCGCAATCAGCTTTTCGGTTTCTTCTTTCGCAATTTTAATCGCTTCGTTTTTAGTCATAATAATTACCTCCGCAAACATTGTACTACGAAAAAAGCCTTGCGGTCAACGCTTTCGCCGAAAATTACCGCATAAAAATCACACGTTTATTTTTTGCCCGTAAAACAGGTACGGCGGATCGCCGTTTTTGGCGGCAAGCTCGCGCTCCGAAAGCCCGAATTTTTCGGCAACCGAGCGATAATTTTCGCCGAGCTTTACGGTATAGCTCTTCCCCGTTTTTTCCACTACGAGAACGTCGCCCGCCTCTATTTCCTCGGTAAGGTTGTTGTCTCTGATAAGCCGCGTTACCGAAACGCCGAAGCGCGCGGAAATTTTAAGCGCGGTGTCGCCCTCTCCCGCGCGATATAAAATCTTTTTCATACCCTTATTATATTTAAATCGCGAAGCGAATAGAATACTTTTATAAAAGGTAAAAAGGCGGCTTCTTTCCGATGAAACGATTTTTCAAAACCGTGGCAATCGTGACCGTGTTTTCGGTTTGCGAAAAATTTTTGGGGTTTTTATACAGAATATACCTTTCCCGTTCTATCGGCGCGGAAGGCGTGGGGCTTTATCAGGTCGCGCTGTCCGTCTTTGCCTTTCTTTTAACCGTAACCTGCTCGGGTACGCCCATAACCGTTTCGAGACTTATGACGAAATACCGTTCGGAGGGCGCGCGCGAAAAGGTTTTCCGCGTAATTTCTTCGGGACTTGCCTTCACTCTTTTAATAGCCCTCCCCGTCTGCCTCGTCTTTTACTTCGCGTGCGGAAAATTTTCCTTTCTTTTTGCGGACGAGCGGTGTATTCCCGTCTTTAAGGTGATAATTTTCGGGCTTTTGTTCACGTCTTTATACTCGGTGCTTCGCGGGGTGTTCTGGGGCAACAAAGACTTTCTTCCGTACAGCGTTATAGAGCTTTTGGAAGAAATTTGTATGATTATCGCGGGGATTATCCTTATAAGCCGCACTACGGGCGCGGCGGAAGGCGCGTACGCGGCGGGGCTTGCGGTGTTTATTTCGTACGTTTTCTCCTTTACTCTTGCCACGATAACGTTTTTTGCGCGGAGAAACAGGCTCGCGAACCCGCGTTCGGAATTAAAGCCGCTGATAGCTTCGGCGGCTCCCGTCACCGCGATGCGCACGGTGAACGCTTTGGGGGCTTCCGTCGTTTCGGTAGTGTTCCCGTTAAGGCTCGTAGCGGCGGGGTTTTCGGAGTCGCAGGCGATGAGCTTATACGGCGCGGCGGTAGGTCAGGCGTTGCCGCTTTTATTCGTGCCGACAACGCTTATCGGCTCGTTCACCTTGGTACTCGTTCCCGAAATTTCCGAAAGCTTTTATAAAAAGCAGAATTTTTATCTTAAAAACGACGTGGAAAAGGCGGTAAAATTCACCGCGCTTTTGTCGTCGCTGTTTATTCCCGCGTTTTTCGTGTGCGGCGAAGAAATAGGAATGATAGTTTTCGGCAACGCGGACTGCGGCAAATACCTTACGGCATCGGCGTTTCTGATGTTTTTTATGTCGGTATCCTCGCTTACGAACAGTATACTCAATTCTATGGGAAAGGAAGGTCTGGTGCTTTCGTTTACGGCGGGTTCGGGGGTGCTTATGGTGCTTTCCATATGGTTTTTGCCTAAGTATTTCGGAGTGTACGCGCTGCTTATCGGGTTTTCGTTCGTGTACGTTCTGACCACCGTACTGAACTTCGTGCTGCTGAATAAAACCTGCCCCGAAAAGCCGAGGTACTGTAAATATCTGCTTTTGTGCGCCGCGCTCGTCGTACCCGCGTGCGTGTTCGGGGTACTGCTCGAAAAGCTTCTGCTGCCGATTTTCGGAACGTTTTTCACGTTTTTAATATGCGCCGCGGGAAGCACGTTGTTTCTTTTAGTTCTCGACCTCTGCTTCGGGCTTGTTTCGGTAGAGACGGTAAAGTTGAAGCTCGGGATAAAGAAGGAAAAGAAAAGGATTGCGAAATAAAAAAACGGCGGAAATCGTTTTCGATTAAAGCGACGAAAGCATTTTTTCGTCTTACGGAAGATATACAGATACGCTCGCGCGAAGAATCTTGAAAGCTACTTGTGTGCAAAGATTCTTCGTAAGCAAGAGCAAGAAGCAAGTCTCAGAATGACAGAACAAAAGTTTGTGCTTAAAGAATTTTTGTCGGCGGGAGCAAGCCCCCGCCCTACGGTGTGTGTACAATTACTACGACAGCATACAGTTTGTAACTGTGTAAAGGGAAAAGCACAGGCAGCTTGCCGTCTGCCCCTTAAAGAATAAGGGGCAAAGTTAGCGTGAGGTATGCGCGATAAGTAACGCGGGGGGTATTGAGGAGTTTTCATATTAGGGAGAGCGGGAGAGGGGAAGAACGGATTAGGAAAACAGTTCTTCCCCTCTCGCAAAAAAGAAAATAAAAAAATATAATGTGTCATTCTGAGCCTATCCCCCCTGACGGGCGTACGAAGAATCTCTACGCGAAAGCATCTTTCAAGATTCTTCGTAAGCAAGAGCAAGAAGCAAGTCTCAGAATGAAAGAACAAAAGTTTGCGCTTAAAGAATTTTCGGAACGGCGGGAGACAAGCCCCCGCCCTACGGTGGTATGAGAAGTTACCTCGTCCTACGGGGTGCATACAGTTTGTAACTGTGCAAAGGGAAAAGCACAGGCAGCTTGCCGTCTGCCCCTTAAAGAATAAGGGGCAAAG
>CAVBZJ010000047.1:0-12732 GCA_963599785.1 Anaerovoracaceae bacterium
CTCGAATACGTCGCTGACGAAAACGGCAAATACGTTACCACTTCTTCCGAAGGCGTTGTCGATAACGGCGACGGAACTTATACCTACGAGGAAGAAGAATACGTTGCTGACGAAGACGGACGTCTCGGCAGCAAGATTCCCGTACTTACCTACGGCGCGAGATGGCTTGCCTGCTTCTACGACGGCACGGTATTCTCGCCGGGCGTTATAGTAAACAACATCTGGAACGATATGATAGTCGGCGAAATTACCGGCTGGATAACGGGCGCGGTTGACGGCAGTCAGATGGCCGACTGGGCGAAAGGCTTTATCAACAGCGGCGTTATAGAAGGTCTTGCGGCAGTGCTTTCCTTCCTGCCCCCGATACTCGTACTGTTCTTGTTCTTCTCGATTCTGGAAGACTCCGGATATATGGCTCGTATCGCGTTCATTCTCGACAGAATGTTCAGAAAATTCGGTCTTTCCGGCAGAGCGTTTATGCCTATGATAATGGGCTTCGGTTGCTCCGTTCCGGCAATGATTAACACGAGAACGCTGGCGGACGATAAAGAACGAACCGCTACGGTCAGAGTAATTCCGTTCTTCTCCTGCGGCGCGAAGCTGCCTATCCTTACCGCTGTTGCGGGCGCGATAGTATGGGGAACGAGTACCAACGCAGACCTCATTACCTACGGTATGTACCTGCTCGGTATAGTTGCGGCAATTCTTTCGGTAATCATAATGAGAGGCACTACCTTAAAGGGTGAAACGCCTCCGTTCATAATGGAGCTTCCCGCGTACCACGCGCCGCAGTTCAAGAATCTTATGATTCACCTTTGGGATAAGGTAAAACACTTCGTAAAGAAAGCGTTCACCATCATCCTTGCTTCCACGATCGTTATCTGGGTACTCACTCACTTCTCGTTCACTTGGAATCTCCTTGCGGACGAAGACATTAACCAGAGTATCCTTGCGAACCTCGCTTCGCTCGTTCAGCCTATATTCACCCCGCTCGGCTTCGGCAGCCAGCTCGGCGTATTCGGTTGGGTGTTCGTCGTCGGTATCATCGCAGGTCTTATCGCGAAAGAAAACGTTATCGCAATGTTCGCTACTATCGGCGCGTGCATACTGAAAATGGTTGCCGCGGGTAAGTTTGCGGACGGCGGCGAATATGCGGGACTTCTCAGCGCAGATCAGCTTGCTACCCTCGAAAACCTCGTTATCGGTGCGGAAGACGGTATCGGTTCGGTTCGTGCGATGATAATCGTTGCAAAAGCTACTAACCCCGCGCTCCTTGCGTACATAGCCTTCAATATGACGACTATCCCGTGCTTCGCGGCGGTTGCGACTGCTAAATCCGAAATTCAGAACAAGTCGAGATATCACTGGACGCTTCTCTTCTGGCTCGTTGCTTCTTACATAGTAGGCGCGGCGGTATACACTATCGGCAGCTGGTGGTGGACTGCATTCATCTGGGTTGCGGCTCTTGCGGGCGTACTTTGCTGGATATATTTCCGCAATAAAAAATTCAGAGAGAATATGGAGTAAAAACTTATGGAATGGGTTATTGGTATAGCCGCGGCGGCGATAGTTATCGGAACGATAATAGCCGCTGTGGTAAGAAAGAAAAAAGGTAAAAGCTCGTGCGGGTGCGATTGCTCGTCTTGCTGCGGGTGCTGTAATCAGAAAAAATCAAAACCCGAACAAAAGTAAAGCGAAAAATTTCCGCAGGAACTATCCTTGCGGAAATTTTTTCTTGTAAACGGGAACAATATGTGTTAAAATACTAAATAGGTGATACTATGACGGACAAAAAATATTCGGTCGGCGGAATGACCTGTTCGGCGTGTTCCGCGGGCATTGAAAAAGCCGTGAAAAAATTGAACGGCGTAGCCTCGGTTTCGGTCTCGCTTATGGGTAAGTCTATGGACGTTACCTTTGACGAAAGCGTTACCTCCGACGCGGCGATTATCGGCGCGGTGGAAAAGCTCGGCTACACCGCGGGCGAATACGGCGAGGCAAAAGAGGACGACACCGTTAAAAAGCTTAAAAAACGCTTTTTAATATCGCTTGCGTTCCTGCTTCCGTTAATGTACTTCGCTATGGGCGGAATGGTAAATCTGCCCGTACCCGAGCATAAAATAAACTTTATAATTCAGGCGGTTCTCGCGCTCGCTATAATCGTGATAAACTTCAAGTTCTACACGAGCGGAGTGCGGTCGATACTGAACGGCTCGCCTAATATGGATGCGCTCGTAACGCTCGGCTCGGTGGCGGCGTATTTATACAGCGTCGCGCTGACGGTTATGGTGTTCGAGGGGAAGGCGCACGACGCGCACCCGTTCTTCGAGGCTTCCGCAATGGTGATGACCTTGGTCACGCTCGGCAAGTGGCTGGAAGAAATTTCCAAAAAGAAAACGGGCAGCGAAATTGAAAAGCTTTCCACGATGATACCTAAAATCGCCACCGTCATAAGAGACGGCAAGGAAACGCAGGTACTCGTAGGCGAAATAGAGAAGGGCGAAATAGTTCTTCTGAAAGCTGGCGACTACGCGCCGATAGACGGAAGCGTTACGGAAGGGCTTGCCGCGGTCGATAAGTCTGCGATAACGGGCGAAAGCCTGCCCGAAGAAACAACCGTCGGCGGCAAAGTCGTTTCGGGCAGTATAGTCCGCAGCGGATACTTAAAGGTAAAAGCGGAAAAGGTCGGCAAAGACACGCTGTTTTCGAGCATTATAGAAATAGTGAAAAACGCGGGGACGAGTAAAGCCCCCGTGCAGAAGATCGCCGATAAAATTTCGGCGGTATTCGTGCCGATAGTAACCCTGCTTGCGATAATCACCTTCGTTATATGGATCGTCGCGACGAAGGAAGCCTATCCCGCGTTCCGCCACGCGATAAGCGTTCTCGTAATTTCTTGTCCGTGCGCGCTGGGGCTTGCAACCCCCGTGGCGATTATGGCGGTGACGGGCAAAGCCGCTTCGGTCGGGGTGCTTTTCAAAAACGCGGAAGCGATACAGAAAATCGCGGAAGTGAACTGCGTGCTTTTAGATAAAACCGCAACGCTCACCGAGGGTAAGCCCAAAGTGACCGATTTTGAAAACCTTTCGGATAAGTCCGACGAGGAGATTAAAAATATAATTTCTTCGCTCGAAAGAAATTCCAACCACCCGCTTGCGGAAGCCGTGATAGCTTTTGCGGGGGAGGGCAATGCGGAGATAGAGAACTTCGAGTACGTCGTGGGTAAGGGCGTTAAAGGCAAGGTCGGCGGAAAAGAGTATTCGCTCGGCAATTTCGTTCCTCTCGCGGCGGAAGATGCGGCAAGATACGACGGAAAAACCGTGATAGCCTTATCCTCGGAGAATAAGGTTCTCGCCGTTCTCGCGCTGTTCGACGAGCTTAAAGACGGCAGTAAAGAAGCGATAAAGCTTTTGAACGCGGACGGCATAAAGACCGTTATGATAACGGGCGACAACGAGCGCGCGGCAAAGCTTATCGCGGAAAAAACGAGTATATCCGAATACCGCGCTTCCGTTCTTCCCGAAGGCAAGGCGGACGCGGTTAAAGAGTATAACGACGCGGGCTATAAAACGGCGTTCGTTGGCGACGGAATAAACGATAGCCCCGCGCTTGCCACGGCGGACGTAGGGGTTGCGATAGGTACGGGAACGGATATTGCGATAGAAAGCTCGGACGCGGTGCTTGCAAGCGGCAACGTTTTGTCGCTTACGGACGCGATACGGCTGGGCAAAAAGGCGAACGGCATTATAAAAGGCAACCTTTTCTGGGCGTTCTTTTATAACGTTCTGTTTATCCCCGTAGCGGCGGGAGCGTTCGCGCCGCTCGGCTTCGATTTTTCGCCGATGATTTCTTCGGCGTGTATGAGCGTAAGCTCTTTGTTCGTGGTACTGAACGCGTTAAGAATAAGAAAATATAAAAAAGCGGCGGAAAACGCCGAAACGGGAGCAGATATGAAATTCAAAGTAGAAGGTATGATGTGCAAGCATTGCGAAGCAAAGGTGACTGCGGCGGCGGAATCCGTCGAAGGCGTTAAAAAGGTTAAGGTGAACCTTAAAAAGAAGATAGTGGAAATTAAAGGCGAACCCGACTCCGCGAAGGTTATCGCGGCGATAACGGAAGCCGGCTACGACGCGGTGCAGATAGAGAAATAAAATTTTAACGGAGATTTCGGGAAAAGACGGCTTTTTCGCCGCCTTTTTTCCGCATACGGTATGGACAAGATATTCGCCTGTATAGATCTTAAAAGCTTTTTCGCCTCCGCGGAGTGCGCGGACAGAGGCTTGGATCCGTTTACGACGAATCTGGTCGTCGCCGATCCCGAAAGGAACGACGGCACTATCTGTCTTGCCGTAACCCCCGCGATGAAAAAGCTCGGCGTTAAAAACCGTTGCAGACTGTACGAAATTCCGAAAAACATAAAGTATATCATCGCAAAGCCGCGAATGAAGCTTTATATGCAGAAATCGGCGGAAATTTATTCGATTTACCTCAAATATATCGCGCCCGAGGATATTCACGTTTACTCGGTTGACGAGTGTTTTTTCGATTTTACCGACTATCTGAAAATGTACGGAAAAACGCCCGAGGAGCTTTCTAAAACGCTCCGAGACGCGGTGTACAGACAAACGGGCATACGCGCCGCTTCGGGAATAGGCACTAACCTTTTTCTCGCAAAGGTCGCGCTCGATATAACCGCAAAACATTCGGACGATTTCACGGGCTATCTCGACGAAGAGCTTTTTAAAAAGACCATCTGGCGTCACCGCCCGATAACGGACGTATGGAATGTGGGCGCGGGGATAGCCGCAAGGCTCGCTTCTTACGGCATATACGACCTGTACGGCGTGGCGCATTGCAACGAAGAACTGTTGTATAAGGAATTCGGCGTGAACGCGGAGCTTCTTATAGACCACGCGAACGGAATAGAACCGTGTACCATAGCGGATATAAAGGCTTATAAGGCGAAATCGGCTTCGGTGTCGAACAGTCAGATACTTTTTTCGGACTACGAAAGAGCGGACGGCTATACCGTGCTGAAAGAAATGGTTTACGGACAGGTTCTCGAAATAACCGAAAAGGAGCTTTTAACTAATTCGGTTTCCTTTTACGTCGGTTTTGCGGATAAAACGGCAAAATCTGCGGGCGGCTCGGCAAAGCTTGCGGAATACACCTCGTCTTATAAAAAGATTATGGAAAAATTTACCGAGCTGTACGATAAATTCGTTCCGATAAACCGAAAAATCCGCAAAATCACGGTAGGGCTTAATAATCTCATTCCGAACGAATACACCGTGTACGACTTCTTCTCCACCCCAGAAAATGACGAAAAAGAAAACGTTATGCAGAAAACGGTGATAGATATAAAGCAGAAATTCGGCAAGAACGCCATTCTTAAAGGCACGAGCTTCGAGCCGAAAGCTACGGGGCGGGAAAGAAACAGAATGATAGGAGGGCATAACGGCGGTGAATAGCATAAAACGCGAAAAAATGCCCGTTTCGGAGCGGGCGAAGCAGTTCGGCGCGTTCGCCGCGCTTCGCGGGTACGAAAAAATGGTAAAAGAAAAGGAAAGCCCGCCCTGCGAAAAAGAAGAACTTTCGGAAGAGCGCGCGGAGAACCTTTCCGCGGTGATGCGCGGACTTAAAAAGGGCGACGTAGTTACGGTAAGATATTACGACGGCGAAAGATACGTTACGACGAGCGGCAAGCTTACCGAAAAAAACGAGGCGTACGGATATATAAAGGTAGTAAAAACGCGGGTTGCGTTCGGCGACGTTGCGGAGCTTACGAAAGAAGAGGAAGAAATATGAAGCTTATACTTGCAAGCAATTCGCCCCGTCGGCGCGAAATACTGAAAAACGCGGGCTACGATTTCAAGGTGATAGTCTCTGACTTTTCGGAAGTAGAGGAAAAGGGCGATCCCGCCGCGACCGCGGTGGAAAATGCCCGAGGCAAAGCGAAAGACGTTTTCGATAAGCTTACGGAGAGCGAAAAACGGGAATGCGTCGTTCTCGGCGCGGACACCGTGGTGTTTATCGACGGCAAAATTTTAGGAAAGCCGAAGAACGAAAAGGAGGCGGAAGAAATGCTCCGCTACCTTTCCGCAAGAACGCACGAGGTGGTGACGGGGTATTCGCTTCGCTATTGCGGCGGCGAAATTTCGGATAAAAGCGTTTCGGGCGTGAAATTCAACGCGCTGACCGAAAAACTGATAAAAGAATACGTCGCAAGCGGAAAGCCTATGGACAAGGCGGGCGCGTACGGTATTCAGGACGGCTTTCCCATCGTGGAAAGCTATTCTGGCGAGTTCGAGAACGTTATGGGGCTTCCGATAAAGGATATAAAGCCGATACTCGAAAAGCTCGGGGTATGACCGCGGCACTAAACGCGCCGACCGCGGCGCTGGCGTCGAAGGCTTGGCGGGGAGAAACCGCGAGACGTACCGACTGCGGTGCGGGCTGGCTGGGAGAAGTATGCGGCGCGGACTGCGGGCGAGCTTTTATCGAGCGCGCTTTACGCCCCTCTTTGCCGCATAAATAAAAAGAATAAAGAAATTTGCCGAACGGATATTTGCGGTAAAAGCAGAAAATTTTTTGCCCGCGATAATTCGTTCGGTTTTTATTTGTTTTTTCGGCGCAAATATTGTATACTTATCTATAAAGAGTTTATCGTTTTGCGGGCGCGCGGAAAAGTCTGTAAAATAAGTCCGAAAAGCCCGAAAACGCGTTACGCGGTCAAAACGGCTCGCGATAAACCGCCGCGAAAAGCGGAAATGCGGAAAAGCGGGACAAAGGAGAAAAGGTTTGTTTCATCTCGGCGAAAAAATGGATAAAAACAGGGCGATAAACGTAAGCCCCGTCGTTCTCGCGTTCGTAGGGGACGCGGTGTATTCTCTTTTCGTCAGGGAACGGCTGACCTTTACCTCGGACAAAAAGGCGGGTGAGCTGAATAAGCTGGCGACCGCGGAGGTTCGGGCGACGGCGCAGGCGGCATTTTTCAAAAGGATAGAGCCGCTTCTTACCGAAGAAGAACTCGGGGTTTTTAAGCGCGGCAGAAACGCCAAAAAGACTACGAGGGCGAAGAGTGCGAGCGTTTCGGAATACAACGTTTCCACGGGCTTCGAGGCACTCCTCGGCTACCTGTACGTCACGGGCGAAACGGAAAGGCTCGATAAGCTTCTTAACGAAGGAAAAACCGATTAAAAGGAATATATAAAAATGAAAGTAGAAGGAAGAAACGCCGTTTACGAGCTTCTCAAAACGGATAAGGAAATAGACAAGGTACTCGTGCAGAAGGACCTTAAAGACGAGGCGAGCAAACGCCTTATCAACGTTATGCGTTCGCATAAGGTCAAGGTCTCTCTCGTGGATAAATACGTTATAGATAAGGAAAGCGAAAGCAAAAGAAGTCAGGGCTTTATCGCTTATACCTCGGATTATAAGTATTTCGACCTTTCGGAGCTTATAGAAGGCGCGGCGGATAAGGACGGCTTTATCGTTATCCTGAACGAGATTTTAGATCCGCATAATCTCGGCAGCATCATAAGGGTTTGCGAATGTGCGGGCGTGGACGGGCTGGTTATCTCGAAGGACAGAAGCGCGTCGGTAAACGACACCGTTATGCGCATTTCTGCGGGCGCGTTAAATCATTTCAAGGTAGCGCGCGTGACTAATATAAACAACGCCATAGACGAGCTTAAAGACGCGGGCTACTGGATATACTGCGCGGAAACGGGCGGCGAAAACCTTTATAAATCTAACCTTACGGGCAAGCTTGCGCTCGTTATCGGCGGAGAGGACAGCGGCGTTAAAAGACTTACCAAGGAAAAATGCGACGGCGTTTTATCCATTCCTATGTTCGGTAAGGTCAATTCGCTTAACGCTTCGGTTGCGTGCGGCGTCGCGGTTTACGAAGCCGTAAGACAAAGAAGCGGAAAATAAGCGGGCGCGAGTTCCGAAGTAATAAACGGGCGCGCGATTCCCGAAAAACAAGCGGGAAAAGCGAAATTTCCCGAAAAACGAAAAGGCGCAAAAGAGGAAATATGGACTACTCGGCGATTAGCGACGAAGAGCTTCTTGCGGCGTGCAAAAACGGCAAGGAAAACGAAGAAGCCCTCGGCGTACTTTTAATGCGATATAAGCACACCGTAAATTCGGTTGCGCGCGCCTATTTTCTGTCCGGCGGAGATACGGACGACCTTTTGCAGGAGGGAATGATAGGCGTTTTCAAGGCGATTTCCACCTATAACGGAAAGTCGAGCTTTAAAAATTACGCCTATAAATGTATAAAAACCACCATACTTTCGGCGGTGAAAAAGTCCGGCAGGCTGAAAAACAAGCCCCTTTACAACTATATCTCCCTTTCTTCGGAAGACGGCGACGACGAGGATAAGAACGCTTTTTTATCTGACGACAGCTTCGATCCCGAAGAAAAATATATAAACGACGAGGCCGAAAAAGAGCTTAAAGCCCGCATAAAGGAAAGCCTGAGCGAGCTTGAATATAAAATTCTGAACCTCTATCTCGCGGGCTATTCTTACAGGGAGATTGCCGAAAAAACGAATAAGAGCGTGAAGTCCGTGGATAACGCCGTGCAGAGAATAAGAAAAAAGATTTTAAGCGCGACCGAAGCCGTAGAGACGGAAGAGTAGAGCTTGAAAAAGAGAGGTTGAAGAGGTTAAAACGGGCGCGAAAAATTTTAAATCAAAAAAGCCGTAAGCCTTAAACCCGAAAAACCGAAAGAACAAAAGACCGCAAAACATAAAAGCGGTAGCCGCATAAAAATAAAGGAGAGAAAATGTCTTATCTTGCGCTGTACAGAAGATACCGCCCCGATACCTTCGATAAGCTTATCGGGCAGGAGCATATAGTAAAAACGCTGGTCAATCAGATAGAGAACGACAGGCTCGGTCACGCGTATCTTTTTACGGGAACGCGCGGCACGGGCAAAACCTCCGCGGCAAAAATTTTTGCCAAAGCCGTCAACTGCGAACACCCCGTAAAAGGTTCGCCGTGCGGAAAATGCGCGGCTTGCCTTGCTTTGAGCGATCCCTCTAACATAGACGTTATGGAAATAGACGCCGCGTCAAACAACGGCGTGAACGAGATAAGGGAACTGCGCGAAAAGGTGCAGTATCCGCCCGTCGCGGTAAAATATAAAGTATATATCGTAGACGAAGTGCATATGCTGACGGGCGCGGCGTTCAACGCGCTCTTAAAGACCTTGGAAGAGCCTCCCCGCCACGCGATATTCATTCTCGCCACGACCGAAGCGCATAAAATCCCCGCAACCATACTTTCAAGGTGTATGCGGTTCGATTTCAAGCTTATTCCCACCGAGCGAATTGCGGAGCTTATAGCTAAAATCTACGACGAAGAGGGGAAAAAGTACGAAAAAGAAGCGGTTTTCGCCATTGCCAAGGCGGGCGAGGGCAGTATCAGAGACGCGCTTTCCATTGCGGACATAGCCCTTTCTTACGGCGAAGGCACGCTTACTTATAAAGACGTTACCGAAATTCTCGGTTCTTCGGGAACGGAGCTTATCAGGGATTTTACCGAAAAGCTACTCGCTTCCGATACGGGCGGGATTCTGGAAGAGGTCGATTCTCTCGCATCTCTCGGCAAAAGTATGGGCGTTTTAACCCGCGACGTGACGGCGTATCTTCGCGACCTGCTCGTCGTTAAAACCTGCAAAGAACCTAACAAAATTTTAGGACTTCCCGAGGACAAATTAGAAGAACTTAAAAAGCTTGCGGCAAATACCAACGATTCGAGAATACTCCGCGCAATGGAGGTTTTCGCAGACGCCGAAACCGCGTTGAAATATACCACTCATCCGCGCGTAGTGTTCGAGACGGCGGCGATAAAAGCCGCGCTCCCGCAGGCGGATTTGGATACAGAAGCTCTCGTCGCGAGAATTAAGGCGATAGAGGATAAATTGAAAAGCGGCGCGTTTACGACTGCTCCTGCGGCTTATTCGGGCGCGGGCGGCGGCTATGCTCCCGTTTCGTCGGGCGGCGGCTCGGCTTCCTCGTCGGCTACCGCTATGCCTTCCGCATCGGCAACGAACGGCGCGCCCGTTCGTTCGGGAGAAAACGGTTACTCGGCAAACGCCGGCATACCGAACTCTGCCGCAAATTCCGCGATAAACTCGTCCGCCGCTTCGTCGGTAAACAGAGAAGCTCCCGCGGCGCGGGAAGCGACTGTTTCGGAAGAAAAACCGCGCATATCGGAGACGGACGAAGAGGCGGTTAAGGGCAAGCTTCTGACGGGGCTTCGCAAAAGCTCGGAAATGCTTTGGAGCGTTATGCAGAACGTGCCGATAAAGGTTAAAGGCAGCGTTCTCACCTTGCGCCCGCAAAACGCGGGGGATTTCGGCATACTCGATATGAAGGTAAACGCCGAAAAAATCAAAGCCGCGCTGTCGTCGTTCGCGCCGTTCGAGCTGGTCGTCGAAGAGCCGAGCGCGGAAAAGAAGCTTTCCGAAGTGGACGAGGCGAGCGAAAAGCTGAAAAAATTATTCGGCGAAGACATAGTGGTTATAAAATATTAAGAAAATAAATAAAAATATAGTAAATAAAGGAGATAAAAAATGGGATACAGAGGCGGATTCGGAGGCTTCGGCGGCGGAAATCAGATGCAGAACCTTATGAAGCAGGCGCAGAAGATGCAGGAAGAAATGCAGAAGGCGCAGGCGGAAATGGAGGAAACGGAGATAGAGGGCAGCGCGGGCGGCGGACTCGTTAAAGTGGTTATGTCCGCAAAAAAGGTCGTCAAGTCCATAAACATTTCGGAAGGCGCGGTCGATACCGAGGACCTTACGATGCTCGAAGATTTGATAATCGCCGCGCTTAACGACGGCTACGCAAAGGCGGATAAGCTTTACAACGAAAAAATGGGCGCGTTCGGCGGACTAGGTATTTAATTGCGGGAAAAATCGTCGCGCGCTCGTCAATCGATTCCGTAAAACGATTCGCGAGGCGCGGTCGATAGATAGCGGCTTAAAAAGGCTTAAAAATGAAAGTATTTATAGAACCGATAGGGAGACTTATCAACGAGTTTTCTAAGCTTCCGGGGGTAGGCGCGAAAACGGCGCAACGCTTTGCGTATAAGGTCATCAATATGTCCGAGGAGGAAGCGCAGAACTTTGCGGAAGCGATTATAAACGCCAAAAAGAAGGTGCATTACTGCACTATATGCGGCAATTTTTCGGAAGACGAGGTTTGCGACGTGTGCAAAACCCGTTCGGCGGAAACCATTTGCGTGGTAAAAGAGCCGAAGGACGTTATAGCGATAGAAAAGCTGAACGAATTTAACGGCGTGTATCACGTTCTGCACGGCACGATTTCTCCGCTCGACGGCGTGGGACCGGACGACATAAACATAAAAGGGCTTTTGGAACGCATAAAGGGCGGCAACGTTAAAGAAGTTATAATGGCGACTAATCCCGACGTCGAGGGCGAAGCGACTGCGATGTATATTTCGGGGCTTATCAAGCCGTTCGGGATAAAGGTTACGCGGCTCGCGCACGGCATTCCGATAGGCACGGACCTCGAATACGCGGACGAAGTGAGTCTCGCGCGCGCTTTCTTAGACAGAAAAACGCTTTGATTTTCCGTCTGCAAAAGAGAAACGGTCAGAATGGCGAAATGCCGAAGGTTAAAACCTGATTTCATACTTAATTTAATTAAGCATATAAAAACGTGTATCGGAGGGGAATTATTATGAATATATCCGTTTTGGGTTGCGGCAGATGGGGTTCGTTTATAAGCTGGTATCTGGTGCGCGAGGGGCATACCGTCACCGAATGGGGAACGGCGGGAAATCGTTCCTTCGAGGTGCTTAAAACCACGGGACGGAACGAGTACGTCGAGCTTGACCCTCGCATAAATTTAACGAGCGATTTGGGGTACGCTTTGTCCGTTTCGGAAATAATCATAATTTCCATAAGCAGTCAGGGGCTTCGCGGGTTTATGCAGCGCGTTACGGAATTTCCTGTGCAGGATAAAACTTTCGTGCTGTGTATGAAGGGGCTTGAACAGGAAACGGGCAAAAGGCTTTCCGAAATTATGCGGGAAAGCGGCATCGCAAGCGATAAAATCGCGGTTTGGGTAGGTCCGGGGCATATACAGGCGTTCACGCAGGGCAAGCCCAACTGTATGGTTATAGATTCCGAGAATAAAGAACTCGTCAAAAAACTGTGCGACGGGCTTCGCAGCGACCTGATAAGGTTTTATTACGGCGACGACCTTATCGGCAGCGAAATAGGCGCGGCGGCGAAAAACGTTATCGGCATAGCCGCGGGTATGCTGGACGGCGCGGGATATACCACGCTTAAAGGTCCGCTTATGGCGCGCGGCGCGAGAGAGGTCGCAAGGCTTATCAAAGCTATGGGCGGCAACGAGCTTTCCGCTTACGGCTTGTGTCATCTGGGCGATTACGAAACCACGCTTTTCTCGGAGTATTCCAACAACAGAAAGTTCGGGGAAATGTTCGTGAAAAAAGAGCCGTTCACGAAGCTCGCGGAAGGCGCTTCCACGGTTAAAGCTTTAAGGCTTCTCGGCGAAAAATACAACGTCGATATGCCCATAACGAACGCCGTTTACGCGATTTTATACGAAAACAAAGAACCTATGGCGGAGTTTTTGAAGGTGTTTTCAAGAAGCACGAGAAAGGAGTTTTAATTTTTCGGGTTGAATAAACCGTACGGGCGAAAATCCTTGATAAAAGTATAGA
>CAVBZJ010000048.1:0-5798 GCA_963599785.1 Anaerovoracaceae bacterium
GCGATACTCTTTCGGAAAAAACGGAAAATTATATGAAGGCAATCGGCGTGACCGATACGGAAATTTACAATATCAGAGCGATAATGTTCGGAAAAGCGGTTAAATAAGCTTTAAAAACGGTCGCTTGCAAGACACGGCGAAAAAAATAACGGGAGCGAAACGGCAACAAAAGCTTGTCGTTTCGCTCCCGTTTGCGTTAATAATAAAACCGACGCGCGATACGGATTCGGATTTTCGGACTGCACGGGCAGCGAAATCCGGATTGACAGCGTAATCGTTCTTTATGTAAACCGGAATTTGCAATCGCTTATAAATTTTTCGTAAATTTTTTACGCAAACGGGTGACAATCAAAGCTCTTTTTGTTACAATTTATATGCGTCGTCCGTTTGATTAAACGACTTGGGGCGTTAAAAAACGCCCCTCCGAAACACGCACAGGATAATTATGAAAAAACTGCATTTGATATGTAACGCGCACATTGACCCTGTCTGGCAATGGCCGTGGGACGAAGGGTTTTCCGCGGCTGTTTCGACTTTTAAAAGCGCAGTCGATCTGGCGGAGGATTTCGATTATATTTTTTGTCACGGCGAATCGCTTTTGTACGAAGAAATAGAAAACAAAGCCCCCGCGCTGTTTAAAAGAATAGAAAAATTAGTGAAAGAGGGCAAGTGGGTGATAACGGGCGGGTGGTATCTCCAACCCGATTGTCTGCTCCCTTCGGGCGAAAGCTTTGTTCGTCAGATAGAAGTGGGCAACGACTATTTTTACCGTAAATTCGGCGTAAAACCTGTCGTCGCCACCAACTACGATTCTTTCGGATACAGCGTAGGGCTTGCGCAGATTCTAAAAAAATGCGGTTATAGAGGCATGCTCGTCTGCCGTCCGAACGCGCAACGTCAGTTTAAGTACCCTTCGAGATTTTTTGACTGGATAGCCCCCGACGGGAGCAAGGTAATAGTTTCTAATTCCGAATCGTATAACTCTTTTCTCGGGAAAGCGACCGAAAAAATCAAAGGCTACGTTGCGGGCGCGGCGGGCGGAATGCTCGGCTCGGAATCTGCGGGGAAAACGGAGAAAAGGTCGGAGGACGTGGACTACGTTTTGTGGGGCGTGGGCAATCACGGCGGCGGACCTTCGCGCAAAGATTTGCGGGATATAAAAGAACTGAAAATAGACGGAATCGAAATTTGCCATTCCACTCCCGAAAGGCTGTTTGCGGACGGAATAAGAGTGGGCGGAGAAGTCAGGACCTCGCTTGTGCCGTGTATGCCGGGCTGTTATTCTTCTATGTCCAAATTAAAGCGTATGCACAGAGAAACGGAAAATCTGTTCTACGCAACCGAAAAAATGCTTGCGGCGGCAAAGCTTGCGGGGTATCAGCCCGACCTTTCGGACTGGCTGTATGCGGAAAAGAAACTTCTTCTCGCGCAGTTCCACGATATCTTGCCGGGTACAACGGTTGCGGACGGGGAACAGGAAGGCTTGGAGCTTTTGTCCGTTGCGAGAAAGATAGCCAAAGACCACAGAACGGGGGCGTTTTTGTACCTCGTTATGGGCGAAAAGGTTGCGGAAAGCGGGGAGTTCCCCGTGTTCGTGTTTAACTTTATGTCGTACGAAACGGAAACTTTCGTGGAAGCGGAGTTTTCGCTCGCGGATCAGAATTGGAGCGAGGAATATCGTTATACCCCGCGGGTATTCGACGAAAACGGCAAGGAAATAGTTTGCCAGCAGATAAAAGAAGCTTCTACGCTTAACCTCGACTGGCGTAAGAGAATAGTATTCAAGGCAAAGCTCAAACCGCTCGGGATAACGCGATTTTCTGTGAGGACGGAGCAAACCCCGATCGCTAAAATCGAAAGGAAAGATTATTCGCTTAAAGAACTTCTGGCGGATAAAGCGTTATCTTCGCCCGTATCTTTCGAGGCGTACGACGATACGGCAGATCCTTGGGGAATGAGCAACGAGGAACTTGCAGAACTCGGGAAAAACCCCGTTCCGTTCGAGCTTATGACAGAGGAGGAAACCGCCGAATTCTGCGGCTTCAACGGCAAAATTTCTCCTATTCACACGATAGAGGAAGGGGAAATACTCACTTCCGTAGAGGCGTGCTACAAGCGCGGCAATACCAAAGCTCTCGCGCAGTATAAGGTTTATAAGAACGAAAATTATATCGACCTTAACGTGACGGTGGAGTATAACGACAAGAATAAGCTTATCAGGCTTAAAATACCCGCGCCGCAGGGCAAGGTTATCGGCGACGGACCGTTTGTTGTAGAAGAAAAGGCGTTGAAACGCGAAATTACCTTTCAGAAATGGGTAGGAGTAAAGGACGAAAGCGGCAAAGTATTTGCGGTAATCAACGACGGGGTATACGGCGGCAAAGCGGAAAACGGGTTTATTTACCTGACGCTTTTGCGCGGCGCGGGATATTGTTTCCACCCGATTCCCGACCGCGAGCTTTATCCGAAAGACAGGTATTTGCCGAGGATAGAAAACGGCAGGTACGAGTATAAGTTCAGAATTTTTTGCGGAAACACGGAAGAGGTTTGCAGGGAAGCGGAATTATTTAATCAGCCGCCGTACGCGCTTAACGTGTTCCCGACGGGAGAGGGCGAAAAGCGCGCGGAAATAAAGACCGACCGCCCCGTGATAATGCCCGTAATGAGAATAAAAGACGACGGATATGAAATGCGGTTTTTCAATCCGACGGAAAAGGAGGAGAAATTCACTCTCGATATACGCGGCAGGAAAAAAGAAATTTCGGTAAATCCTTTCGGAATCGTCACGGTAAACTGCGGCAAAGAAATAACCTTCGATAACGACAAGATTTTGTAAATATTCTATTCAGAAAGAAAAAATCCATCGGCGAAACCGATGGATTTTTATTATGTCCGTACGTTTTTATATTCCCGCGTTTTATATCCGTACCGTGATTTTATCTCCGAGGGGTTTTACGCCCTTTTTTATACTTCGGAATTTCGTTCTGCGAGAAATTATGGCTATAAAAGACCTTTGCGAAAAAATTTCGACAAATTTAAACTTGCGACTTTTGAGCAAGTTTTTGAGACTTTACGACAAGACGAGGGCGGAAAGTTATTGTATAATTTTATTAGAAAAATAATTTTATCGAAAAAATGCCCTTTATGCGGCGAGGAGATAAAGCGTGAAAATCGAGGCTTGGAAATTACGAATAGCGAAAAGTTGCAAACAGTTTGCGGCAGACGAAGAAGTCGATGCGAGAGTTCCGGGGGATATAACGGCGGATTTATACCGCGCGGGAAAAATCGCCGATCCGTACTTCGGACTTAATCACAAAGCCCTCGGCTGGATAACGGAAGAAGATTTTATTTATATAGCCCGTTTCGTTCCCTCTGCGGATGTGTTGCGCGGCGAAGAAATTATTCTCACCTTTGCGGGAATAGACCTCTTTTCCGAAATATATCTTAACGGAACGCTTCTCGGCAAGACCGAAAACGCGTTTATTCCTTATAATTACGAGGTGAAAAGTCTGCTTCGCGACGGCGAAAACGAAATCGTCGTAAAAATGCTTTCCACTATGAAAAGACTTAACGCGGTGGACTGCAAGGACTATTTCGGCGTGTTCAATCTTCCGCGAATGTTTTTAAGAAAGCCGCAATGCCATTTCGGCTGGGACTGGGCGCCCGATATGCCCGCTTACGGCATTTTCGGCGCGGTCACGATAGAAGGCGTTTCGGAAAACAGAATAGAAATCACGAATTACAAAACCGCGAACGACGGCTCGGTGATTTTAATCGCGGAGCTTAATTATACCGTGAGACCGCAGGTAGACTTTTTCGGCAAGATCGTCAAAACCCCGAAAAAAGAATGGGAAAACGACGAAATTCGCTATACTCTCGCTACCGTTCCGAACGTACCGCTCGAAAAAGCGAACCCCGTCGTTAAAACCGGCAAGGTGACGGACAGGGTAAATTTCAAAAATTTCAAATTAGATAATCCCGAGCTCTGGTATCCCGCGGGCGAGGGCGGACAGCCTTTATACGCGTACAAAACGGAGCTTGTGAGAAACGGCAAGATTATAAGCGAAAAATGCGGCAGGCTCGCGTTCAGAGAGGTTAAGCTCGAAGAAAAGCCGTGCGGCGACGACGCGGTAGGGTTCAAATTTATCGTAAACGGCAAATACGTTTTTGCGAAAGGCTCTAACTGGGTGCCGATAGACTGCTTTACGGGAACTATCACGCGTGAAAAGTACGACAGGCTTTTAACCCTCGCGAAAGACGGAAATCTGAATATGCTCCGCGTGTGGGGCGGCGGGTTCTACGAAAGCGACGACTTTTACGACCTCTGCGACGAAAAGGGTATTATGATATGGCAGGACTTTATGTTCGCCTGCTCGGATATTCCCGAAGAAGAGGATTTCGTGGCTGCGTTCGAGAAGGAAGCCGAATATCAGATAAAGAGATTAAGGGTTCACCCCTCGATAGTTTACTGGTGCGGCGGAAACGAAAAAACGGGTTCGTTCGGCGTGCAAAACAGCCACGGCGACCGCGTGGTGAACGTGATATTGCGCGGACTCGTGGACGCTTTGGACGGCACGAGACCTTACGAAAAGCAAAGCCCTTACAGCATAAACGACGTGGCGAACGACTTTTCTTCGGGCGATTCGCACGCGGGCTTCGTCGAGCCGTGCCTTCTTAAAGACGCGTTGAGTTACAGAAAGGGCGTTGCGAATAACCCCGTATCGTTTATGTCCGAATGTGCTGAAATGGGACCGACTTCTTTACAGTCGTTCAAAAAGTTCCTGCCCGAGGATAAGTTCTGGGATATGAACGAATACTGGCAGGACAGACTTATGGATAACCCGTGGTCGGCGGTCGATATGGATTTTTGCGCGAGACAGAAATTTTACGTCGAAGGGCTTTACGGCAAGTGCGATAATATAGAAGAGTTCATCGCAAAGGGAATGACCGTTCACGCCGAGTTATTACGCGCCGAAATAGAGTTTGCGAGATATAATAAAGCGCGTTGCGGCGGAATGATGAACTGGATGTATTCGGAAATCTGGCCTTCCGCGACTTGGGCTATTGTAGATTATTATACCGAGCCGAAGCAGGCGTATTATCAGGCGAGAAGAAGCTATAAGCCCGTTTACGCTTCCTTTACGGAAGATAAGGACGGAACGAGAGTGTTCCTCGTGAACGACTCGGATAAGGCGGTCGCGGCAAAAATACGTTACGGAATGAAAACCTTGGACGGCGAAATCGTCTGGGAGAAAAAGACGAAGATAACCGCGGCGGCGAACGGGGTTTGGAGCGAGAAGGTGACGGAAGCGGACAGGGGCGAAAACCGTTATCTGTTCGTGACTGCGGAAGCGGAAAAGGAAAAAATTTCCGCGGTATATTCCGCCGATATGTGGCACGGTTGCCGTTTTAAGAGCGATTATACCTATAATGCGGAAGCGGTTGACGGCGGAATTAAAGTCACGATAAAGGCGAAGTCCTTTGCGAAGGGCGTGACGCTTATTCTCCCCGATAATTATAAATATTCGTATTCTGATAATTATATAGATGTAGAGGCGGGCGAGGAGAGAAGCGTGTTTATCGGCGGCGCGGATAAGGAGCTTACAGAAAAGCTCGTCGTGACCGATTATAACAAGGAAACCCAGAAATAGCCTTTAATCATACTACGGAGTAACGATATGACGACGAAAATTTCTTTATGCGGAGAATATAAGCTGTTTATGGCGGATTGCCGTAAATCGCGCGGCGATGCGGACGGCGGCGAATGCGTATTCGGCGAAGAAAGCATACCCGCGAAC
>CAVBZJ010000048.1:5808-7911 GCA_963599785.1 Anaerovoracaceae bacterium
TCCCCGACGACGTTATCTGTAATCTCGTCCGCGCGGGAAAGCTTCCCGATCCGTATTTCGGCAAAAATATCGAGCTTGCGGCGGAATTCGAGGATAAAACCTTCAAATTCGTTAAGGAATTCGATTATTCGTTTGCGGGCAAAGAAGACGGCAAAGACGGCGCGAGGGTGCGGCTCGTTATCGAGGGCGCGGATACTTTTGCGGAATACTACTTAAACGGCGAAAAGATAGGCGAAAGCGATAACGCGCTCGTGCCGTTTTCGTTCGATATAACGGGCAGGCTTAAAAAGGGCAGAAACGAGTTTGCGGCGATATTCCGTTCTCCGCTGAAAGAAGCGGAAAAATATTCGATACGCCCTTATAACGTGGCGTTTTCCAACTGCTACGAAAGCCTTTTCGTAAGGAAGTCAGCGGCAAGCTACGGCTGGGATATAATTCCGCGGGCGATTTCCGCAGGCTTCTGGCGGGACGTTTATATAGAACGCGTGACGGGCGGAGAAATCACCGATTTTTATTTCAATACCGTCCGCGCGGAAAAGGACGTGGCGATAACGGTTTTGTCCGTAAACGCCGTTATTCCCGAAAAATACCTTAAAAAATGCACTTTGCGGTTTACGGGCGAGTGCGGAAAAAGCAAATTCGTGAAAGAATTTCCGTTCGAGTTCAACGCCCGCACCGTTTATCCTTATATAGAAAACCCCGAATACTGGTATCCCGCGGGCAGCGGCGAGCAGAAGCTTTATTCGGGCAGAATAGAAATAGTTTGCGGCGAAACTCTCGTGGCGGAAAAGACTTTCCGCTTCGGACTTCGCAAAATCGAGCTGAAATTCGGTGAAGAAATAGCCGAAAAAGGAAATTTTGAAATTTACGTCAATAACCGTCTCGTGCGGGTGCGCGGCGCGGATCACACGCCGATAGACGTTTTTCACGGCAAGGACAAAGAAAAATACGCCGAAGTCGTCGGAAATCTCGCGGAAGCTAATTGCAACGCGGTGAGAATCTGGGGCGGCGGCGTTTACGAGGGCGACGAGTTTTACGATCTCTGCGACGAAAAAGGAATTATGGTCTGGCAGGATATTATGCTTGCCTGTCACGCCTATCCGCAGACGGAGGAGTTTTTGAATAAAATTTCCGCCGAAACGGAGAAGATAGCGAAAAGGCTACGCAATCACCCCTCGCTCGCGCTGTGGTGCGGCAGTAACGAAACCGACTGGGCGTACGTTTGCGTGGGGCTTGATCCGAACGACGACAGGGTAACGCGGCAGGCGATTAAAAATACTCTTCGCGAATTCGATCCGTTCGGAAATTATCTGCCGAGTACCCCGTATTTCTCCCGCGAGTTCGTGAAAAAGCACGGCAGATTTTATTTCGACTTAAAGGAAATAGAAGAAGCGCGCGTGCCGCTTCCCGAAGAGCATTACTGGTGGCACAGAGACGATTTTTTGAGCTTTACAAAGCAAAACCACAGATTTATCGCGGAAATAGGGTACAGCGGTTCGCCCGAAATATCTTCGCTCGATAAATTTTTGCCGAAAGGCTGGAAATACGAAAACGACGAGGACTGGGCTTGCCATTCGTTCCCGACCGAAAGCTCCCGAAGGACGGGTATAGATTATCTGTTCACGGGCGTTCCCGAAACGAACGAGGATTTGGTTGCCGCATCGCAGTTTTATCAGGCGGAAGCTTATAAATTCATATCCGAGCGTTCGAGGATAAACAAAAACTGCAACGGTCTGATACTCTGGAATCTGCGCGACGGCTTCCCCGTGTTAGCCTCTTCGATAGTGGATTATTACGGCAGGAAAAAAGCGGCGTTTTACGCGGTCAGGGCGGCGTTCGAGCCGATTCAATGTTTTGTTATAAGGAACGCCGAAAAAGCGAAAATTTATATCGTAAACGATACCGAAAGCGCGAAAACCTGCGAAATTCTTATTAAAACCTCCGAAGGGGAAACGCTTTTAAGCGGTTCGTTCGCGGCGGAAAAAGGCGTAGCGGAAATCGCGGAAATTTCCGTAAAAATCGGGCAAACGATAATTTCGGAACTTGGCGGCGGCGGAAAAACGATAAAAAATTACGCGTTTATTTACGAGGATAAAATAAATT
>CAVBZJ010000048.1:7921-10615 GCA_963599785.1 Anaerovoracaceae bacterium
AAATAAATTATCCCGAATATAAAGCGGTTTACGAAAAAACGATAGAAAAAATTCTGAAATAAACTCGGCGGTTCGTTCGGCGCGGGAACGTGCAAAGAGACTGTAAAAAAATAAAAAAAATCGAGGGGTATACCCCTCCTTTCGTCTGACGACGAAAGGAGTATCCCCTTATCGGAAAAATAAACGAAAAAAGGAGACAGACTATGAAAAATAAGGCTAAAAAGATGCTTACGCTCGCCCTTGCGGCGACGGTCGCTCTGGGAAGCTTATCCGCTATGGCGTGCAAGCCGAGCGGCAGCGAGGACGATGATTCCACCCAAAGCATACTGTACGTCAGCAACTACGCGGGCGGCTTCGGCTCGAAGTGGATGGACGAAATCGAAAAACGCTTCGAGGCGAAGTATGCGAACGAGTCCTTCGAGGACGGAAAGATCGGCGTGGATATTAAGGTAAGCCACAATAAAACGCTCGGCAGTCAGTATTTCGACAAGGTGGCAGGCTCTAAACAAGAGGTGTTTTTCGTCGAGGACGTGGACTACTATAAGTGGGTGAATGAAGGCAAAATGCTCGATATTTCGAGCGTCGTTACCGAATCCAACCCGAACGACGGCAAAACCGTTCTCTCCAAGCTTACGAAAGACGAGCAGGACTTTTATAACGCCGACGGCAAATACTATGCAATTCCGCACCACGACCATCAGTCGGGTATCATTTACGATATAGATTTGTTCGAGCAGGAAGGCTTCTATTTCGCCAAAAACGGCGCGCCGAGCGAGAAAAGCTATACGGGAACGGTTAAGTTCACCTCGGACGGCGCGAAATCCGCAGGTCCCGACGGAGAATACGACACTTCCGACGACGGCTTGCCCGCAACCTACGACGAATTTTATACCCTTTGCGATTATATCGCCAAAAAGAAATCGGACGTCACGCTCGTTCCGTTCATATGGAGCGGTCAGAACAGAAGAGACTATCTCGACTGGCTTTTATCCGAGCTTACCGCAGACTTCGAGGGCGAGGAACAGTTAAGACTTAACTATACCTTCGACGGAACTGCCAAAAATCTCGTTTCGGTGGACGACGCGGGCAATATTACGAGACTCGGCGATACGAAAATCACTACCGAAAACGGGTATCTGATGTATCAGACGGAAGGCAGACTAAAAGCTCTCGAATTCGTAGACAGAATCATAGATTCGACGGAATCGGACGTGAAATGGGGAGAATCTTCCACGTTGTTCGGACCTGATTCGCAGCTGCAAGCGCAGGATAAATATATTTACGGCGCGACGGGAATCAACTCCACGAGATACGCGTTTTTGGTTGACGGAACGTGGTGGGAAAGCGAAGCTTCCGACACGTTCGACAGAGTAGAAGACAGAACGGCGGGTAAATATACCAAAAACGCTATGCGTTTCGGTCTGTTGCCCCTTCCCAAGGCGAACGCCGATAAAATAGGCGAGCAATTCACCATCGCTACCACCGAGGTTACGGTAGGCTTCGTTAAGAGCAATATAAAGGAATCCAAAATAAACCTTGCAAAAACCTTTATGCAGTTCGTTTATGCGGAAGAACAGCTCCGTGCGTTCAACACGATTTCTGGTATGCCCGCAGCTCCCGATTATAATCTTACGGACGCGGAATACGAAGCTCTTTCCAGCTACGAAAAGAGCCTTTACGACGTTAAAAACAACTCGGTTTCGCCGTATTCCACGACTCCCGTATATATCAACAACTATTCGAGCTTAATGCTTAAATCCACCTTTACGGCAAAAGGCTCAAAGGCTTCGGAATCTTTGAGAACGAGAAGCGCGGTCGAGCATTTCAGAGATTTATATTCTAAATCGGGCAGAGACGAAAGCTCGTGGAAGTCGCTTATCAAAAACTTGAAATAAAGGAGAAAAGATGGCTTCTTCTCCGAATATAAACGCGCGCAAAAAGAGGATAAATAAAGGCGATCTGATATTTATTATCGTAATGCTTTTAGTTCCTACCGTTCAATTCGCGATATTCTATATCGGCACGAATCTGAACTCGTTCGCGCTGTCGTTCAAAACCTACGACAAGCTCGGCGGCGGGTTCGTTCCGAACGGCTGGAACAACTTCGAGCGCGTTATACAGGATTTTAAAAACAACGAAGAGGTTATGAGCGCGTTCGGAAATTCGTTCAAGGTTTACGGCGTAGGGCTTATAACCTCCGTTCCCGTCGCGATTTTGTTTGCGTTTTACGTTTACAAAAAGTTTTTCGGGTTCAGAACGTTTAAGGTGCTGCTCTTTTTGCCGAGTATGCTTTCTATCTTAACGCTTTGTATTCTGTACAGAATTTTTGCGGATAACGCCGTGCCGAGCGTCGTAAACAAAGTTTTTAACGCAAATATGCAGGGGTTTTTCGCAGACCTTAAAACCGAATACGCCGCGCTTATGTTCGCGTTCGTGTTTTTCAGCTTCGGAACGACGCTGCTTCTTTATCTCGGCGCGATTTCGGACGTTCCCGAGGCGGTTATGGAAGCCGCGGAAATAGACGGCGCAAGCAATTTCGTACAGCTTACGAGAATAGTTCTTCCTTCGATTTTCCCGACGATAAAAACCTTTTTCGTGTGCGGACTCGCGGGGCTTTTTTCCAACCAGTTCAACCTGTTCAACTTCTACGGAACGGGCGCGGAAGCAAAATACGAGACGATAGGCTATTACTTT
>CAVBZJ010000048.1:10625-12562 GCA_963599785.1 Anaerovoracaceae bacterium
ATAAGCTTACCATAAACGGTCAGGAAAACTACGCGTACGTCGCGGCGTTCGGACTTATGTTAAGCTTGGTACTCGTTCCCGTAACGCTCGTCATAAACAAGCTTTTAGAGCGTTTGCAGAACAAAATAGCGTAGGAGGGCGGAGATAATGAAAACGTTTTTTAAAAAGTTTTGGAAGAAACTCTGCCCACGCAAAAAGCAGAAGTTCACCGCAAGCGATATTCTTTTCGTGGCGGTGTTCGCGGTGCTTTTAGCCTATTCGATACTCCTTATTTGGCTTATGGTGTGGAGCGTTTCCACGAGCTTTAAGGATTATTACGACGATTTCGCGCTCGGAAACGTTGCGGGCTTCCCCGCGAAATGGGTAGGCTCTAACTATTCGCTCGTATTCGATTACTTTTACTACGACGTGACCGCGGCGATAAACGAATACAGGGTAGACGCGTTCGGGCTTTTGGGATATACCCTTTTATATACGGTCGGCTGCGCGTTCGTGGCAACGTTTATTCCGTGCATAACGGCTTACGTCGTAGCAAGGTTCGGCAAAAAATATCGTATTCTCAACGTTTATACCTCGGTAGTTCTCGTTTGTATGATACTGCCCATCGTCGGCAACTATCCCTCGGAATTGAGCATAGTCCGCGCGCTCGGTATGTACGACAGCATATGGGGTATTTGGATACTGAAAGCAAACTTTCTGACGATGTATTATATGGTGTTTCTGGGAACGTTCGGGGCGATGCCGGACGGGTTCGCGGAGGCGGCGAAGATTGACGGCGCGGGGAATTTTTCCGTGTGCTTCAAAATCTATATGCCGCTTGCGAGAAATCTGTTTGCGACGGTTATGCTCATTCAGTGGATAACCTTCTGGAACGATTATCAGACTCCGCTACTTTATCTCGAATCTTATCCCACGCTCGCGTACTGGATGTATATGCTCGTATACAATCCGCCGTCGAACGAAACGAACTATCCGCCCGTTATGGCGGCGGGGGCAATGCTTCTGATGCTTCCGATACTCGTAATATTCCTGTTTTTCAGCAAACGCCTTATGGGCAACATCTCTATGGGCGGGCTTAAAGAATAAAAACATACGCGGCGGTTTTTTCGATAAACCGTTGAAAAGAATAATAAAGAGGACAGAAAATGACGAAAAGAAAGAAAATTTATTTGACGGCGGCGATAGCGGTATTACTGTCGCTGTGCGCCGTTTTCGCCGCGGCTACGCTTATTCGTTCGGAAAAAACGAACGCGGCGGAGCTTTCGGTGGAAAAAGAGCTTCTTTCGGAATACGAAGAGGGCGAGTGGATAGATATTCCCTCGGGAACTCTTACGGTAGACGGAAAAAGCTACGAGGCAACCGCGGTGCTGTATTATCCCGACGGCTCGGCGACGAGAGAAAGCGGCTGCTATTTAACCCTTTCGGGTAAATACGTCGTCGTATATACCGCTACGGTAAACGGCAGAACGTATTCGGAAAAAACCGAGTTCACGGTGAACGCCGAGGCGGAACGCGCGAAGGCGAGAATAACCGTGGATTTCGCGGGGTATACCGAAAAGACCTTGCCGAACGCGGTCAAGGGCGCGGCTTATAAGGTTTTCGAGGCAAAAGCGTACGTTAAGGGAACAAGCGTTCCCGTAACGGCGGAGGTTTGCTATTTATACGGCGAACATTCCCGCTTTTTAACGCAGATAACGGACGGGGCGTTCGTTCCCGAGCGCGCGGGCGTTTACGAAATAACCTATACCGCTAAAAATCTTTACGGTGAGGAAACGACAAAAACCGTTTCGGTAACGGCGATAGATTCCGCCGAGTCTCTTTCGATTACCGTGACGGATCGCGCGGCGACCGCGGGAAAAACGACGACTATTCCCGTTCCCGCAATCGGTAAGGACGACAGGCTCGGAAAAGCGGAGCTTTCTTTAACGGTTAAGAAG
>CAVBZJ010000049.1:0-12427 GCA_963599785.1 Anaerovoracaceae bacterium
TCTCGGAACTCGGCGAGTTTGGCAAAATAGCGAAAGTAAAGGTAGAGGAAAAGCCCGAAATTCTGTTTGCGAGAATAGACGGCGAAAAGCTTCTTAAAGAAATCGCCGCGGAAAACGAGGCGAAAGAAGTAAAAGAAGCGAGTGCGGCGAACGCGGCGAATGGCGAGAAAAACGCGACGGCGGAAGGCTCTGCGACCGCGGGCGAAAAGTCTGCCGCCGCTACCGAAAAAACCGAGCCGAAGCCGCAGATTTCGATAGACGAATTCGCGAAGGTCGAGCTTAAAGTGGCAAAGGTTGTCGCGTGCGAAAAGGTGGAAAAGAGCAAGAAATTATTGAAGCTCACCGTCAAACTCGGCGACGAAACGAGGACGGTCGTGAGCGGAATTTCCCACGCGTATTCGCCCGAAGAGCTGATAGGCAAAAAGCTCGTTATGGTGACCAACTTAAAGCCCGCAAAGCTTTGCGGCATTACGAGCGAGGGTATGATTCTTTGCGCCGAGGGCGAGGACGGAACGCTTTCTTTCCTTGCGCCCGAAAGAGACGTAGAAGACGGCAGTTCTATTTCCTGACTGCGGCGGCTCTGTTGTATAACGTGCGGTTCTTTTTTATAACGCGGAAGGTTAAAAATTATGTTTATAGATACGCATTGTCATCTGACGGACGATAAGCTTAACGGAAGGACGGACGAGGTTATAAAAGACTATCTCGCGGCGGGCGTTTCGCTCGTCGTGGACGTCGGTTGCAATGCGGAAAGCTCTTATCTCGCGGCAAAAAACGCCGATAAGTACGAGAGCGTGTTTTTCGCGGCGGGTGTGCATCCTTCCGATTCCGACGGCTTTGACGAAAACGTTCTGAAAGAGATAGAAAAGCTTCTTTCTCACCCTAAATGCGTTGCCGTCGGCGAAATAGGACTTGACCATTATTGGAAGCCCTTTAACGCAAAGGTTCAACGGGATTGTTTTATCGCGCAAACGGAGCTTGCGGCGCGGCATAAGCTGCCCGTCAGCTTCCACGTCAGAGAGGCGATAGGCGAGGCGACGGAGATTATAAAGTCGTTCCGCGGCAGACTCGCGGGCGGCGTTATGCACTGCTATTCGGGGAGCAAAGAAACGGCGAAAGAGCTTCTGGACGAGGGTATGTATTTTTCGTTCGGCGGAACTTCCACTTATAAGAACGCGGCAAATATCCGCGAGGTTATAGCGTATCTGCCGACGGACAGAATCCTTACCGAAACGGACAGCCCGTACCTTGCGCCCGAGGGCAAAAGAGGAACGGCGAACGAGCCGAAAAACATTCCGATCATCACCGAAAATATAGCGAAAATCAAGGGGATTTCCGTGGAAGATTTCGCGGAAGCCGTAAATAAAAATACCCGCGAATTGTTCTTTAAAATCAAAGATTTCGAGACGGCTCGCAAATAAAATTATTCCCGAATAAAAACTCACGAATAAAGAAGCGGGACTGCCGCACGTTTCGTACGGCAGTCCCGCTGTAAATTTTAATCGTTGGTATAAACGAGTCGCATAAAACTTATTAAGGCTAAATACAAGGCGAAAAATTTCGATTCGGATTTTAATTCCGATTCTGAATTTGATTTTGCTTTCCGTTCAAAAAAACGAAATTGTTGAACGGAAGCTCGGAAATTCAAACGCCTTTATTGACCTTTGAGTTCTTTTAAGCGACGATATTATAATGTGCGGGGCGCAAAAAAATATTCGCGCCGCCGACAGATTTTTACCGAAATTTTATCGTATTTCTTATAGGAAAATTATGGATAAACCGCTTAAAAATTTATTAAGAGAACACGGGGTTGTTCTTAAAAAAGCGTACGGGCAGAACTTTCTGACGGACGAAACGCTTCTCGAAGAAATAGTGGAGAAAGCGGGCGTGACCGAAAACGACTGCGTGCTGGAAATAGGCTGCGGGGCGGGCGCACTCACCCGCGCTCTTGCAAAACGCGCAAAAAAAGTCGTCGGCTACGAGATAGACGGCACGCTTATTCCCGTATTAAAAGAAACGCTTGCGGAGTTCGATAACGTGGAAATCGTCAGAAAAGACGTGATGAAAGCGGGGATAAAAGAGGTAGAGGACAAGCTCGGCGGCAGATATATTATGGTCGCGAATTTGCCGTATTACATCACCACGCCCATAGTTATGAATTTTCTGGAAAATTCCGAAGAGCTTACCGCTATGGCGATAATGGTGCAGGAAGAAGTCGCGGAGCGATTCGCGGCGGAAGCGGGTACGCCCGACTACGGCGCGATAACGGTAGGGATAAACCTTCGCGGCTCGGCGGAAATAGTTTTAAGAGTGCCGAGAGAGAAATTTACGCCCGTTCCGAACGTCGATTCCGCGGTCGTTAAAATTACGATGGAAGAAGGAAAATTTGCGGGCGCTGACCTCAAAAAGGTGCGCGACGTTGTGCGGGCGGCGTTTTCTTCGAGGAGAAAGATGCTCGTCAATAACCTTATGAACTTTTACAAGCTTTCCCGCGCGGAAGCGGAAAACGCCCTGATTTCGGCGGGGATAGACCTGACCGCAAGGGGAGAAAAACTTTCCGCGGCGGATTTCGTAAGGCTTTCGGAAACGCTTAAATAAAAACGTTCGCACAGGAAAGCGCGAATAAAAAAGTATACGAAAAAGGCTTTTGAACGACGTATGCCGACGAAGAAAAGCGCACACGAATAAAAAGGCACGCATACGAATAAAATGTTCGGATAGCGAAAGACAAACGATACGACAGAGAAAGACAGGTGATTTTATAATGACTGAAACGAAACCGACGCTCGTTCTGGCGAGCGGAAACGCTGGCAAAATACGCGAATTTGCGGAAATGTTCCCCGAATTTACCGTGAAAGGCTACAAAGAGTTCGGGCAGAACTACGAGATAGAGGAAACGGGTTCGACGTTTTACGAAAACGCGCTGATAAAGGCGAAAACCGTTGCGGAGTCGTTGGGGCTTCCCGCGCTTGCGGACGACAGCGGACTGTGCGTGAACGCTCTTTCGGGCGCGCCCGGTATTTTCAGCGCGAGGTATGCGGGCGACGGCAACGACGAGCATAACATAGAAAAGCTTTTAAGAAATTTAAAAGGCGAAAAGGACAGGTCGGCAAGGTTCGTCTGTTCGCTCGTTTTCTATTACCCCGACGGAAAAATCGTTTCCGCGGAGGGCGAAACGGAGGGCGAAATTCTCCTTGAAAAGGACGGCGAAAACGGCTTCGGCTACGATCCGATTTTTTATAGCAAAGACTTGAAAAAGAGCTTCGGAAAAGCTTCCGAAGAAGAAAAAAACTCGGTATCGCACCGCTCACGCGCAATAAAGGCTTTAAGAGAAAAACTGAAATAGAAGAAAGGTGAAATCCCCGCCCAAAAGTATATCGGGGGGTTTCATCACAAAAAAATCATAATATGTGGGGCAAATTTCCCCGCAAACAAGCATAAACGGGGGATTCTTCCGTAAAAGAGTTCAATAGCGGAAAAGGGGTTTTCCTCACAAACAAGAATAAAAGGGGAAAGAGCTTGCCCGCACAAAAGGCTTAAACGGCAAAAAAATTTTTAAAACAGAGTAAAGGCGTCGCGAAATCGCAACGCCTTTTTATACGCGGAAAAGCCGCGTCCGTAACAAAAATAACTTACGCTCTTTCTACCTTGCCGCTTTTAATGCATCTTGCGCAAACGTATTCTTTGGAAACTTTGCCGTCTTCGTGCTTAACGCTGATTTTTTGAAGGTTAGCTTCGTACGATTTGGGAGCTTTACGATTGGAGTGGCTGACCGTATTTCCCGAAAGTTTGCCTTTACCGCAAACGCTGCAAATTTTACTCATATTTTTATCCTCCGCTTGGAACGCTATTTATTTAACACCGAATACTTTACCATAATCGCAAATAAAAAGCAACTTTTTTTGATAGCATTTAGCAAATTTTTTGCCCGAAAGTGCGTTAAAAGTAAAAAATTTTGAATAAACTCTCTTAAAGTGTTGCAAAACCGCTTTAAATATTGTAAAATATGAATATCGCTTATAACAGGGGATATTATGTCTGTAAAAACGAACAACATATACGGAAAAATAGTAATCTCGGACGCGACCATCGCCAAATACGTTTGTCACGTCGCTTCCGATTGCTACGGAATAGTCGCTTTCGTTCCGACGAGCATTTTCGATTCCGTCGTAAGTTTTTTCCGTTTCGGCACGGGCGTTAAAGGCGTAAAGGTCAAAAGCTCGGGCGACAGAATATTCATAGACGTTTCGGTGGTCGTCAAATTCGGCGTTTCCATCGTCGCCGTTATAGAAGCCCTTAAAGAATCCATCAAGTATAAGGTGGAACGGTTCACGGGTATGATAGTCGATACCATGAACGTGACCGTTATGGGCGTTAAGGAGTAACGGACAGCCCGCAAGGTCGGGCTTTTTCCCGTTTAAATTTCAGGTTATAAGCTTTAAATAAGCTTTTTCCCTTTATAGTAGGAGTTATATAATGCAAAAAACGATAAACGGAGCGATGCTCAGGTCAATGATAGTGACCGCGGCAAAATTGCTCGAAATAAACAGAGTAACGGTAGACGCGCTGAACGTGTTCCCCGTTCCGGACGGCGACACCGGTACGAATATGTCGCTCACCATACAGTCCGCGGTAAAAGAGGCACTGTCTACAAACACCAACAAAGTTACCGATATATCGGAAGCGATTTCGAGAGGCGCGCTTCGCGGCGCGCGCGGAAATTCCGGCGTTATCCTTTCGCAGGTGCTTCGCGGAATGTGCCAGACCTTTAAGAACGTAACGGAAATAGACGTAAAGACCTTTGCGCAGGCGCTCCTTTCGGGTGCGGAAGTCGCGTACGGCGCGGTCAGCAAGCCCAAAGAAGGCACGATGCTCACCGTTATCAGAATGATGGCTGAACACGGACAGAGCGTAAAGAGAAAATGCCCAGATTTTGAAACGTTTTTTGCGGAAATAATCAAAGCGGGCAACGACGCGGTTGAATTAACGCCTTCGCTCCTTCCCGTTCTTCGCAAGGCGGGCGTCGTGGACGCGGGCGGCAAAGGACTTATGTGCGTGTTCGAGGGTATGCAGAAGGCTATTCTCGGCGAAGCGGTTCGCGGCGACGTGTCAGTTCCCGATACTCCGTCCTCGGAAACGGCTATGGAACACGCGGACATAATGAGCCTCGGTAACATAGAGTTCGCGTATTGTACCGAATTTTTCATTATAAACATAAAGAAGCAGACGACGCTTGCGGATATAGAAAAGCTTAAAGAGTTTTTGATGACGATAGGCGACTGCGTAATCGTTATAGGCGATCTGGAATTCGTAAAGGTTCACGTTCATACCAACCAGCCGGGCGTCGCGCTCACGAAAGCCCTCGAACTCGGCGAACTCGATAAGCTTAAAATCGAGAATATGTTGGAACAGAACCGCGCGCTTATGAAGAAGTACGAGGAAGAGAAGAAGGAAATGGGTATGATGGCGGTTTCCGCGGGAGACGGACTGTCGGGAATATTCAAAGACCTTATGGTAGACGCCGTTATAGAAGGCGGGCAGTCGATGAATCCTTCCGCGAGCGATATTGCGGACGCGGTGCAGAGAATAAACGCGGAAAACGTTTTCGTATTCCCGAACAACAAAAACATTATACTTGCCGCGGAACAGGCGAAATCTCTCGTCGAAAACAAAACCATTCACGTTATTCCGACGAAGAACATTCCGCAAGGCTTCTCGGCGGCGCTCGCTTTTAACCCCGACATATCGGTGGACGAAAACAAAGCGAATATGATACACGCCCTCGATACCGTAAACGTAGGTCAGGTCACTTACGCGGTGAGAAACACCAAGCTTTACGGTTTTGAACTCAAAGTCGGCGACATAATGGGGCTGGATAACAAAAAGATACTCGCCACCGGAAACGATATAGGACTCGTTACGATAGAGCTTATAGAAAAGCTCCGCAGCGACGAGGAAATAATCACCCTTTATTACGGAAAAGACGTTAAGGAGAGCGACGCGGAAGCTCTGCGCGACATAGTCGCGGAGAAATATCCCGACTGCGACGTGGAACTTCATTACGGCGGGCAACCGATTTACTACTACTATATCGCGCTTGAATAGGAAAACCCTCTTGAATAAGAAAACTTCGGGAAAGAGCAATCTTTCCCGTTTTTACTTTTTTTCGGTTCGCTTTTTACTCTGACGACGCTTTTTAGTCTTTATGTATGCGACAAAAGAAGCTCGGAGAAGGAAGCAGGGCAAATGTAGATAGGCAAAAGAAACAGGGCAAAGAAATAGGGCGAAGGAAAATCGTGGAGAAAGAAGCGCGGCGTAAAAATCGCGGCGAAGAAGCACGGCATAAAAAATTTGGCGTAAAACATACGACGGAAAATATGGAACTTACAAAAATACGCGGAATCAACGAGAAACGCGAAACGGAACTTAATAAACTCGGCATTTTCGACACGGCGGACTTAATCCGCTTTTTTCCGCGCGCGTATCTCGATATGACGAGCAAGTCGCTTCTTAAAGACGCGTATCATAACGATATGGTTCTGACCTCGGGAAGAATCGCGGGTACGCCGACCGTAAGATATTTCCGCAGGGGCAGCGGAATGGTAAAAGCCGTCTGCGAGCAGGAGGGCGAAATTTTTTCGGTCGTGTGGTTCAATCAGCCGTACGTCGCGGCGCGGCTCAAAACGGGCGAGGAATATCTTTTTTACGGCAGAGTAAGAAAAGAAAACGGATATACGACGCTTGCGAACCCCTCTTTCGAGCTTTGCGAAAAGGCGTTCAGACTGAAAGGAATCGTTCCGCAATACAGGCTTAAAGGCTCGCTTACACAGAAAGTGGTGCGTGACGCGTGCAGACTTGCGGTGGACATAGAAAAGCCCGTGACGGCGATACCCGCCGCGCTCGTTAAAAAATACGCCCTCGGCGACCTCTTTGCCGCTTATCGCGAGGTGCATAATCCGTCGTCGTTCTCTTCGCTCAAAAGAGCTTCCGAAAGAATCGCGGTGGAAGAATATTTCGCGCTGATTTCGGCGTTCAAAATAATAAAAGGCGGCAGGGAGCAGGTGCGTATAAACCGTTACGACTGCTCGGAAAAGGAGCTTTTGAAATTTATTTCGGAGCGGTTTCCGTTCGAGTTCACGGCGGGGCAGAAGTCCGCAGTGAACGAAATTTACGCGGATATGACGGGTGCTTCGGTGATGAACAGGCTCGTTCAGGGCGACGTGGGGAGCGGCAAAACCGCGGTGAGTATGTGCGCCATATATATCGCGCTTTACAGCGGGTATCAGGCGGCAATGCTCGCGCCGACGGAGGTTCTCGCAAGGCAGAATTACGAGGCGGCAAAGCACGCGTTCCCCGATTACAACGTGGGGCTTATCACGGGTTCTATGACGGCGAAGGAAAAACGCGAAATGAAGGGGGCGGTAAAGCTCGGAATCATAAATATCCTCGTCGGTACGCACGCGCTTTTAGAGGACGACGTGGAGTTTAAGAAGCTTTCTTTGTGCGTGTGCGACGAACAGCAACGCTTCGGCGTGGCGCAGAGAAGCGGGCTTATGAACAAGGGCGTTACGCCCGACGTACTCGTTATGAGTGCGACGCCTATTCCGAGAACGCTTTCGCTTATCTTTTACGGCGACCTCGATATAACCACGATCGCCGATAAACCGAAGGAAAGAGTACCTATACAAACCAACATAGTTCCGCAGAAAAAGTATCTCGATATGCTGAAATTTATCGAAAAAGAGGTATCTTTCGGAAGACAGGCGTATTTCGTTTGTCCGAAGATAGAAGGGGACGACGAGGGAACTTTAATCAGCGTGACGGAGCTTTTCGAGGAGCTTAAAGAGAGAATGCCGAGCGTGAAGTTCGGGCTTCTGCACGGCAAAATGAAGGATAAAGAAAAGGACGAGGTGATGCGCGCGTTTAAGGAAAAGGAGTACGGCGCGCTCGTTTCCACGACGGTTATAGAGGTCGGCGTGGACGTTCCCGACGCTTCCGTTATGGTTATTTATAACGCCGAACGCTTCGGGCTGTCGCAGCTGCACCAGCTTCGCGGCAGGGTGGGCAGGTCGGACAAAAAGAGCTATTGCTTTCTGACCTCCGCGAGTACGAGCGAAACGGCGATAGAACGACTAAAAATAATCAAGGATAACTCGGACGGGTTTAAAATTTCCGAATACGATTATAAGCTGCGCGGTTCGGGCGACTTTATGGGCAGTCGCCAGAGCGGCAAATTTATGAACGATTTGGGCGACCTTGCATACGGGACGGATTCCATATTCCTTGCGAAAAAACTGTCGGATGAAGCGTTTGTTTCGGGCGCGGACACGGAGAAAATAAAAGAGGTTGCAATAAGAAAGTACAACAAGCTCAAAGACGTGACGATGAATTAAAAGCTTTTGACGGGCGATATAAAAAGCGGGCGAATTGCATAGCAATTCGCCCGCTTTTTCGATTTTTTAAGTTTTTACCTTTGCGTCGAAACTTCGATTAAAATTGTTTTTGCTTTATAATCAAAGCGTTTTCGGCGTAACTTTTACGGGTTACGCGATTTCAGGTTCTGTAAAGCTCTTTGCGAATCCGTCGTAATCGAAGCCGAGCGCATTTGCAAATTCGCCTTTCGTTACGGTAAGCTTCGCCGTTACTTCTCCGTCCAACGTCTCGAATCCAATATCACCTTTGGGGAAAAGTTCTGCGTAAGCTTTTTGCATTTCTTCTTCGTAACCTTTTGCCAAAGCTTCGATTTCCTTATCGTACTTAACGCTGAAAACAAACGAAACGAAGTTACCGTTTTCGTCAACGTAAAGCACGGGATCATATGCCGCGTCGGCTATATTCACCAGTGCGGTTACATAAGATTTGTAGAGAGAAACGGTTCTTTTTACAAATTCTTCATATTCGGTTTCAGACAAATCATCTGACCACGGAATGTTCGGCATAACTAATTTTTCTAATATACTCGTCTTTTTCAGGTTTTCGAGCATTCCGCTCACAAGCTCTTTTGCAGTAACGCCTTGGGGCATATTCGGAACGTTTGCAAGCATCGCTTCGATAGCGTCGGCAATCGTAAGGTCTTTGATGCCTTCGGAAAGAAGAAAATCTTTAACGGTCATACCCTCGGGGAGTCCGAGCATTTTTTCTATGGTCATAGTCTCGCCGCCGCCGATGCCTTCGACAAGCGCAAAATTATCGTTCATCTTTTTAACGAGCGCGTTAATATCCACGCCTATTTCGTCGAGCTTGCCGACGATAAATTCAACGTTATAATCGAGAGCGTCGTTGATAAACGCGCAAACGTCGTCGTAATGCCCTTCGAGAACGTATTTGTCGAGGTATTCCGCAACGGAAAGGTCGGCAAGGTCGGTGAGCAAGGTTTTGATTTTATCGAAGTCGGGGGAGATTGCATAGCCGTCCGCCGTTTCCGTCACCTTGTATCCGAGAGACAACGCCTTGTCGAACGCAGAGGTGATTGCGAGCGCGGTGTTTTCGTCGTTCCAGTCTTCGGGAAGAAGGCTTTTCATCATCTCGGGAAGCGCGCTGAAAAGAGCTATGGTCATATAAGCGGGGGAAGTGCCGCTCATCGTTTCATCATCCGAGCTGCCGCCGATTGCTCCGCCGACGGGGTTGCCGCCGATTACACCGCCGATTGCTCCGCCGCCGAACGCATCGTCGTTGCCGATTCCGCCGCTTATCGAGCCGTTTACGTCGTCCTGCGAGAATATGTATTCGATAAACTCTTCAAAGGTCATCGAACCTCTTTTCGATTCCTTTTCTTCGTTGAACGCCCTGTATGCCGCGGGAATACCGTTATATTCGGCGTTCATTGCGTAGTCGAAATAAATCGTTTCGTTCTCCACAACGAACGTAGCGTTTAAGGTTGCCGTGGAAATTACGTCCGCGTATTCGGGCTGTTTCGCTTTATCCGCATTGTAGTAAACGCCGTCGAAAAGCATACGACCTTTCGCGATAAACGCGCCTTCCGCGTCTTTGCCTACGAATAACTCGAAGTCAACGTTTATGTCCGCATTGCCGATAACGATTACAAAAGCTTCTTCGTCTTCGCCCGTTTTTATATTAGATTGCATATTATTCTGTTCGTACTTCCAGTCTGAAAGACTTACCGTAAAGCCTTCGCTCGGTTTAAGCTCGGTCACGGACTGTACGAACGCCGTGTATTTGGGGTTCGGTTCGGTGGGGTCGGTAGGTTCTGTCGGCTTCGTCGGATCGACAGGTTCAACAGGATCTACGGGATCATCGGGTTTTTCAGTCTTTTTGTAGCCGCAAACGGTGCAAACGTTGTCCGTGAAGGTGTGCGCGGCTTTATCCGCGACCTCCGTGCAACCCTCGTCCGTGCATTTGTGATAATGCTCGTTCTCGTCGCTCGTCCAAGCCGTATCGTAGTGGTGAGCGGTTTTGTCGGTATCGTCCGTATTCGGCGCGCAGGCGGCAAACCCGAAGGAAGCGACCGCGAGAACGAAACAGAACAATATCGCAAACAATTTTGTCTTTTTCATATCTTTCTCCTTTTTAAGATTTTTTGCTGTTTAAGGATAGATAATATTTTGTTTCGGGAAACGTTTCTCACGATATACAATATATTATAACCTTAAAGTAATGGTAACACAAAACCGCCCGTAAAGCAAATAAAATAAAAAATTATTTCCGTATTTTGCGCGACGAGCTAAAATGTTGGCGGTAATCGAAAACTCTGGCGGCGTTCTAAAAATCTCGGCGCAAAAATCTCCCTCGAAAATCCGTTGCAAAAAACTATGCGCGGATAGCGTTCAAACGCTTGCAAAAAATTTTTTTAAGTTATATGATATGTTATCGGTAATTTAGAAATTTCGGAAAGCAAAGGAGAACGGGTATGAGCGAAACGGCAAAGAAAAAAGGTTCGTTTTTCAAAAATCTGATGCGCCCCGTGGATTTGACGGTCGGCACGCCGTGGAAAATGCTTCTTAAATACGGCGCGCCCATTATGCTTTCGTATCTTTTGCAGCAAATTTACGTCCTGACCGACGCGATAATTTGCGGACAAGTGCTTTCTGCGGAAGAGGTCGCGGGGGTGAACGACACGTTCCCGCTTACCTTTATTTTTTTGCAGTTCGCGTTCGGGTGTACTGCGGGGTTCGGCGTGATTACGGCAAAGCACGTCGGTTGTAAAGAAGCGGAAGGCGTGCGCCGTTCGTTCGCCTCGCAAATATATTTGTCCGTGATTATTTCCGCCGTTCTCACGGTTTTGTCTATAAGCCTTTTGCCGCAGCTTCTGGGGCTTATCAACGTCACGCCGACGAATAAGACCGTGTACGACGCGGCTTATATATATTGTTTAATAATTTTTGCGGGCATCATAACTCAAATGGGTTATAATTTCATCTGCGGGGTACTGCGCGCGTACGGCGATTCGGTTACGCCGCTTATATTCCTCGTAATTTCCACCGCGCTGAACGTGGGGCTTGACGTGCTGTTTTTAACGACGTTCCGAATGGGGGCGGCGGGCGCGGCTCTCGCTACCGTCATCACGCAATTTCTGAGTATGATAGGCTGTTTTATCTATACTTTTGCGAGATACGAGGAATTAAGGCTTAAAAAGGAGGACTTAAAGAGCGGCGTTTCGGCAATGTGGGCGCACTTAAAGCAGGGCGTGCCGCTCGGACTGCAATTTTCGGTGCTGGCGGTGGGCATAATCGTTATGCAAAGCGTTATCGTTAAGTTCGACGTCGGCGAAAACGGCGTTATGACCGTCGGAACGCCTGCGCAGAACGGTTACGGCGCGGGCAGTAAGCTGTTCAATTTTCTGATTTCGTTCTATAACGGGCTGGGCGCGGCGATACTCGGGTTTAACGCGCAGAACTTCGGCAAGGGCGATTACGAGCGTGTGAAAAAAGGCACGGTTCAGGCTATAATAATCGCGCTTGTCATACATTTTATATGCTTCGGAATCGCGCTTCTCGCGTGTATAGGCGGCGCGTATCAATACGTTTTTATGAGCGCGGATAAAATCAACGCGGAAACGATTCGGTACGGCAATACCTTCGTGTACGTCGATTTGTCGCTGTTTTTTATCGTGGGATTTCTGATAGTCGTAAGAAGCGCGGTACAGGGCGTGTGCAAGGCGGGGTACGTCCTCGGCGCGGGCATAGCGGAGCTTGTGGCAAGGTCGGCGATTTGCGCGTTTTTGCCGCCGCTCGTGAACGGGGGAGCGATAAACTCGGCGGCTTCGCAGGGGGCGTATATAGCGACCTGCTTCGGCGACCCCGGCGCGTGGATATGCGCGTCTCTCCTTCTTCTCATTCCGCTTTGCAGAAATATTTTAAGAAAGAAATACTAATTCTATTTCAGGCGATTTTATGACTCTTTACGTCCTTTCACGCCGATTTTTTGCCCGCGAAACGGACGAATAACGAAAAAGCGAGCATAATTCCGC
>CAVBZJ010000050.1:0-9922 GCA_963599785.1 Anaerovoracaceae bacterium
GTGAATAGCTATGCTTAAATTTTTGTTGTTTTGCAACGAAAATTCAGTAAGAAATTGATTTTTTCAAAGAAGGTTCAGGAGTTTTGTATGATAAAAATAGGCGTTGTAAGTTTAGACGTTTCGCACCCTTTGGGTTTTGCGGAGGAAATGGAAAAATATTGCATGGATATGAAATACGAGTATTTATGCAATAAGAGCTTTCGCGGAGATGACGAGGCGAGTTGGTTTGTCAAACGCTTCAACTTAAAAGGTGAAGTTAAAGAGATAGAAGAAATGGTCGATAAGGTAGACGTGGGTTTTATTCAATCCTGTAACTGGGAAAAACATTTGGAGCAGGCTCTTCCGTTTATCAATGCGGGTAAGCCCGTATTTATAGATAAACCGATAGTCGGAAACGTTAAAGACGCGCGTCGCCTTCAAGAACTTGTGAAAAACGGCGCAAAAATAATAGGCTCGTCGTCCGCACGCTATGCAGACGAGATACAAGCTTTTTTAGCCAAACCGATTAGCGAAAGAGGCGAGGTCCTGTCTGTTTTCGGTACTTGCGGCGTAGATGAATTTAACTACTCTATTCATATTGCGGAAATTCTTTCGGAGCTTGCCGGAGCAAACGCCGTTGAAATGCAGTTTTCGGGACAAAGCAAAACCGTGGACGGAAAAAAGGTTGAAAGCTATTCCATAAAATACGAGAACGGAGTTACGGCGTATTACCAAACTTGTATCGGTGCGTGGAGACCTTTCCATTTGACGGTAATGACTACTGTGGGAAGCTATCAGATAGCAATCGACAGCAGTAAGATTTACGCCAGTCTGCTTCGGGAGATATACAGAAAGCTGACGGGTAGGACAAATAAAATAAAAGACGTAGATACGCTTATAAACAGCTGCCTTATAATGATGTGCGGGAAAAAATCCAGAGACGAACAGAACGGTAAGTGGGTTAAAATCGAACAGCTTACGGATAAGGACGGGTTTGACGGGTACGCGTTTGAAAAAACTTACGGCGCGCATTCAAGCAAAATGTATAAAGACTGATTTAAGGAGAAGGACGAAAATGGAAAAGATAGTTGTTTTGGTAAACAAAGAGTTCAGAGAAAGGGTTTTCAGTGAAAAATATTACGAAAAAATGAGGGCGTTCGGAGAGGTCAAAATATTTGACAAAGATGATTTTTCGGACGTTGGGTATGTTATCGACTTCGTTAAAGGCGCGACGATTATAGTTACCTCTTGGGATTCTCCTAAAATCGACAAAGAAATTTTAGATAATTGTCCCGAGTTAAAAGCTGTAATTCACGGGGCGGGTAGCGTTAAACCCGTGATTTCCGACGAGTTTATCAACCGAAAAATAAGAATAACCAATTCCGCTGTGGCAATCGGCGAAGGCGTTGCGGAGTCGGCTCTCGGGTTTGCGATATCGGCTTGCAAGGGCTTTTACAGGCTTAGCAGAGATACTAAAAACGGATTGTGGCAGGAAAACATCAAAACTACGGTGACCGACTTTTACGATATTACCGTCGGCGTTATAAGCGGCGGGTTCGTCGGAAGGCATATGGTAAAGCTTCTTAAAAATTTCCACGTCGATATTCTTCTTTACGATCCTATTCTGACAAAGGAGCAAATCGAAGAAATCGGAGCAAAGAAGGTTGAGCTTGAAGAATTGCTTTCAAAAAGCGACGTGGTTACCGTTCACGCTCCCGCGATCCCGCAAACAGAAAATATGCTTAACAAAAGCAATTTGCCGCTCATAAAAGACGGAGCAGTGCTTATAAACACGGCTCGCGGAACGATTATAAACGAAGCCGACTTAATCGAAGAATTAAAAAAGAACAGGTTTTTTGCCTGTTTAGACGTGACGAATCCCGAACCTCCGGCAAAGGATAACGAACTTCGTCGGCTTGACAACGTTATTCTTACTCCGCATATCGCGGGAACTGCGACCAACGGTTTGAAGAGGGTTGCGCTCCACGTTTGCGAAGAAATAGAAAGACTCTTAAACGGCGAAAAAATGAGAACCGAAGTGAACCTTGACAACTTGTCTAAATTAGCGTAAGGGAAGAGTAATGGATAATAAACATTGTTACGGATTTGCTATAATCGGATGCGGCGTTATAGCCGGTATTCACGCCGAAGCGATAGCAAAGATAGAAAACGCGAAGCTTATCGGAGTGTACGATTTTTCTTCGGAGAGGGCAAAAGAATTTGCGGATAAATACGGTTGTAAGGCTTATGAAACGCAGGAAAAGTTGCTTGCCGATTCTGCCGTCGAAATCGTGAATATATGCACGCCGAGCGGCTTGCATTATAAACAAATAGTTGCTTGCGCCGAGGCTAAAAAGAACGTTATAGTAGAAAAACCTATGGCTATTACCAGAGAACAGATAGAAGAGGTGGTAAAAGCCGTCGAAGAGAACGGCATTAAGCTTGAAGTTATTTCACAGTTAAGATTTACATATGCCATACGCACGCTGAAAAAAGCAATAGACGAGGGAAGGCTCGGTAAAATATATATCGCCGATTATAAAATGAAATATTACCGTTCGCCCGAATATTACGCAGGCTCCAACTGGCGCGGAACGTGGTCGATGGACGGCGGCGGAGCATTGATGAATCAGGGCATACACGGTATAGACCTTATTCAGTACGTTATGGGCGGAATAAAAAGCGTTTACGCCGATTGCAAAACGATAGGCAGAAAAATCGAGGTCGAAGATACCGCTAACGTGCTGGTAGAATATAATTCGGGTGCGGTCGGCGTTATCGAGTGTACCGTTCTTGCAAAACCCGGATATGAAAGAAAGATAGAAATACACGCGGAAAAAGGCTCCGTGGTTATCAGCGAGGATACTATAACGAAGTGGGACGTTGAGGGAACAGAAAAACCGCAAACGTCCGATTGTAAGCTTGACGCGCGTAACGTTATATTTTTTAACGAGGAGCATCACGCAGAGCAGATTAAGGATTTAATAGAAGCAATCGAAAATAATCGCCGTCCGTTTATCGATGAAAACGAAGGCAAAAAAGTAGTCGATATTATATTAGCGGCGTATAAATCCTCTGAAAGCGGAGAAAGAGTTTATTTATGAAGATACTGAAAACGGCAATTGCTTACGTTCCGGAAAAATTGAAAGCGCCTTTCGGTTTTAAAGGCGGTTTTTTATCCGAGCTTTGGCAAGTTGCGGTTAGGGTGGAAACGGAGCGCGCTTACGGCGTGGGCGTCGGCGTTCAAAGCGTTTTGTGGTCGGACGCCAAAATATTTTCCGAAAGCTCCGAAAGACAAGGAAACGAGTTGATGTATTCGGTTTCGCGAAAAGCCGCGGACCTGCTCGTTGGAAGAGAGGGCGAAAACCCTATCGATTTAACTGACGGAATATACGAAGAACTTCTTTCCTTCGCAAGACGTAACGTAAGTTCGGATTTAAGAGAGACGTTTGTGAGAAACGCGCTCGTTTGCGTGGATAACGCGTTGTGGCAAGCTTACGCGAGAGAAAAAAGATGCGAAAATTTCGCAGACCTCGTACCGAACGAATATAAAAAAGCTTTGAGCGAAAAACAGAAAATTCTGTGCAACATACCTTTAATTTCTTACGGAGTGAGCGAAAACGGTATTAAATCTTTGCTTGATTCCGGAGCAGCCTTGCTTAAAATCAAAATAGGGTTTGATGACGGCGGCGCAAAATCTAAAAGCGAAATGCTCGAATGGGATAAAAACCGTTTGAAGCAAATTCACGATATTGCTAAAAATTATACGACAGAATATACGAAAAGCGGCAAAATTCTGTATTACCTCGACGCAAACGGAAAATACGACGGTATCGATAGGGTAAACGAGTTGGTGACCTTTGCCGATGAAATCGGAGCGAAGGATAGAATCGTTTTGCTGGAAGAGCCGTTTGAAGAGGAAAATAAACTCAACGTCGGAGAAATACCTTTAAGGGTTACCGCGGACGAATCGGTCCATTCATTAAAAGACGTCGAGGAGCGTATAGATCTCGGATATTCCGCAATCGCACTTAAACCCATAGCGAAAACTATGAGCGAAACGTTGAAAATATTGAATAAAGCTTATGAAAAAGGCGTCATTTGCTTCTGTGCGGATTTGACGGTAAATCCGCTGCTCGTAGAGTGGAACAAAAACGTCGCTTCGAGAATTGCAGCCTTACCCGAAATGAGCGTCGGAATATTAGAAAGCAACGGAAAGCAAAATTATGCGAACTGGGAAGAGATGAAAAGGTATTCCGCAAGCTTCGGCAAATCGTACGCGGCGGAAAATAACGGCGTTTACAGATTGAACGACGAATTTTATAAAGAAAGCGGAAACATTTTCAAACCGTCTTTATATTACGAAAAATTGTTTTAAAAATCGAACGAATTGTCCCGCGGAGATTGCCGCAAAAACGCGGCAACAGAAAATTCTAACGGGAATATTTATTTAAATGATATGGAGGTATATCATGAGAAGAAAAGTAACATTTGCTATGGCGATTTTATCGCTTATTGCAAGCACCGCTTTTGTGGTAGGGTGTAATAACTCGGCTTCCGCTTCCTGCGAACATTCGGGTGGAAAAGCTACCTGTATTCAAAGGGCGGTCTGCGAAAAGTGCGGCGAGGAGTATGGCGAATTAGCCGCTCATTCGTACGGCGAGTGGCAGCACGACGGAGAAAAGCATTGGAAGGAATGCGTTACGGAAGGTTGTTCGGCAAAAACCGAAAGCGGTAATCACGACGGTGGTACGGCAACTTGTAGAAATAAAGCCGTTTGTTCCGTTTGCGGTAACGAGTATGGCGATTTGAACGCGGAAAACCACGCAAGCGAAGAATATAGCTACGTTTCAAACTTCGACGGAACGCATAAGAAAACGCGTAAATGCTGCGGAGCGACGGTTGCGGAGAGCGAAGCTTGCTCCGGCGGCACGGCTACCTGCGTAGAAAAAGCGACTTGCGAATATTGTAATGCGAAATACGGCGAGCTTTCGTCGGAGCATGCTTGGTCAACCGAGTGGTCGGGCGATGAAACGAAGCATTGGCACGCCTGCTCCGCAGAAGGTTGCTTAGCAAAAAAAGACGAAGGCAATCACGAGGGCGGTTCTGCAACGCATACCGAAAAGGCTGTTTGCGACGTGTGCGGCAGGGAGTACGGTGATTTTTCGGGACACGTTTACGGAGAATGGAAGCACGACGAAGAAAAACACTGGAAGGAATGTACTATCGACGGTTGCTCGGCAAGAAGCGAAGAGGGTAATCACGAAGGCGGCACGGCTACTCATACCGAAAAAGCTGTTTGCGAGATATGCGGAGAAGAATACGGAGAAACCGTTCCTCATACATACGGCGAATGGAAACACGACGCAACGGGACATTGGAAAGAATGTACTTGCGGCGCGATTTCCGATAAAGAACCGCACTCGTTCGTTTGGGATAAAGCCGATTCTTCTTACGATTATAAAATATGCGACTGCGGAGAAAGAGACGATTCTGCGACCTTTAATAAAACGGTTTCGTTAAAGAATCAGGAAATAGTGTTAAGCGGAACAGAGTTTTCGCTGAAACTCGACGGAATAAGCGCATACGAAAGCGTTGTAAGCATAACGTACGGCGACTATAAATTAGGAAATAATCCCGACTCGCTTTATATCGGAGAGGGTTTTAAAGAGGATACTCAAAAACACGGCGAGCAAACGCTTACGGTGACGGTTAAAGGCTCGGACGGAGAGGAACACGAGGTAGCCGTTTCGGTGCTTTTCATCACGAAAGAAATAAAAACGATGGCAGAATTGCAGAATGCCGTCAAGGTAGTCAACGATAAGGAAAGTAAGTACGGATATTATATCCTCGGCAACGACGTCGCTTACACGGAAGCCGATTTTACGCCCGTCGCCGCGAAAGGCAACGAGATGGGCGGTAGCGCGTTCAGAGGCGTTCTCGACGGAAGAACTCATACGATAACCGTAAACTCGTCCAAAGCGGCGTACGGTTTGTTCGGGACTCTTAACGGCGCGACTATCAAGAACGTAACCATCAAGGACGCGTGGAATAATAACTCTTATTGTCCTATGCTTGCGCGCAACGCATACAACACGGCGTTTGAGAACGTGACTATAAATATAGTCGGCGGAAAAAAGGTTGAAGGAGCGAAAGACAGTACCCCGTTCGTCGGCAACACGATGCAGAATTGCGCTTGGAAAGACGTGAATATCATTTCGTCGGTCGAAATAGTAAACGTTTTCGCTATACAGTCTGATAATACGTTTGAAAGAGTAACTATAAAGGCAAACGTAACCGGCGGTTTTTCAATCGACTCAAAAGATTTCCCGAGCGGTATTACGGCGGAAAATCAATAAAAAATAACGGCGCGCCCGAAAAACGTTTTTCGGGCGAGAAAATTTCGGTAAAATGAGCATCGCACATTACCGAGAGAACCGAAAAATTAAAAATTAGGAGAAAAATTATGAAAAAAGAGAACTATGAAAGACCTGACGTTTGGTTCTTTCCCTTGGAAACGACCGACGTCATACGCATGAGCGGCGACGACGTCGGAGTAGACGGTAACGACAATTCCGACTGGTGGAACAATAATTTCAGTTTATGAAAGAGGGGAGAAGGATTATGAAAACGATTAAGAAAAATTTAATTATGCTTTTCAGCGTAATCGCTATTTTTTGTTTTGCGGTCGTAGGAGTGAACGCGCCCAAAGCATTTGCTGCCGACGGCACGGCGAACGAAGACGCGTATCGTGTGTACGGCGGTTCCGTTAAAATTCACGACGATCGCGGCGCAGGCGTTAAGTATCACGTCGTGATGACCGAAGATTATTTCCAAACCTACGGCATAATAGATGAAAATGGTGACGGAATATTGAACGACGGCGTAAAAACCGGAACGCTTCTTCTTCCTTATCATCTTACCGGCGGAGCAGACTTGACCGTCGGAGGAACTTACGGCGCGACCGTTTCGGATTCGGATACGAGCGGCGTTTGGAAAAAGGTTACGTTTGACGGAATTTCTTATATGCAGTCCGTCGTGTACCTTTATAATATTCCCGAGACCGATTACGGCACGGAAATTTCCGTAAGGGGCTATATTCATAGCGGCGACGAATATATTTATACGGCGCAAAAGAACGAAATTTCTATGTCTTACGTTGCCAAAGCCGCGTTAAGCAATGCCGAATTACCCGAAGAGGACAAAACTAATTTACAGGAAACTTATCTTAACAAAACGATTAGTTATCATGTCAACGGCAACGTTACGACCGAAACCGTGGATTATCTCGGCGTAAGCACCGAATGTCCCGTTCCGGCGGCGAAGCTCGACGACGGTTCGGAATTCGTCGGTTGGACGACCAAAAACGGCACGATAATCAAAAACGTTTCTTCGATTCTCATAAAGAACAGCACGGATTTATACGCAACTTACAGAAGAAAGCTGCTTATGACCGATGAAACCGTTGCTCTTCCGCTTGAAAACTATGCGGAATATAACGTCGTAGGCATCAAGCTGAATACTTACGATTTGGGGAGCGATCCCGCCGCGCTCAACGTGGAAACGCTTAAAGACGCCACGAGCAGTCACGGGGAACAGAACGTTGCGGTAACGTTTGAAAAAGACGGAAAAACCTTTACGGCTACGCTCCCCGTTCTGGTGATAACGAAAGAAATAGCGAGCGCAACGGATTTTAATACCATTCAACCCACGGCAAGCGTTACGAGAGTTTTTGGTTACTACGTTTTGAGCAATGATATTTACGATACGAACCTTACAAAATATTCGTTGAACGGCTGGGGATCAGAGTTTAAGGCGACGCTTGACGGGCAAGGAAAGCTTATCGGTACAGCAGGAAACGGCGGTGGCGGATTGTTCTCCGTTATGCGTGACGCAACGATAAAGAACGTGACTATAAAAGATAATTACCGCAGTTCGGGAAGCGCTGCATTGCTTGCAAAAGCGTGCTATAACAGTACGATTGAAAACGTGACGTTTACTTGGGCGGCAGGACCTGCCGATCAAAGCGTCGGTTCCGGTCACGGCTGGATATCCTATTCGGCGTTCGAGGGGAACAAGCTTATTGACGTAACCGTAAACGATACGCAAGGTTACGGTTCGTTGTTCGGAAACAGCTTTAAAGATAATTCGTTTAAGAACGTAGTTATTAACGGAACGTACGTCGAAATGGGACATTGCGACGATCAGAGCGTTTCCTATGACGACGTAACGCAAATTACCGCCGAAAAAGTCACTCTTTCCGCAAGACAGGATTTCATTCTCGAAGGGCAAGCATCGTTGCTTGACCTCGGCGAATATAACGGGCTTGAAATTTTAAGCGTTAAAACGAGTAACGGTTACACTCTTGACGGTATATCCACGGTAACGGCACGCGATATTCTTACCGATAAGAGTCAGCACGGCGAACAGAATATAGTAGTTACCGTTGCAAAAACGGACGGAACGCAAGTAGAAATAACAGTTCCCGTAACGATAGTAACCAAAGTTATTTACACGATGACCGAATTGCAGGATACCGTAAAGCACTTTAAGGACGCAGACAATATTTACGGATACTATATTCTGGGAAATGACGTTTCATGTGATGAAGTCGGCTTTACCGCAAAGCAGGGCAGCAACGGTTGGAGTGGAGACAAAGCATTCAGAGGAACTCTCGACGGAAGAACTCACACGATAACCGTCAACTCATCGAAGGCGCCGTGCGGTTTGTTCGGTACTCTTAACGGTGCGACTATCAAAGACGTAAATATTAAGGACGTTTATAGCGGTCAAGGCTGGGGAAGCGCGGAGTTGTCGTATAACGCTTATAACACCACGTTTGAAAACGTATCGATCAGCATCGTAGCAGGAAACGTAAATACCGGAAGCGCGGGCTATACTCCGTTTGTCAGCAATACGATGGAGAAATGTGTATGGAAGAACTCTTCTATAACCTCTTCGGTAGAAATCGTGAACGTATTCGGAGCGCTGAAAGATAACGACTTTACCGGCGGACTTACGATTATCGCAAGCATTACGGGCAATTTTGCCGTAGGCGTTAGTCTTGACAGTCTTCCCGACGGAGTTGTGGTAAAAAAAAACTGATTGACGGGCAGGACGTAGTGCTTGAAGATACGCGCGAAAGGCTTATCGATCTTGGCATTACGGACGGAAACGTAAATACCGCGCAAGAATACGTTCTTGACGTAGACGGTCTGACGGAAGCGAACTTCGTTTCCGTCGGATACGGCGGTAATACGCTCGAAACGGACGGACTTACGGTAAAAGTCTCGGATTTCGGCAAAATTTACGGCGCGGGCGAGCTTGAAATAAAGTATATATACGACGGCGGGATTTTAACGCATATTTTACCGGTCGTATTTGCAACAAAGGTGTTAAATAGCGCAAGCGATTTGAATACTTTTCTCACATATGCGGACGCATACGACGGTACTTTGAACGACAACAAATACGACGGTTATTTTGCACTCGGAAGCGATATAGAATTTAACGGTAAATACGTTCCGTCCATGGTCGTAGATTTTGCGGATATAGGCGATAAAGCTTTGGGGTTTTGCGGGGTTTTCGACGGAAGAGGGCATAACGTAAACGGTATGTACGTCGAGTCCACAAGCTATGCAACCGATCACGGTCACTCCGATGCTTATCGCAGAACGGGATTTATAAGCGTTTTAAGTAAAAACGGAGTTATAAAAGACGTCTCCTTTACCAACGCAAAGGTACAATATTGTAGTTATCTTGCGTCTTGGGGAGAGGGTATAATAGAAAACGTTTACGTCGGTTATAACGAAGTTGCCGCGAACGGGTGGAACTCTACGGTTAATACCAAATTAGACGCAGGCGCTGCCGTTACTATGAAAAATTGTATAATAAGCTACGATACCGACTGGGAAAGCGGATATATTCTCGGTCAGTCGAGAAC
>CAVBZJ010000050.1:9932-12387 GCA_963599785.1 Anaerovoracaceae bacterium
GTCGAGAACCTCCGATAACGCGTATAAAAACGTTTATATCGTAGGTCCTTCGGGTACGACTATCGTAAAATACAGTAACGACGAAACGAACGGTAACGACGAATCCGATTTACCTTTGCGCTACGATAATTTTAAAAGATATTCCTCTGCGGGAGAGATGCTTTCCGAGAGAAAAAACGAAATAAACGGTTGGAATTATTTTTCCGCGAGCGGAACGCAGCTTTCCTTCGGCTCCAAAGGTCTGATCCTTTCGGCAACGGAGGTAACTAAGTCTTTTACAGGGAATACGATTATATCCGCGGACGGAAGCTCTTCGGATTACGTTATTATATATGAGAACGAAAACGATAACGCTTTAAAGGCGGCGGGCTTTATAGCAGAGCAAATACGTCGCGCGTCGGGTACGGTGACTTATGCCGATATCGGCGGCGGAAGGTTTTCGGAAACGATAAGCGGCGGCGTGAGACTCGAAGTAACGACAACGCTTCCCGATGTATGGTCGGAAAGCTCCGCTTATATCGTTATAGGCGATACGGATATAGAAAACGCGCCGAAAGCGGGTTCGGGGCGTTTCGTTGTAAAAACAGTCGGCAATACCGCTTTCATAAATGCCGATTCGGGTGAGGAATATATAACTGCGGCTATCGTGTTTCTGGAAGAAAGTATAGGCTATAACGCTCTTTCCGATGATACCGTCCTTTACGAAAAGGTGAACGGAACGGCTGTCACGATGCCGGAAATAAATATAGATTACGATTCGGCGTTCAATTTCAGAAATACTACGAACGCTTATCACGTCTGGAAGAACGATCAGTTAGGCTTGAACGGCAGAGATCGTTTTCCGATAGGTCCTGCGGATGATGAAGGAATTATGCATCCGTTCCACAATACGACGTACTGGTTAAAATATTCGCAGTACGGCGCGACGCATCCGAAGTGGTTCAGAAATAACGGCGCGGATATATGCTACGCCGCGGGCGGAACGCAGGATTCCTCGAACGCGGAGTACGTTGCTATGGTTGCCGAGGCCGCAACGAATATCAGAGATTTATTGAACGCTTATCCGAACGTTTACGACGTGACGTTTTCTCTCACGGATAACGACGAGGACGGTTGTCAGTGTTCGGTCTGCAAAAATAATCATACGAATGCGGCGGTGAAATTCCTTAACGACGTCGTTGCCGAAATTCAGGAGCTGGACGGCAATAATGACAGAAGATTTACCGTCTATATGTTGGCGTATTATTATCTTTTAAATGCGCCGACGATAGAAATGAGCGAACATCTCGGCGTTATTTACGGTCCTATTCGCAATAGCTATGAGGCGGAATCGATTTATTCTGCGAAAAACGATGATGTAAGAACGCAAATTTCCGCGTGGGTTGCAAAAACTAAAAACATAGGCTTTTGGTTTTACGGAACGATGTTCCACAACTATATGATGTTTACGGACACGGTAAACAGTTTGCTTACTTGGTTCGAGTACGCGGCGAGAACGGTGAAAGCCGCGGGCGGAGAGCCTGTGTGGATTTACGTCAACGGACAGACCAGAGAGCGCGGAGCTTCGGCATTTGAGGCGTTCAAGCAATACGCGTTTTCAAAAGCGCAGGTTGAAATCCTCGAAAAAATAACGGCAACCGGAGGAACCGAAAGCTATCAGACGCAGATAGACGCATACGCTTTGGAGCTTGAAAGCAAATTCTTCGGCTTTACGGTAAACGGAGAGACGAGAACGTTCCGCGACGGCGGGTATTACGGTGCGGCGAAGGCGAACGAAGCGATGTACAATTTGTATTTGCAAATGAAAGAAGATTACGGTAAAATAGAAGGAACGAACGACGGTACCGTTTATGAATATTTAGACTCTATAAAGTATAAGAGTTTGTTGGGGATAGCTACTAAAACCGCGAACAGATTATGCGATTATTTAGGAACGGGAGAAACCGACGGTTACTGGGAATTTTATACCCAAGACATGATAAAAAAGTATATGAGTTATATAGAGACCGCACAGAACGCGATTTCGGCGTATAACGGCGATATGAAACTCGTATATGAGCGGCATATACTTATAGAATCGCTTACGCCGAGATTTATGATATGCGTGGCGGGTGGTTCCGGCAAGTCGGGTTACGGGTTCAAGGACGGTTATAACGGTACGAGTATTTCCGCTTTGAGGCAAAATCTAAAAACCGATTTTGATTTGCTCGGAAGAATTTATTACGGAGAGAATTATTTGCTTACCGTTTTATATTCCAACTGGGGTATAAACTCGTAGTTAATTTACAGGAGAACATGCTTAATGCAAAAGGATACGGAACGATATATAAAGCTCGTTCAGAATTACGTCAAGGACAATTATAAAAAATGTTTCAGGGAGCCGCACGGAAAATTTAAATTTCCGTGCGTAGTTCCCGGTTCTTCATATTCCGACCAACTTTGGGACTGGGACAGC
>CAVBZJ010000051.1:0-12274 GCA_963599785.1 Anaerovoracaceae bacterium
AGTCAATACTTTTCGGGGTTTTGTTCTTTGCTAAAATCAAAATTCCCGTTTTTTCCTCTTAAAAGTCTTGCGAGTGCGGTTCGCTTTGCCGCCGAGGTTCGGGGCGCTTCGCCATAAAAGCCCGCGAACTTGTCTTTGTCTCCACGCCGCATCGCGTCCGTGCGCCGCTTCCGCATAACACCGCCCTGCCGCCGTGTCACATTGCCGCAAAATATTTCGGACTAAATTATTATTTCGTTTCCGAACCCGCTTCTTCTTTATAAGCGTAGTAATAATAATCGTCGTGCTTACGTCTTCCCGCAAAGTTGAACACCGTGCCGAGTACGTTCGCGCCGCTCTCTTCGAGGTCGGAAACGGTACTCTTTAACTGCTGACTGCTCACCTTGTCGCAACCGACTACGAGAATGGTAGCGTCGGTCACGCGGGAGATGCTGATAAAGTCCGAAGCTCTGCCGACGGGCGGGCAATCGAGAAGAACGAAGTCGTAGCTTTCGCGCGCCTTGTTTATCATATTGCCGAACTTGCCGGACATAAACAGAATGGTGGGGTTATCGACCGTGCTTCCGCAGGTTACGGCGGAAACGTTCGCATAAGCCGTCTTTTTGGTCACCTGCTCGAAGGTTTTTGCGTCCTTGAAGAAATCGGTCATACCGACCTGACGTTTAAGCCCCAACGCTCTGTGAAGATTAGGCTTACGGAAATCGCACTCTAAAACGACGACCTTTTTCCCAATCTCGCCGAGCGCAATCGCGAGGTTCGCGGCGACGGTGGTTTTGCCTTCGTTGGGTATGCTCGACTGTATCTGATAAACCTTGTCGTTATCCCCTTCGTGCAGGAACACGAGAGTATCGGCAAGCTTTTCGAGGTTCATACGGAGAAGGTCGGTAGCATCCTTCTTTCTGCCCTTAACCGAAACGATGCTTAAAATATTCTTTTTGCCGCTTATCGCTTCCACGCGGTCTACCGTGGTGATTTTGTCGTTCACGAAATACATTATGAACGCGACAGCAACCGCAACGACGATACCCGCGACCGCCGCGATAAGGGTGGTTTTCGTTGCGGAATATACGGGAGACGGTTTAATACCATCGGAGCTGCTTAAAACCACAAGCTCTACTCTGCCTTGGAAATTTTTATAAGTGTTGCCGTCTTTTTCCGCCGCGTAATCGTTAAAGCTGTTTATGATCGCAAGAAGCTTTTCCTTTGCCGCTTCGCTGTTTTCGTCCTGATAAGTAAGAGTCGCAACCCATGCCTCGTCGTTGTTCTGCTTCGCGGTGAAATTCACTGCCGAAACCTTTTCGTTCTCGCCGAGAGTCGCGCTCGCTCTGTCCATAATAATGGCAGATCCCATAACTTCCAGAATGGTGGGCGTATAAAGACTGCTGTACTGAATATCGCTTTTTTCCGCGTTATTCGTGCCGAGGTCGGCTTTTATCATAACCTTGGTAGCGGCTTTATATTCCTGCGTTCTTACTACGGAATACGCCGCGCCGACCGCGCACGCCGCCACGATTATGGCAAGCATAAGCACCCAGTATTTCTTTACGATATACCAGACGTCGCCGAGACTCATTCCGCTCTTTTCGTTTTCCATACTCTCTCCCTTTGTATAAGTAGATTGTCTTTATGTATTTTAATACATATAATATGTTTTGTCAAGTCTTAACAACTCTTAACAAAAAAAACACGCCTTTATTCGCCGTTTATTGTTAGTTTGTCGTTATAGGTTTCGTTCTTGCCGCGGCTTTACGTTTCCGCCTCCCCGCTTTTCATTCGCCGCCCGCTTCCGTCAAAGTCCGCGTTTTGCCCGCAGGCGGTTTTATACGCGCGCGGTTTAAGAATGAACGTACTGCTTTATGCTGAACGCGATGTTCGTTATGTGGTCGCCGACTCTTTCCAGATTAGAGACGGTTTGCAGATATACCGAGCCGACCTGCGCCGAACATTCCTCTTTTTTAAGCCTTTCGATATGCTTCATTTCGAGGTCCACGTTGAACTGGTCGATCATCTCTTCCAGCTCGTCCACCTTGGGAAGAAGGGTTAAATCGCGCTCGTCGAAAACCTTAACCGCCGCGTCGAAGAGGTTATCCACCGTCTCCACGACCTCTTTAAGCTCTTCCTTCGCCGTGTCGGAAAAGTCCACGCCCTCCTCTTTTAAGCGGAGCGCGTATTCCATAATGTTTTCCGCGTAGTCGCCCACTCTCTCGACGTCCGTCACGACGTGATAATACGAGCCGACCTTCTTTTCGTCTTGAAGCGTCAGGTCCTTACCCGAAAGAGCGGTAAGATATGCGGTTATGTTTCTGTTAAGGAAGTTTATCGTTTCTTCGTTGGTTCTCACCTCGGAAGCGTTTTCGTATTTGCCGTCTATCAGCATAGCGACGGAAAGATTTATGTTCTCTTTCGCGATGCCGCACATTCTCACGATTTCTTTTTTGGTGTTATTGACCGCTATCGGCGGAGTATCGAGAAGTCTTTCGTCGATAAACATAAACCGCATCGCGTTTTCTTCCTCGTTCTTTTTCGGTCTTATAATCTTCGTCGCAAGATAAACTATGCCCTTTATGAACGGCAACAAAACGATAGTGGTGAATACGTTGAAAAGGGTGTGGAAGTTAGCGATCTGTCTTTCGCGGGAAGCACCGCTTATCGCTTCCATAAAGCTTACGAACTCGTTTTGCCAAATCCAAAGCGGAGCAAGCACTATAAGACAGCCAAATACGTTGAATAAAAGGTGAATGAGCGCGGTGCGCTTTGCGTTGGTGGAAGTACCGATACTCGAAATCATAGCGGTCACGCAAGTGCCTATGTTCGAGCCTAAAATAATGAATACCGCGTTGGGAAGACTGATGCTCGAACCGAGAACTATCAGAATACCCGTGATAGCGGTCGAGCTTTGAATCAGCGCGGTAACGCCCGCGCCTATGAGAATTAAAATAATCGGGAAATGTTCGCCGCGGAAAAGCTTATCGAAAAACGGCTTTAATTCGGATTTCGTCGCGGGATCTTCGTAAATAATCTGATTTACCGAAAGGCTCATAACTTCGAGTCCCAAGAAAATCATTCCGAGCGCGAGAAGAATATAGCCTATCTTGTTTATCTTGTCGTTTTTGACGAACAAGCCCATAACCGCACCCGCCGCCGCGATAACGCACGAATAAGCCGCCGCGTTGAACCCGACGCCCACGAGCGACAGAAACTGCGCAGTAACCGTCGTACCGATATTCGCGCCCATTATGACCGAAGTCGCCTGCGCGAGCGTCATAAGCCCGACGTTCACGAAACCTACGAGCATAACGGTCGTCGCCGCCGAGCTTTGCATTATAATGGTCATAGTCGCGCCGACGCCTACGCCTGCAAAACGGTTACTCGTCATTTTGCCGAGAAGTTTTTTAAGGTTATTGCCCGCTACGCGCTCCAAATTGTTGCCCATAACGTGCATACCGAAAAGCATCATCGCCATTCCGCCGAGCAGAAAGAAAACGTTTTCTAATACTCCGTTGCCCATAAAATTTCCTTATAATTTTTTCCTGCGTAAAAAAGCAAGCGTTTTTATGATACACCATACGCCCGCTTTAAGTCAACTTTTTTATGCCGATAGGGCAAAAAAAGCAGTTAAAGCCGCCCCTTCCCCTCGCCTCGGCGGGGTTAAGGGACGACTTTTTCTTAAATCTTCGGTATTTCGACGGGATAAGACCGCAAAACGTTTTCGCAATGCCCGTGAGGAATCGGGGCGGTATAAATATTTTTTATCTTTCGGGAATTTCGCCCTCGGTTTTAAGCCCCTTATACCCGTTCTGACGGAGAGCCTCGTAAACGCCCACGCATACCGAGTTTGAAAGATTGAGAGAACGCGTTTCGTCACGCATCGGAAGTCGCACGCACCTGTCGTAATATTTTTTAAGGAGCGGTTCGGGAAGTCCTTTCGTTTCCTTGCCGAACACGAGAAAATCGCCGTCCTTATAGCTCACGTCCGAGTGAATGTGCTTCGCTTTCGTGGAGAAAAACCAGAAGTTTTCGCCGTTATAGAACTTGTCCATAACCTCTTCTATGCTGTCGTAGTAGCGAATATCGAGAAAATGCCAGTAATCGAGTCCCGCGCGCTTCAACTGCTTGTCCGTCACCTCGAAGCCGAGCGGGCGCACGAGATGCAGAACGCTCCCCGTAACCGCGCACGTTCTCGCAATGTTTCCCGCGTTCTGCGGAATTTCGGGTTCTACCAGAACTATATTAAACGCCATTTTTATGTACCTCTTTCGTTTTTTCGTTGTATAATGAGCTTCGCCGCCGTAATTAGTTGCGTAACGCGGTTCGTTTCGTAACGAGCTTTGCGTTTCTTAAACCGCGCGTACAGACGCGCTTTCAGCCAAAAACCGCTAAAACCCGCCGATTTTTAATTTAAGCCCGTCTTTTAATTATTTTTTAATCGAGATTTTCAATATCCCGAACCGAAATCTCTGTAAAGCCCGCGACGGCGGGAGCTTATCAGACGGTAATCTTTTTCTATTTTCAGGTCAACGCGCAAAAAATCCGCGGAGCTTGCCGCCGCTATATTTCCGCGCACGTCCGCCAAAGCGGCGTAGTTTTTAGCGCAAAGCCCCATAGCGACGCCGTTCGCAAACGCCCCCGCGCGAAGCATTATTTGCGGAATCAAATCTTCGAGCGACTTAAAAAGGCAGATTATAACGTCCGCGTCGCACAGCGCGAGAACGCGCGCCGATTCGGGAAAATATAAATCTTCCGCAACGATAAGCCCTATTTTGCCCGCGCTCGTGTCGTATACCCGAAAGCTTCCTCCCGCGACGAATTCGCTGTCGTCTATCGAGTGCGCCATATCGGACACGCCGAGAATCCGACCTTTATCCGCAATCACCGCGGAATGGCGGAAAACGCCGTAAGTATCGGTATCGCAACCGCACACGACCACCGAAGAAAGCTGGCGGGAAAGCCGCGCCACGTCCTGAAAATATTCCGTTTCGCCGCCCAGCTCCTTTTTGTAATTCACAAGCCCCAGCCCGTTGAAACCGAACGCGACGAGATCGCTTTTACCGATTTTATCGAGTCGTTCCTGCCATACGCCGTTCACGGTATCCGTCGTCGCGAAGGTTATTTTCATTCACACTCTCCCGAAAAAGTTATCGGTAACATTATATTTTGCGAAAAGAAAAAGTGTGAAACCCGCGCCGAGAAGCCGTGTCTCACCGCGAAGCCGCCAAGCACAGCCCGTCGCCAAACCGCAAAGCCGTGCCTCTCCGCGAAGCCACCAAGCACAGCCCGTCGCCAAGCCTCAAAGTCGTGCCTCTCCGCGAAACAAAACCCGCCCGACGGACTTACGAAGAATCTCCACGAAAAACCCATAATTGTCATTCTGAGATAAGCTTCTTGCGCCTTCTTACGAAGAATCTCTACACGAAACCACGGATTGTCATTCTGAGCCTATCCCCCCTGACGAGCCTACGAAGAATCTCGACGCGAAAGTAACTTTTGAGATTCTTCGCGGGATAGTCTACGATTGCCCGTCAAAGACAGAAGGTCAAAGGCGTGCAAAATGACACATTATGCTTTTCTATTTTTTCTTTTGCGAGAGGGGAAGAACTGTTTTCATCACGCAGTGCTTCGTAGCGCAAGCGGAGAAGTGTCCGTTCTTCTCCTCTCCCGCTCTCCCTAATATGAAAACTCCTCAATAACCCCTCGTTACTTATCGCGCATACCTCACGCTAACCTTGCCCCTTTTTCTTTAAGGGGCAGACGGCAATTTTCCCATGCTTTTCTATGTGTACAGTTACAAACTGTATGCGCCGTAGGGCGGAGAGGCACCCTCACGCCGAAGCTGAAACGATAAATACCCAAATATTATTAAATAAAGACGGAATTTATAATTTCCTCAATTTCCGCAACGCTTTCCGCGCGTGAAAGAGCTATCCGCGCGTTTTTCGCGTTTATCATGCCTTTCAGGTAATACGGCGCGAATTTGCGGAATTCCACCGCCGCCTTTTTGTCGCCTTTTCTTTCCGCCGCAAGCTTCAATTGCCCCAAAATGAATTCTTTTTTCGTCATTATCGCGGGAATCCCCGTAAGCCGAGAAAAAATAAGCGGGTCTTCTATCGCTCCTCTCGCTATCATCACGCCGTCCGCGCCCGTTTTATCCATCATTAAATCGGCGTCGCTTTCCGTAAAAATTCCGCCGTTCGCGATAATCGGAACATTCACCGCCGCCTTCGCCCGAGCAATCTCCGCGTAATCGGGTTCGCCCGAATAATAATCTTCGCGAACTCTGCCGTGAATCGTCACGAGACTCGCGCCCGAGGCTTCCGCCATCTTGCAAAACTCAGTCGCAACGTCGTCGCCGCGTTTTAACCCCGTGCGGATTTTCACCGTCACGGTCTTGCCCGAAGCGACCACCGCCTTAACGACGGCTTCCGCACGACGTATATCGCCGAGAAGCGCGCTCCCCTCCCCGTTTTTATAAATCTTCGGCACGGGACAGCCCATATTTATATCCACAACGTCGAAATCTTTAAGCTCTTCGCTCTCGGCGGCTGCGCGCATATAATAAGGATCGCTTCCGAACAGCTGCGCCGCGGTACGCTTTATATCGGGAACTTCGTTTTGCCTTTCACCTTCCGCTTTGGCGACGATTTTGTCGTCCGTTTTATTATCCGCTTTATTATCCGCGGCGACTTCTCCGTCGAAGCATTTTTCACCGTTCGCGCAAGCCGTTTTCCCGTCGAAGTCCGTCCCGCAGTTCCCGCAATATAAAAGCTCCGCCGTGCCGCCCGCCTTATAGACCGTACCTTTCGCGCTGACGAGTTCGGTAAAACAAAAGCCCGCGCCGAGCGAAAGCGCAAGCGTTCTGAAAGCGTAGTCGGTATAACCCGCCATCGGGGCGAGAAAAACGTTATTCGGTGCGGTAATTTTTCCTATTCGTATCGGCTTTATCTGCATTAAGTAACCCGTGCGCCGCGGTTTTCGGCGCGTATTCTCTTTTTAACGCTATAAAGTTTACCAAATCGGCGATAAAATAGCAAGCGATTACCGCCACCCCGCACCCGTAAACGTTAAAAGTCGGGTTTTTTACGAGCGCGATTTCCGTTAAAATCTTCGCCGCCGCCCCTATCGCCATAGATAGGACGGGCGCGTAAAGCCTGTTTTTCGCGATAAGCACGGCGTTCTGCGTTTGCAGAAGCGATAAAAGCACCGCCGCGGGCGAAAGAATTTTAAGAAGCGTCGCCGAAATTCCGCGTTCCTCTTCGGAGAGAGAACGGAACAAGATATTTATTATATTCGGCGCGAAAAGATACAACGCGACCGCGCACGGAAGCGACAGCGCGAGCGTTAATAAAATCGTCCGTTTTGAGTTCTTCCTTTTGCTTTCATTGTCGTTCGCGCCCGAAACCGCTGGAATCGCCACCGCCGCGACGCCGTAGCACACCGCCACGGGAAGCCCGACTATCGTCGTCGCCACGCCCGAAAACAATCCGTACAAAGCCGTCGCGTCCGAGCGGTACGCGCTTAAAAAGTTTACGACGATAAAGCTGTCCGCGACTGCCGAAAGCGGCAGAATCACCCCGACGAGCGTTATGGGAACGGCGGTTTTTATAAGCTTTTTCGCGAGCGGGAAAACCTCCGTTTTTTCGAGCGCGAACCGCAGACCAAGCCTGTTTTTTCGTCTTTTATAGGCGAAATAAAGGTATAAAGCCGCCGCCCCTTCCGAAACGGTTATCGCGAGAGCCGCGCCCGCCGCCGCAAGCGGTACGTTCGGCATAAACAGTTTGACGAAAAGGAGTCCGAAAACGAGCTTAAAAAGCTGTTCGGTAATCTGCGAAACGGCGGTCGGCTTCATATTCATAAGCCCCTGAAAATATCCGCGAAACGGGGTTATAAGGCAAACGAGAAAAACCGCGGGGGCTATCGCCGCGTACGATAAAAACGCGTTTTCGTCGCCCTGCGCCCGCGCGAGCGTTTTGGAAAACACGAACATAAACAGCGAAAAAATCGCGCCGAGCGAAGCGAAAAGCTTTAACCCGACCGCAAGATAGCCGTGCGCCCGTCGTTCTTTTTGTTCAAGCTCGCCGCCCGCAATTAGCTTGGAAAGCGCGGAAGGCGCGCCCGCCCCCGAAAAATCAAGAAGCACCGTATACGCGGGAAATACGAGCTGATACAGCCCTATCCCCGCCCCGCCGAGAAGCGCGGTAAGCGGAATACGATACAACGCGCCGAGGAGCTTTGCCAAAAACGTTCCCGCCCCGAGTATCGCCGCGCCCGAAAATATTCTTCTCCGCTCGGAGCTTGCCGCCGCTTCTTCCGACGAGGCTTTCCCTTGCAAAGATTTCACTTGCGAATTTTCCGCTATCGAGCCTTTATCGGAGCTATCCTCCGCGTTCGTTGCAAAGCTTTCCGTCGGCTTCTCCGCCGAATTTTCAAACGTTTCCGCCGCTACGTTGCCGACAGCGTTTGCCGATAAACTTGCGGCAGAGTTCACGTCCGCAAAGTTTGCCACGTTTTCCGCCGCGTTCAAAACCGCGTTTTCGGTCGCGCGTTCCGCAGCACTCGTAGCCGTGCTTTCGACCTTGCGTTCGTCGCCGTCACCTATAAACGAACCGCTTTCCCCGTCCGCAATGCTTTTAAGTTTTCTGCCGTTTTTACGGATAAAAAAAGGCATAATAAGCCGCCCGCCCGTTATTCGCCGAACTGTTTTGCGAGGACGGAAGCCGCAAGCCTGACGATTTTAACGTCGTTGGCGTTGAAAGTGCGTTCCTTCTCGTTATCGAACACCGCCACCGCGCCGTAACCGTAACCGTTCTGATAAATGGGAACGACGACCTCGTTTTCGGCGTTAAAAATCTCGTTTTTAGCGGGAGAAATAATTTCGCCGCCGTCCGACCTCGAAATTAAAAGGCTTTTGCCGCTTCTTATAGTCTTATCGAATTCGTCGGAAATCTTCTTGCCGACAAGCTCCTTGTATTTGCCGCCCGTGACGTAAATAATTTCGTCGGTATCGGTAATAAAGCAGGGCTTTTCAATAAGCTCGCAAATGCCCTCCGCCACGTCCGCCGCGTAAGGGAGAATAGCCCCCGTCGGCGAATATTTGCGTATGACAAGCTCGTCTTTTACCGTGTACATTTCCAAAGGATCGTTATCCTTCCAGCGCAAAGTTTTGCGCATTTCCTTGGGAAGCACCACTCTGCCGAGGTAATCCAACCTTCTTACGATTCCCGTTTTTTGTTCTTGCATAAAACCTCCTGTTTATAACCTTATTTTGTTAAAACCTACGGCTTTTATGCACGCCCGCCCCGAAATTTCCGATTTTTCCCAACGATTCATAATAATATAACAAAAAAAGGAAGAGAGAAACGTAACCCGCTCCTCTCTTCCTCACTCTCTAAATAAACTTTTGACTAATCTTCTTTTTTTCTGACCGAAGAGTCCCTCTCAAACCACCTGTCACAATATGCGCAATGTTCCTCTGTTTTTCCGCTATTCTTATCAACCCTTTGACTGTCAAAAAAGTGTTCGCCAGAAATCTGAACGGCTATTTGTTCGCCACAGGTTTTGCATCTGAACACAGCAAGCATATAACACTCACAGTTTCCAGGCTTTCCTTCATTCCAAAAAATCGTACCGTTTTCAAAGAAATAAGAAAAAGCGTCTGACCATTCGTATTTATACTTTTCGGGATTTGTAATAATAAACGGCACAACGGTTATCATTGTCCCATTATAATCGCCTATCGTGTGCGCTCCTAAAATCGTAACATCCTTCCATTCATACTCAAAAGTAGCTGTTTTAGACCCCCCTTCCGCCGTTTCTATGCTGTAAGTGTATTTAGTCTTTGTCGCGGTATTCGTATAAAAATCATATCTTTTGATATATATGGTCGTGCATATATCCCGATTTTCAGGAAGAATCGTTTCTTTTGCTATCAAAGTTATAGTATCGCCGCAGGTATCACATTTAAAAACAACCGACGCACCATTTTTGTTGTCAAGAGCCAAGAAAGTTTTCCAACTCGCAGTATCGAGACTATAAAAGTGTCCTTTCGCACCTATTTCGTCCTGTTCAATATTCTTGTTGCATTCGCTACATTTATTAAACGTTGCGCCACGCTTCGTACAGGTAGGTTCGTCGTTACTGTTTCTTATTAATGTATGTTCACCGGAAAGTGCAATAACAATTTTTTCACAACAAACCGTACAAGTAAATACAGCCGGCATATGAACAGAACAGTTTGATGGCACACCTTCGCTCCACCTTATCGTCCCGTCTTTTATCAGCTGCTTTATCATATCGTTTTGCTCATAAAAAGGTTTACCCGTTGCTATATTGTAAGCCTCAAATTTACGAACGCCTGCCTTAACCGTATGGTACAAGGCTTCCGTAGAGTCTTCGATACTAAAAGTAATTTTTTGCGTTGCACCGATTCCGTTTTCGAGAACCGTTTCATAAGTTTTACAAGCTCTTCTAAAACACCTATCGGCGGGAATTGACGATATTAACTTTGCCGAACCTACCTGCGTATTTCCGCAAACACATTTAAACTGTGCTGTATTTGCAGTTTCATTAAAAGAACCGTTGACAAAACTATATTTATGCCCTGTTGCAGGAATATCTTTATAATCTTTTTGTTCTTTGCAAACGGAACACTCTTTATAAGTATAACCGTTTTTTGTGCAAGATACCTCACTTTTTTCAACGTAAGAATGTTTACCATAAAGAGCTATAACTATATATTCTTTACAATCCAAACAAGTAAAAACAGCTGTTTTATATTTTTTACAACTCGCGGGAGGTGTCTCATTCCATACTATAATTTTGTCATCAAAAAATCTTTGATAATTATCATCGTAAGTGTATATAGGGAGCGCATCTGCTATACCAAACGGTTTTAGTCTTAAAATTTTACCGTCAATCGTTTCCCCGATAGCGTGAAAATTTACCGTCTCTGTATAATTAACTTTTATAAAGCTTTTAACAGTCTGTTGTTTGCCTTCCACTATGTTTTCATAGGAATAATTGTATTGAGTATAACCTCTTTCTTTGCAAGTAGCAGGAATTATAGTTCCTTTGTCTGTAATCGGATAAATTAAATTATCACACTTCTCGCAAAATAACGTTATCCGATATACACCGCTGTCCTGTTTAACCGTTTTTTCTAAATAATATTTATGTCCAAGTGCGTTAGTATAATTGCTTTTATATTGTTCTCCGCAAGCGCATTTATATAAAGTATAACCTTCTGTTGTACAGGTAGCGGCAACCATTCTTTCCGTATAAGTGTGAATATGCCCTTTAACCGGTATTAGTTGAGTATCGTTATAAGAACATTCTTCTCTTACACAAGTACGTTTTTTAATTCCGTTTTCTTTTTCGGTAGCCTGCTTAATAACTTCCCATTCTCCGAACAAATGCCCCAAGGCTTCCGTTTCGTTATCTTTATACTCGTCTCCGCACTCGCATTTATGCAAAGTATAGCCATTTTCGGTACAGGTCGGCTCGACAACCGTTTCCGTATATTCGTGAGTATGACTTAATGCGGGAATTTTACGCGTTTCGGTATACTCGCAATTATCACGCGTGCAAACCCTCGTTTCCTCGCCTTCTTTTTCTTCCGTCGCGGGCGTTGTCACCTTCCATTCGCCGAGCTTATGATCCAGCGCGCTGACGTAGCTATCCTCATACTTCTCTCCGCACTCGCATTTATGTATGGTATAGCCTTTTTCCGTACAGGTCGGCTCGATAACCGTTTCTATAAAAGTATGGGTATGTTCGCCCGAGGGCTTATCCCCGCCGCCCGTGCCGCCTCCGCCGTTTCCACTGCCCGAGCCGCTCCCTCCGTTACCGCCGCAAGCCGCAAAACCGACCGCCAAAAACAACGCCGCAAAGGCGATAATTAAAAAATTCGATAGTCTTTTCATTCTTTTCTCCTTTTTGTACAATTCTCTTCTTTTTGCACCTATATAAGTGCAAAACAATCATAACACTTGCATATAATATTGTCAAGCATTTGTTCCCAAATAAGTGCAATTTTATCGGGGCTTAACCATATTATGAATGCAGAAATCGAAAAGAAAGTCGGCAATAATATCCGAGAAATCAGAGAAGAAAAAGGCTTTACGCAGGAACTGCTCGCAACCAAATTACAGCTTCGCGGGTGCGACGTAACAAGGAGTGCGATTGCCAAAATAGAGGTCGGGCAAAGGCACGTTTACCCCGACGAACTCATTCTGATAAAAGAAATTCTGAACACTTCTTACGAAAAAATTTTTTTTTTGTT
>CAVBZJ010000052.1:0-12236 GCA_963599785.1 Anaerovoracaceae bacterium
ACCAAAGCAAAAGAGGACTTGACGAAGTTAATCAACGACAATGCGACGGACATAGGCAAGATAAACGAAGCGCTTACGAAGTTGGAAACCGCACTAAAAGCGGCAGACACAGCGTTGAGAGCAGACTTTGAAGCGAAAGACGAAGACCTTGAAAACCAAATCAACAATTTGCAAACGAGTTTGAATGCGACAATCGCGGGTGTAGAAGCAAATTTAACCAAAGCAAAAGAGGACTTGACGAAGTTAATCAACGACAATGCGACGGACATAGACGAGATCAATAAAGCGCTTACGAGGTTGGAGACCGCATTAAAAACAGCCGAAACTACGTTGAGAGCAGACTTTGTAGCGAGCGACAAGGCGCTTTCGGATAGAATCGACGCATTACAAAAGAGCTTGAACGATGCAGTAGACCAAGCGGCGCAAAATCTTACCGAAGCGAAAGATGAGTTGATGACGTTAATCAACAAAAATGCGACGGACATAGACGAGATCAACAAAGCGCTTACGAAGTTGGAAACCGCACTAAAAACAGCCGAAACTACGTTGAGAACGGAGTTCCAGACGAAAGATACCGAACTTGAAAATAAAATCAACAATTTGCAGGCGGCTTGCGCGGATACCGACGCGGCTTTACAAAGGGCTATCGACAAGGTGCAGGCTAACCTCGACAGGGCGGTTAAAAATTTGACCGATTCCATCGCCAAAAACAAAGACGACGTGGAAAAGAAGCTTTCGGAGCTTGACAAGGCTTACAAAGCCGCCGACGCACTTATCAATTCCGATATCTCTATGTTAAAAGTAAAAGACGCGGAGCTTGCGGGTAGAATCGACGATTTGGAAAAGGCTTATAAAGCGGCGGACGAGGCTATTTTGGAAGGCTTAAAGAAGCTTCAAGAAAACCTTGACGAAGTAAAACGTCAGCTCGAAGCCAAAGACAAAGAGCTGGAAGAAAGACTTAATTCTCTGCAAAAGGGCAGCGACGACAATACGGTTACCTTCCTGATAATCAGCGCGATTCTCGGCGCGGCTGTCATCGCTTTGATAATCGTTCAGATCGTTAAATCGGGCAAAAATAAATCGCGTGAATAATCACTGCGGCTAATCAAAAACAACAACGAAGAAGTATCGGAAACGGTGCTTCTTCATTTTTTATATCGGCAAATTGCCTTTTGCGGCGGGCTTAAATTCGGACAAAAAATTCGGTTTTTCGGTCGCAGAAGCGGCGTAATTACAAAAAATTTACCGAAACGGTTGCGCGTTTATAAAAAAAGTGCTATTATCGAAGCGGAAAACAAGCGGGAAAAAACGTAAAAAAGCGTAAAATAAGCCGAAATCAAGGCGTAACAAGGTGCGAATTTATGAAAAACGAGGACTTGCAATTTGACAGAACCTGTCACGTTCTGTATTCCGCGGCGTGCGAAAAGGAAATAAAAAGCAAAATCGCGTTGCATTATCCGCAGGAGCGCGCGGAAGAAATCTGGACGAGCGTACAGCTTAAATACGTCGATTTTTTGAAGGACTGGCGTACGGATCTCGGCGGGAAGAAGAATTTTCACAACGGCAACGGCGGTACTTACGACTGCATCGCGCTGATGAGCTATTACGTCGTGTGCAAGGACGAAACGAGCCTTCAAGAATTAGAGGAAATGGAAGGCAATCTGTTTTTGAAGGCGTTCCGCAAGATGAAATTCGTCAACTGCAACAAGCCGATTTTCAAAAAGCTTTTGCATAAAGCGTTTAAGATTTCCAAAAAGAAATGCGACGTGTGGCACGACTACGAAATGCAGGTTTCGCCTTACGAAAAGGGCGAGCCGATTCGTTACGAGTTCACCCGCTGTCCCGTGGCGGAATTCGCAAAGCAGCACGGACTTACCGAAATTATGCCCGCTATGTGCAACCCCGATTACAAGGCTATGGAGCTTATCCGCGCAAGGCTTATAAGGACTACGACCTGCGCGAACGGCGACAGATGCGACTACGCGATTTGCGGCGATAACGACGACTACGTTAAAAATCATCCCGAATACGTTGACGAGGCGGGGTTCAGAAGAAATAAATAGCGAGTAAGGAGCAGAAAAATGAAGTACGGTTTTATGCAGAAATTGATGTGGGCGGGGTATAAAGGCACGTTCAGAAAACAGCTGACCGAAACCCTTCGCGAGGGCAATCCGAAGGCGGTTATGAAGGCGGCGCACGAGAAATATAAGGAAATACTCGCGGGTGTGGACGAATTTGAAAAGGGCGACAGGTTTTTGGTGAATATTTTAAGCTGCGCGCTGCTTTCTTCCGTGTTGCTGTCGGTGGAAAACAAATATTCCGTGGAAGAGGTTCGCGTTTATTACCGCAAGGCTATGTGCGAAAACTTTCTGACGAAAGCCGCCGCGGGAAAGAAAAAGGCTTATACCGTTAAGGGCAGGGAAAAGCTGAAAATGCAGGCGAAAGCGAGCGAACGGAACGAAAACCCGTATTCGTGGAAATTCTCCGTCGAGGACGGAAAAACCATAAATCAATACGTCGCGTATTTTCACACCTGCGGCATTTGCTACCTTATGACTAAGCTCGGGTTAAAGGAATATATCCCCGCGATGTGTACGCTCGATTACGATATGGCGGCTATGAGCAATACCGCGTTCACCCGCGAACACACCTTGGCGGAAGGCGGCGAATACTGCGACTGCCGTTACGACCACAAGGGCTGACGAAGGGTAGACGGCGTTATATATACGGCGTTAGATATAATGCTTTCGGAACGGAATTTTTGAGTTTATTTACATATATGCTCATTTATTGCTTGCGTAATTTGTAGTTTGTTTTAGTTTAACGAACGATTTTTATGCGGCGCGCTTTCGGAATATCCGAAAGCGCGCCGCCGATTTTTTTTCATTTATTTTTTTATTAAATCTGCCGTAAAACGCTTGACGGCTTTTAATAATGCTGTTATAATAACGGTGTTATAAAAACAAAGATACAAAAAAAGACGCGAAAACGGCGGACGGCGGCGGACTGCGGCGGACGTCCGCGCGGGGCGAAGGACGGTAGAGCCGGCGGCAGAGATTCGCGGCGAAAAAACGGCGGATTATCAAACGGTAAGCGGCGAAGAAGCGGGCTTAAAAAACGGAAACGACCTGAAACGGGCGGTGGATAATGAGAAGAAAAGACGAATTTGCGATAGATAAAATCATCGAGTGCGCCAAACGCGAGTTTGCGGAAAAGGGCTTCGAGGGGGCTTCTATGCGCGCCATTGCCGAAAACGCGGGCTATACCACGGGTATGCTTTACGCGCGGTTCGCGGATAAAGGCGAGCTTTTCCGCGAAATCGTGAAAGAACCCGCAGACAGGCTTTATAACTACTACACGGGCGTGCAGAACGCTTTCGCAAGTCTTGCGCCCGAAACGCAATACACCGAAATGCACGGCTACGTTGACGGCAAAATCGACGGGCTTCTCGATATAGTTTACGGAAATTTCGACGAGTTCAAGCTCATCGTTTGCAAAAGCAAGGGCAGCGAGTACGAAAGATTTATTGATAAGCTTATAGACGTAGAAACCGAAAACACGGGGCGGTTCATAGAAGAACTGAACGCGGCGGGAATCAGGGTGCGCGACGTGCGCGTGGATATGGCGCATATGCTCGCAACCGCTATGTTCAACGGTATGTTCGAGGTCGTCGCACACGACTTCGATAAGGTAGAAGCCCGCAAATACGTTAAAGAGCTTCAATACTTTTTCAACGCGGGCTGGGATAAGATTTTAGGACTTCCCTCAAACTGGACCTTGAACGAAGAACCTTCCGCAAAAGAAGAAGCTTCCGCGGCAAAACCCGCGGACGGCTACGTTGAGAGTTCCTGCGGCAAGGACGGGAGAGTTAAGGGCGGGCGCGAAAAAAACGCTTGCGGAGAAAACGGTTGTGCCGAAAACGCCCGCGATAAAAACGTTTGCGGCGAGCAAGTCCGGAGTTCGTGCGGAAAAAACGATTAAAGAATAAAAACGGGGAGCTTTCCCCTTTTTATATAGAATAGAGTTAGCGCAAACTAACCCAAAAGAGGAGGTAGAAGCAAAAAAGAATATGGAGAAGAAAAAGTCAAGTTGGATGAAATCGCTGTTCGCGTACGCGGAGGGCGAGAAGAAGAAAACGATAATTTCGGTCGTTTTGTCCGTGTTGTCGGTAACGGCGGGGCTGATTCCATTTTACTGCGCTTACAAGGTGATAGGGCTTTTCGTGGCGAACGCGGCGACGACGAGCGAGGTTTTGACGTGGTGCTTAATCGCGCTCGCGGCGTACGCGGTCAAAATACTCGCGTTCACGTTGTCCACGGGAATTTCGCACAATATGGCGTATAACGTGCTTGCGGGGCTTCGGCTGCGGCTGGCGGACAGATTTCTGCACGCGCCGCTCGGAAACGTTCAGAACCACACGATAGGCGAAATCAAAGGTATGATGGTGGATAAGATAGAAAATCTCGAACCGCCGCTTGCGCATATGATTCCGGAAGGTGCGGGGCATATAGTTCTGCCGATAGTCAGCATAATCGCGCTTGCCGTGATAGACTGGCGTATCGCGCTCGCCTCGCTCGTAACCTTTCCGCTTTCCTTCGTGTGTATGGCTTTAACCTTTAAAATAAGCGGCAAAAACTTTGACGAGTACGACAAAAAGAACGCGTATATGAACAGCGTCATCGTGGAATACGTCGAGGGGATAGAGGTCATAAAGGCGTTCGGAAGAGCGGGCGTTTCTTACGAAAAGTACGCGGGCGCGATTACGGGCTTCCGCACCTTCGTGGTGAAATGGCTGGCTTCGACGTACGCGACGATGAAACTCGCTTTCGCGCTGTTCCCTTCGACGCTTATAGGCACTCTGCCCGTCTCGCTGCTTCTCGCAAGCAAAGGGATAATTACCGCGCCGCAAGCCGCGCTCGCGGTGATGCTTTCCATTTCTATGGTAGGCTCGCTCGCAAAACTCGAAATCTTTTCGGAAAATATGCGGCAGGTTAAATTTACGGTGGAAAATTTGCAGGAATTTCTCGAAATGCCCGCCCTTCCCGAACCCGCCGAGCGCGCGGAGGTAAAGCGCACGGACGTGACGATAGAAAACGTTAAGTTCTCCTATACGGGCGATGAAAAGGACGAAGTGCTTCACGGAGTGACGATAAATCTTCCCGAAAACAGCTTCACCGCGCTCGTAGGACCTTCGGGCGGCGGCAAATCGACGGTGGCAAAGCTCATTGCGCGGTTCTGGGACGTCACGGACGGCAGCATAAAAATAGGCGGCGTGAATGTTAAGGATATGCCGATAGAACAGCTTTCCGAATACGTCAGCTTCGTAACGCAGGATAACTTCCTGTTCGATTGCTCGCTTCTGGAAAACATAAGGCTCGGCAACCCCGAGGCGACGGACGAAGAGGTTAAGGCGGCGGCGCGTGCGGCGCAGTGCGAAGAGTTTATAAATAAGCTCCCTGCGGGGTACGACACGCCCGCGGGCGAAGCGGGCAAACGCCTTTCCGGCGGCGAAAAACAGCGTATCGCCATCGCGCGTATGCTGCTTAAAAACGCGCCGATAGTCATTCTCGACGAGGCGACCGCGTTCACCGATCCCGAAAACGAGGATAAAATTCAAAGAAGCATCGCCGCGCTCACGAAGGGCAAAACCCTGCTCGTTATAGCGCACAGGCTTTCCACTATAAAGAACGCCGACAACATAATTGTTTTAGAGGGCGGCAGGATAGTCGCGCAGGGCAGGCAGGAAGAGCTTTTAAATAGCTGTCCGTTATATAAGGATATGTGGATGTCTCATATCGGGGCGAAGAGCTGGGCGGTTTCCGCCGCAGAGGAGGTAAGATAATGTTTAAGACGATTAAACGGATTATAGCTTGGTGCGGAGAATTTAAGGGAAAGCTTTATCTCGGATTTTTAATGACGTTTTTGTCGCATATTTTCACCGCGCTGCCCATAATGCTCGCGGCGTATACGCTGGGGCTTTTCATCGAGCAGGGGGCGGCGTTCGATACCTCCTGGATATGGAAGGTTATAGTTATACAGATAGCGTTGGTACTTCTGCGCTTTTTGTTCGATTATTTCCGCGCGAGATTGCAAGAGCCTATCGGTTATAAGCTTACCGCGAGAGACCGCCTCGCCGTCGGCGACGCTATGAAAAGGGTTTCGCTCGGGTATTTTGCGGAGGTCAGCACGGGCAATATATTAAGCTCCATAACCACGGGACTCGGCACGCTTGAAAATATGGGCATTCGTATGATAAACGATTTCGTCGGCGGATACCTGAATTTTGCGGTAATACTTATCGCGCTTTTCATATTCAGTCCGCTCACCGCGCTTATCGCGGTTGCCGCGGCGGCGGTTTCCTTTCTCTTTCTGCTCGTCATTTCCCGTTACAGCGCGAAAAACGCACCCGTTGAGGCAAAGGCAAACAGAGACCTTACGGGTTCGGTCATAGAATACGCGAGAGGGCTTTCCGTGGTAAAGTCGTTCGGTAAGGGCGGCGCGGCTATGGATTCGGTTACGAAAGCGGTGGAGGACAGCAAGAAAATTCACCTGAAAGTAGAGTGGGGGTATCTGCCCGCAAACGCTCTGCATCTGCTTGCGCTAAAATGCGGCTCGGTCGGGCTTATCATAGCCGCCGCGGCGATGTGCATAGCGGGTAAAATGGACTTTTCGATAATGCTTGCGTTCGTGTTCCTCTCGTTCACCGTGTTCGCGAGTTTAGAGCCGATTGCGGACAGCGCGCACACCCTTTCCGTCATCAACGACGCAATGGATAATCTGGACGCCCTTAAAAACGGCAACTTTATAGACGCGGACGGCAAGGACGTGAAGCCCGAAAGCTTCGATATAGAGTTCAGAAACGTAAACTTCGGCTACGACGAACGGCAGATTCTTAAAGACGTGAGCTTTAAGATACCCGAAAGGACCTCTACGGCGATAGTAGGACCTTCGGGTTCGGGCAAAACTACCATATGCAGTCTGCTCGCGCGGTTTTACGATCCGCAAAAGGGCGAAATTACGGTCGGCGGGCATAACCTGAAAGAGTTCACCTGCGACAGCCTGCTTTCTAATATTTCTATGGTATTCCAGAACGTGTACCTCTTTAACGATACCGTCCGCGCGAATATCTGCTTCGGAAAGCCCGACGCTACCGAAGAAGAAATGATTGCCGCGGCGAAAAAGGCGCGCTGTCACGAATTTATAGAAAAGCTCCCGAACGGCTACGATACCGTGATAGGCGAAGGCGGCGGAACGCTTTCCGGCGGGGAAAAACAGCGTATCTCCATTGCACGCGCAATACTTAAAGATTCACCGATAATCATTCTCGACGAAGCGACCGCGAGCATAGATCCCGAAAACGAGCATCTTATTCAGTCCGCCATTTCCGAGCTGACGAAGGGCAAAACGATTATAACCATCGCGCACCGCCTTGCGACCGTTCGCAACGCAGATCAAATTTTGGTGGTGAACGACGGCAGAATAGAAGAGTGCGGCACTCATGAGGAGCTTGTGAAAAAGGACGGCTTGTATAAACGGTTCACCGAAATCCGTGAAAAGGCGGAGGGCTGGAACATAGAAGCCTGACAAAGCCGAAATACAGAGGTTTTGCAAAGCCGAATGGCGGCGGGCGGAAGCTTTGTAAAGACGAAAAAAGAGAAGGCGGAAGCCCGAAGGAAGATACGAAAGCTGTTGAAACGCGGCGCGCCCCGAAAACCGAAAAGCATTGCGGCTTTCGGGGCGCGCCGTTACCTTTCGCGAGTTTTCCGAGCGTATACGTCGTTTAAGCGGAGTTTTTATATTGCTGTTTCGTTTTTTTGTGCGTTTTTTAATTGTCCGCGCGGTTTTTCGGGCGAGCTTTTCTTGCTTTTTCCGATTAAAAATGATATACTTAACAAGTAAAAAATCTGAAATTTTCTTAACCGAACGCGAGGGGGGAGAGCTATGTATAACAACGAATCGCAGGAAATGTATCTCGAAACTATTTTGAAATTGAGAAAGAAAAACGGCGGCGTGCGCGCGATAGACGTGGCGGAAGAGCTTGGATATAGCAAGCCCAGCGTTTCGAGAGCGGTCGGGATAATGAAAAAAGACGGCTTTATCGTCGTCCGCGCTGACGGTGAAATAGAATTGACCGAAACGGGCAGGGTAAAGGCGGAAAATATTCTCGAAAGACACAAGTCGCTCACCGAAGCCCTCGTGAAAATGGGGCTTGAACGCGGAGCGGCGGAGGAAAACGCCTGCCGCGTGGAACACGTCATCACAGAAGAAGCTTTCGAGGCGATAAAAAAGCATTTCGGCGTGTAACGACCGTCGCAAAACAAAAAAATTTTTAGTCAACCGCTAACTTTCGGTTGACTTTTTTATTTTTTAGTGTATAATAGCAAGTGGCTTATGGAAAGAGCCGTTATTTTTTACGCAATAGTTAGCGCGGGCTAACTTAATAAATGTACGCCGTCGGTTTCGTCGCACATTTATTTTTAACGGAAAGTTAGCCGAAGCTAACTAAATAAAAATCGGTTCGGTGGTAGCGGCAGAGTGAAGGTCTTGACGGTTCGGCAGTGACGGTCGCGACAACTCGGCAGCGAAAGCCTTGGCGGTTTAATCGCGTAAGCTGTGTAGGTTCGGCAGTCGCGAAAATTTAAAAGCAAAAACAGTGGCGATTAGATAGCGGAAGAAGCCGAATAAAAAAGAAAAAACGGGCGAAAAGCTTTGAAGGAGAAAACGAAAATGAGTTCTTCGGAATTAAAGTATCTTATAGCCGCAAGCGAGCTTGAAGAAAGCGGCGAGACGGTCAGACAGACGAACATTGCGGAAAAGCTCGGGGTGACGAAGGTCAGCGCGTACAACGCGGTGGAGCGGCTTAAAGAAAAAGGGCTTATAGAAAAGAACGAAAGAAAAATCGCGCTTACGGACGCGGGCAGAGAGGCTTTATGCGAGTATATGACGATTATACGGTTTATATCCTCGCACCTTTCCTTACATTGCGGCACGCCGAAGGAGCAGGCTTACGAGGACGCGCTTTGCGCCGCCTGCGCTTTTTCGGACGCAACCCGCAACGGCGTGGCGAATTTCATCAAGTCCGAAATAAAGGACGGGCGCATCGCCGCGGATAGTGCGGAAAGAAACGAGAGGTAAACTAATGATAGATAAGGAATTGTTCAGGCTTATCGGCGGGAATAAAAAGTACATATTCATAGTCGTATTGTTGCAGGCGATAGGCTTAATCGCGAACGTGACGATTACGGGGAGCGTGTGCTACGCCGTGTATCTTTTAACGCAGGGTGCGGAAACGATTAAATATCTTTATCCGCTCGTCGGCGCGCTTCTCGGAATTATCGTGAGATATATATGCTCGCGATTGACGGGGGATATAAAAGATAAGCTCGGCAGAAGCGTTAAAAAGGATTTGCGCGAAAGAGTGTATAACAAGATAGTAAGGCTCGGCGTGAAAACGACGGACGGAATGAGTATGGCGGGGCTGACGCAGGTTTCGGTAGAAGGCGTGGAACAGCTCGACCTGTATTATTCCTCGTACCTTCCGCAGTTTTTCTTCGCGATGCTCGCGCCGATTATTCTGTTTTTAATCTGCGTGTGGATAGACTGGCGTTCTTCGCTCGTGCTTATAGCGTGCGTGCCGCTTATCCCTCTTTCGATAGTCGCGGTGAGTAAGTACGCAAAGAAAATATTCGCCAAATACTGGGGCAAATACACCTCTATGGGCGATAAGTTCCTCGACAGCGTTCAGGGGCTTAAAGAGCTGAAAATTTTTCAGGCGGACGGGGCGCAGCACGTTAAAATAAACGAAAGCGCGGAGGAGTTCCGCGTTATCACGATGAAGGTTCTCGTGATGCAGCTTGCAAGCACCACCATTATGGATTTGGTAGCTTACGGCGGCGCGGGCGCGGGTATCGCGCTGGCTGTTTGCGGCGCGGCGTTTTGGGGGCTTAACCCGATTGCGGCGTTGTTCCTCTGTCTCGTGGCGGTGGAATTTTTCCTTCCGCTTCGCGCGTTCGGCTCGGCGTTCCACGTCGCTATGAACGGCGCGAGCGCGGGCAGAAAGATAATCGCGCTGCTAAATACTCCCGATCCCGAATGGGGTACGGAGGATGCGGACGGCAAGGAAATAAAGCTTGAAAACGTAACCTTTTCTTACGACGGAAAGCGCGACGTGTTGAAAGCGGTGAATATGACCTTCCCCGAAAACGGAATGACTGCGATAGTCGGCGAAAGCGGGTGCGGAAAATCTACGGTCGTGAATATGCTTATCGGTGCGTTCCGCCCGCAAAAGGGAGAAATCACCGTCGGCGGCAAGGGGCTTGAAAGGCTTTCCCGCGAAAAGTGGTATTCGCATCTTGCGGCGGTAAGCTATAACACATATATTTTCAACGAGAGCGTGAGAGACAATTTTAAGCTCGCGAAAAAGGACGTTCGCGACGAAGAGATTTACGCCGCGCTCGAAAAAGTCAACCTTAAAGATTTCATAGAGGAAAACGGCGGGCTTGATAAAATTATAACCGAGGACGCGAACAATATTTCGGGCGGGCAGAAGCAACGCCTTGCGCTTGCGGTCGCGCTCGTTTCCGATAAAGACGTTTACGTTTTCGACGAGGCGACGAGCAATATCGACGTAGACAGCGAGGCGATTATAATGAAAAACGTCAGGCTTCTTTCCGAAACGAAAAGCGTTATAGTAATTTCGCATCGTCTTGCGAACGTCGTTCCCGCGGACGCAATTTATTATATGGAGGACGGCGAGGTGAAGGAGTTCGGCACGCACGAAGAGCTTATCGCGGCGGGGAGCGGCTACGCACGGCTGTTTTCCGCACAGAAATCGCTTGAACAGGGTTATGCGGAGGCGGCGTTATGAGTACGAAAAACAATACGAAAAAAACGTTGAGAAGAAGCGGCGCGAAAATTATGGCAAGTCTGATACTCCTGCTCGGCAGTCTCTCTTACATAATGGTTCTTGCGGTGATAAACGGAAGCCTCGGCTTCGTCTGCGCGATGGGCGTGACGATATTCGGGGCGACAGGCGTCGCAAAGGCTTTGGGAGAAGCGATTTCGCTTTCATACGGCTGGATTATAGGGCTTGCGATAGGGTGCGGCGTGCTTCGCGGTCTGCTCCGTTATTTCGAGCAGTATTCTAATCACTACATAGCGTTCAGACTGCTGGCGGTTTTAAGGGATAAAATATTCGGCGCGCTCCGAGTGCTTTGCCCCGCGAAGCTCGAAAGCAAGCAAAAGGGCGGCATAATCGCAATGATTACCGCGGATATAGAAACGCTCGAAGTGTTCTACGCGCACACGATTTCGCCTATCTGCATAGCGGTACTCGTATCGACGGCGGTGTTCTTGTTCGTGGGCTTCGTTTCGAGCTGGTATTTAGCCCTCGTCGCGCTCGCGGGATTTTTGTTCATAGGAATTATCGTTCCGCTTATTTCTTCGGGAAGGCTTAAAGAAAGCGGCGTTAAATATCGCGCGGAGTTCGCGGGGTTCTCGGCGTATTTCCTCGACAGCATCAAGGGAATTAAGGACATAGTTCTCAACAATGCGGGCGAGGAACGCGAAAAAGAGGTGAACGCGCGCTCGGACGCACTCTTAAAAGAAACCAAGAGAATGAAACACGATATAACCCGCGCGGGGGCGGCGATAGAGCTTACCGTGTCGGTGTTCGTGCTGATAACCCTTGCGGTAGGCGTGATTCTGGTAAACGGCGGCGGCTTATCCGTCGGCAGAATGATTATAGGCACGGTTACGGTGTTCTCGTCGTTCGGTCCGGTCATCGCGGTGGCTTCTCTGCCGGGGAACTTAACGCAGACTTTCGCGAGCGGAGACAGGGTATTAAATCTCCTTGCCGAAAAGCCCGCGGTGGAAGAAGTGAAGAACGGCAAGGACTTCGACTACGAAAAGCTCGAAGTAAACGACCTTTCGTTCGGGTACGAGAAGGGCGTTAAGGTATTAGAAGATATTAAAATGCACGCCGAAAAAGGCGAGATTATAGGCATAGTCGGCGAAAGCGGTTGCGGCAAGTCCACCTTCCTTAAACTGCTTTTAAGGTTCTGGGAAAGAGACGGCGGAGAAATAAACTACGACGATATGGATATTGATAAAATCAACACCTCGTCGCTCCTTAAAAACGTGACTATGGTGTCTCAAAGCACATACCTCTTTGAGGAAACGATAGAAGATAACCTTAAAATAGCAAAGCCCGACGCCACGAAAGAGGAAATAGAAGC
>CAVBZJ010000053.1:0-11569 GCA_963599785.1 Anaerovoracaceae bacterium
GTAAGTGCCAAGATTTATGTAAAGGTGGGTGCCCTTTGTTACCCGAAATTGTTTTTTGTAATAATAAAGAAAGAAAAATATTTAAGGAGATATAAAAATGAAGTTTAGAACAGATTTTGTAACAAATTCAAGTGATAGTAGCTTTGTTGCTTTTAATGTAAAAAATAAGGTTTTATACGATTGTCTAACCAAGTTGGGTTTGGAAATTAGAAAAGCAGAAGAAGGCACTTTCGATAGTGATATGGAGATAGTATTGCCTTCAGGCAAAATCCTTGCTTTTGATTACGAGTATATGTGTCAACAAGTTGAATATAATGTTGGGAGTTGGTCTAAGCATTCTTCAATATCCGGTTGGCTTATCGATTTAATTATGGAAGGATTGACAATAGAAAAAGATGAGGAAGACTGTGATATTGAAATGCGGTCAGAAGAAGCAATTGAGGAATTGCTTTCAATTTTACAAAATGCGAATTTGATCAAATCGGATTGGAAAATTATTGAAGGAGAGGTTGCAAACATTGAAGTTACGGCTGATGAATTTGATAATTCGATTAGCGAAGCCTCGTTTGAATATGCGAGTAGCTTTGAAGGTGAAATTCAAGGCTTTACTGCAATACGAATGTTGAATGGAAAACGTGTTATTTATAATGTAGGGGATAAAGGAGTTTTTTATGAAAATGAAGAAATAGCAGATGAGGCTTTGAATATAACATCTGACGGAGGGGTTATGGATTTTATTTTAGAGAATAACCTTAGTGAGCCAATAACTCAAATTTTTAAGGATGGTAAATGGCGAGCGACGGAGCTTAGAGGGGAAGAAATTGCAGAAATATTGACGGTTGGCAAGGTTGAATAAAAATTAGAAGGTATAATTATAGTTGTAATAGGAAACAAGAATATCTGTTGCAAGAGAAGGTAAAATAAAGTGTGTAGGTCTTTTTTCTTACTTACACACTTTATTTTACCTTCTCTTTCTTTTTCGTGAGGGCGGCAAAATTTACGATACGCTTTACATAACTTTTCTTTTGTGATAAAATGTTTCTATATGAAAATTCGCGGCGGAAGCTCGAAAAAGGGCGCGTTATCTTGGTTATATAAAAATTCCAAAGGTCAGCAGGGTAAAATGCTGTGCCTGATTCTTTCCAACGCCCTTTTATCCGTTCTGTCCGTCGCATTCGCTTTCGCCGTGAAAGCCGTCATCGACGGCGCGGTCGGGCGCGACAAGGATAAGCTCGTTTTCGGTATTATCTTTATAATTTCTATCGTTATTCTGCAATTTGTTTTCAGGCTCATAACGGGCGGACTTACCGAAAATATCAGGGGAAAGCTCGAAATCGCCTATAAATCACGCATTTTTTCTAAAATTTTAACAAAAAAATACGCCGCGATACAAGAATATCACAGCGGCGAGTTGATGAACCGTTTAACGCAGGACGTTTCCGTCGTGGCGGACGGAGTGACCTCGATCGTGCCTTCGGTGGCGGCTTCGGTCGTGCGGCTTATCTGCGCGGTCGCGGCTCTCGTCGCGCTCGACTGGATTTTCGCGATAGCGTTCGTCGTTGCGGGCGCGCTCGTGTTCATAATTCTCGGCGTGCTGCGCGGAAAGCTTAAAAGTCTGCACAAAAAGTCTTTGGAATCGGACGGCGCGGTGCGTTCGTTTATGCAGGAAAGCGTGGAAAACTCACTCGCGTTAAAGGTTTTTTCGATAAACGACAAGATAGAGAAAAAGTCCGACGAGCTGCAAAACGAGAATTTCAGGTGGAAAATGCGCCGCAAAAATTACGCGGTGTTCGGTTCTGCCGCCTATAACCTTATATTCAGCGCGGGGTATCTTTTCGCGCTCATTTACGGCGGGGCGTGCATTTTTAACGGCACGGGGCTTACTTACGGCGACCTCTCCGCAATTTTACAGCTCGTGAACAACGTGCAAGTGCCGTTTGCTTCGCTTTCTTCCGCCTTCCCCAAATACTACGCGATGATTGCTTCCGCCGAGCGGCTTATTGAAATAGAACGGCTCGAAGAAGAGACCGTCGGCGAAACCGTGACGGCAACCGCGGGTGCGGCGACCGAAAAGGCGACTGAAAAAACGGGCGAAACTGCGGGCGGCATAGTAGGCGGCGCGGCGAGAAAAAACGCAACGAAAAAAGACGCGGCAAGGCTTTACGGCGAAATGCGCGCGATAGTCGCGGAAGATTTAAGCTTTTCCTACGGCAGAGAGCAGGTCTTTAAGGGGGCTTACGCAAGGATAGAAAAGGGCGATTTCGTCGCGGTGACGGGGGCTTCCGGCATAGGCAAAAGCACGTTCGTCAAGTTGATGCTCGGCGTATACGATTTGGGCGGCGGCGAAATTTATTTCGATACGGAAAACGGAAAAATACCCGCAAACGCTTCCACGCGCGCGCTGTTTTCTTACGTTCCGCAGGGGAATATGCTGTTTTCGGGAACGCTTCTCGAAAACGTGACCTTTATCAACGACGAAGCGACGGACGAAGAGATTGCCCGCGCGCTCGAAATAGGGTGCGTCAAGGACTTTTTGGGCGAGCTGCCCGAGGGGCTTAATACCAAGGTCGGCGAAAACGGCGTGGGGCTTTCCGAAGGGCAGATTCAGAGAGTGGCGATTGCACGCGCGGTGCTGACGGGCGCGCCGATAATTCTCCTCGACGAAGCCACGAGCGCGCTCGACGCGGAAACCGAGCTGAAAGTTTTGCGCGGACTTAAAGAGCTTAAAGACAAAACGCTTATATTCATATCGCACAAAGCCGCCGCGCTTTCCATATGTAACAAGGAACTGCGCGTGTCTCGCGGAAAATTCGCGATAAAAGAACTGAAAAACGAGACGGAGGACTAAACGGAGCGAATGAACGGCAAAAAAGAGGGCTTGGATTTAAAAAGCTTTTTTGAAATATTAAGGCGGTATATAGTGGTGATTATATGCGTCGTGGCGGCGAGCGCGGCGGTGGGTACGGCGGCGGCTTATTTGCGCAAGCCTTCTTACACCGCGAGCGAACTCGTGAACTACGTCGCGATTATAGAGGGCGACACCACCGCGACCAAAAACAATTCCGCAATGACCACTTATCTTGCCACCGTCGTAGATTTTTGCGATACGGGCATAGTGGTTGACCGCGCGAATTATTATTACGAAAAATATCTCGAAGAATACGCGGCGCAGGGCAAAACCCTCGGCGAGTTTATAGAAAGCGTCAGAGAAAACGACGATTACGAGGAAAAGCTCGCGGCGGGGAACGCTACGGCGCGCGAAAAGTATATTTCGGCGGGGAATATAAAATCCGTCCATAACGACGACGAAACCGTGAGCGTGTATTCGTTTACGGTGTCTTTGACGGACGGGAGCGAGACGGGGGCGAGAGAAAAGCTCCGCGTGCTGATACTCGCTTACGATCTGGAACTTCGCAGTTACTTTACGGGGCTTAAAACCTACGTCAACGAAACGGTGGAAAACGAGCGGGACGTAGCGGTAAAAGCGGACGTTTCCAAAACGAAAATAATACTTTTATCCGTTCTCGTGGGCGTTGTGCTGGCGGTTGCCGCGGCGTACCTGTTGTACGTTTCGGACGGCACGATAAGAAGCAAAGAGGAGCTTGAACGGCTTACGGGTACGAAGCTTTTGGGTTACGTCAGAAAAACGGGGGAGAAAGCGTGATGGAAGAAAAATTTTACGGCGGCAACGGTGTGGACGGCGGCAAAAGCGGGAGCTGCGGCAACGGCTTGAACGGTGACAAATGCGGTAGCGACGATTGCGCGGCGGAAAACGCCGTGGGTGGCGTCGTCGGCATCGGTAACGCCGTCGGCAGCGGCATAGAAAACGGCTTCGGAAACGACGGCAACGACGGAATCGGCGAGGAGAAACGCTTCCCCGTGGTTAAGGTTCTGCTTAAAAGAATATGGCTTATAATCTGTGCGGTCGTGATAGGCGCGGCGGCGGGGCTATGTTACGCGCTGTTCGCGCGCGGCACGGTGTACACCGCAAAAACGGACGTTATACTCATAACGCAGATACTGTACCCTTCGGAAAGCGGCGAATACATTTCGGTCAGGGATAACCTGAATTTCGCAAGGGTATATCTGCCGACGCTCGCGACGAACGTCGTTTCTCCCGTATACGTCAACGAAGCGAACAGAATTTATAACGAAGCCGCGGGAAAGACTGACGAAAAATCGGTATCGGGCAGCGCGATAAAGGTCGATTACGGCGATGAAAGCCTTATTTTTTCCGTTTCTTATACAGATAAAGACGAAAAGGCGGCGGCGGAAAAGCTTGACGCGCTTATAGAGAGTATGCGCAGAAACACCGTCAACTTTATGGGGGCTTCTAAATCGGAAATACGCAAGGTTCAGGACGAAGCGACGGTTACGGCGGACGACGGCGTGCTTAAATTTTCGCTCATAGGCTTGGCGGCGGGACTCGTTCTCGGCGTGGGCGCGGCGTTCCTGTTGTATTTTGCGGATAACACCGTTAAAGACGCGGACGAGCTGAAAGCCATTACGGGCGCGGAGCTTCTTGCAAAGGTCGATACGAAAAATTAAAAACGAACGTAAAAATTCTTACGCCCGCCCCGAAAAACTTTCGGGGCGGGCGTATTATAGAGTGATAAAGGGAATTAGGGGCTTATTTATCTGATTAAAAATAAAAAGTGCGCCAACCGAAGCGGGCGCACTTAAAATGCAAGCTCCGATTGTCGCGAAACATAACTATATAATGAGCAGGACTCTTATATATGGACCTTGCATTTTAACAAAGTTCTCTATAAGAGTTTGAGTATATATGGGGGAAAAATACTCTTCCCCTGCTCATTTTTATGAAATTATGTTTCGCATTTTCAAGTATAGCACGGTTTTAATATTTAATCAAACGTTTTTCGCGGTTTATTGCGGACATAGGTGCGATTTTTGCGGAAATAACGACAAAAAACCGTTATGTTTTGTCGAAATAAGGCATAAAATGTATTATCCGAAAAATTTGGGGGATAATATATGGAAGACGATATTTACGGGAGAGTGCTGGAAGAAGCGTATTATATCGCGGAGACGGGCGCGACGGTTCGCGCGGCGGCAAAGGTTTTTCACGTTTCTAAATCTACTGTGCATAAAGACGTGACGGAGCGGCTCGTTAAAATTGACAAAACGCTTTTCGTCAGGGTTAAGGTTACCTTGGAAAAGAACCTTGCCGAAAGGCATTTGCGGGGCGGCGAGGCTACGAGGCAAAAATATATTCGCGAGCGCGCGCTTTCCTGAATTTATCGGAGCTGCGCGCTTGACAAAAGGACTGTAAGAATGTAAAATATGTTTGAACCTGCACGGGAAGGCTTTTCTGACCGCAAAGGGGATAACGCAAAGAATTTTTTTCTTAAAGTCCTTGACTTTAAGAGCTTTTTGGTTTTTCCCCTTCGGCGTCGTGCCGCAGGGGAATTTTTTTGTTGATTCGGCGGCGTATGCGGCGTATGCGGCGTGTGTCGGCGGGAAAGTTGGAACACGGCGGGAGATTTAGTGGCGGCGGAAAGTTATGAAACGACGGGAGAGCTATTGAACGGCGGGAGACAAGCCCCCGCCCTACGAGGTGCATACAGTTTAAAACTGTGCAAAAACGCTATAACAAAAAAATGCAATGTGTCATTCTGAGCGATACCCGCAGAGACTATCCCGCGAAGAATCTCAAAAGTTACTTGTGCGTAGAGATTCTTCGTAAGTCGGAGCAAGAAGCAGGTCTCAGAATGACAAACATAGGTTTGTGAGTGGAGATTTTCCGCCCTACGAGGTGTATACAGTTATAAACTGTGTAAGAAGAAAAGCACGGGTAAATTGTTGTCTGCCCCTTAAAGAGTAAGGGGCAATGGTAGAATGAGGTATGCGCGATAGTTATGAGGGGTTATTGAGGAGTTTTCATATTAGGGAGAGCGGGAGAGGGGAAGAACGGATACTTCTCCGCTATCGCTACGAAGCACTGCGTGCAAAAAAACAGTTTTGCCCCTTTCGCAAAAAGGAAAATACAAAAGTAAATTGTGTCATTCTGAGATGGGCATACAGAGACTATCCCGCGAAGAATCTCAAAAGTTACTTTCGTGCAGAGATTCTTCGTAAGTCGGTCAAGGTGGATAGGCTCAGAATGACAATCGGTGGTTTCGTGCAGAGATTCTTCGCAAGAAGGAGCAAGAAGCAGGTCTCAGAATGACAAACATAGGTTTGTGCTTAAAGAATTTTCGGAACGGCGGGAGCAAGCCCCCGCCCTACGGGGTGTGAGAAGTTACCTCGCCCTACGATAGTATACAGTTTGTAACTGTGTGCAATATTTATTTCAAGGTAAATTGTGTCATTCTGAGACGGGCTTGCGTAGACTTTCCCGCGAAGAATCTTAAAAGTTATTTTCGCGTAGAGATTCTTCGTAAGCCCGTCAAGGCGGATAGTCTCAGAATGACAGAACAAAAGTTTGTGCTTAAAGAATTTTCGGAACGGCGGGAGCAAGCCCCCGCCCTACGAGGTGTGAGAAGTTACCTTGCCCTACGGGGTGTATACAGTTATAAACTGTGTGGAAAACTTGAAAAAAGAGTAGTATTTTAGAAAAAACTTTATACAGTTTATAACTGTGTAAAACGTTTTAATCAAAAAAATATAAGCATAAACAAATTAAATATAAACAAACAAAAGCGAAAGCGTTAAAAACAGTAAAATACGATAAAAATTATAGGAGAACTATATGAAAAAATTTTTAACCATTCTTTTAACGGCGATTATCGCCGTGACCGCCGCAGGACTTTTCGCCTGCGCAAAAAACGATAACACCGGCGATAACGGCGAGAAGCCCGCTCCCGCCGAACCCGTCTCGCTTTCATTCTATATGCCCGACGGCGCGCCCGCGCTTTCGGTTGCAAAATTCGTAAACGACAAAGAGAATTTCGGCGTTGAAAACCTTACGATGAATTACAACGTCGTTTCCGCAACCGAAATAAACAACGCGATACTTAAAAATCACGGCGATTTCGTTATTATGCCCGTCAACGCGGCGACCAAGCTTTATACGAACAACGGCGGAGAAAATTATAAGCTCGCCGCGGTCGTGACTCACGGCAATTTTTACGTTATGACCAAGGACGAAAGCGTTAAAACCGCAAACGACCTCGTGGGCAGAGTGGTTTTCGTTCCGCAGAAGGGTAAAGTTCCCGATTTCACTTTCCTTGCCGCGCTCAAAAATCTCGGCATAGAATACGAGGAAAGCGATACGCCCGTCGCGGGCAAGGTGGCTCTTAAATATTACGCCCAGCCCTCCGACTTCAATAAGCTCCTTTTAACCGACGGCACCGCGATAGGTCTCGTTCCCGAACCCGCCGCGAGCGTGCTGAAAAGTAAGGGCGTTCTCGCCGCGCTCGACCTTCAAAAAATGTACGACGAGAAAAACGCAAGCTATCCACAAGCCGCGCTTATGGTTAAAGAAAGCGTAACCGCAAAATTCCCCGAACTCGTGGAGAAGATAGGCGCGGCGTTCGGCGAAAACGCGAAATGGGCGGAGGAAAACCCCGAAGCCGCGGTAAACGCGATTAAATCCGTTTACGAGCAGACTTCTCTGAATGCCGCTACAATAAATTCCGACACGATTAAGGGCTGCAAAATCTTCTGGCAGAACTCTGCGGCGGCAAAGGAAGAGCTTAACGCGTATATCGCCGCAATCCGCGCGATAACCGAAAGCGCGGCGAACGTCGTTCCCGAGGAATTCTATCTGTAAATCGGTCAAAAAGGCGCAAAACGTCTTATATTATGAAAGCGAAAAAGAAGCTTTTTACGGGCGCGATATTGCCCGTTTTAACCGTGCTGACGCTTGTCGCCGTGTGGGAAATCGCGGCGAAGGCGATAAACAGCGAATATATTTTGCCGACCGTGGGCGAAACTCTTTCCGCGTGCCTTAAACTTTTCGGCTCGGCGGAGTTTTACGCCGCCCTTTTCGGCACGCTCCTCCGCACGGTTATAGCTTTTGCGATTTCTTTTACGCTTGCGTATTCTTTTGCGATACTTTCCGAAAAAAGTTCCGCCGCAAAAAGCGTGATTTCGGTGATAATCGCGATAGTAAGGGTATTTCCGACCGTCGCGGTGATACTTCTGGTGCTGTTCTGGACAAGCTCCCGCGTCGCGCCGATAATAGTGACCTCCACCGTCGTGCTGCCCGCGCTTTACGGGATAGCGGCGGAAGCTCTTGGCGCGGTGGACGAGGACGCGCTTTTAACGTGCAGGGCGTTCAACGTGAGCGAAAAGGACGTATTTTTTAAGGTCAGACTTCCGCAAATCGCGCCCGCGCTTTTGCGCTCGGTCGGCACGGGGCTTTCGCTTAACTTAAAGCTTATGGTGGCGGCGGAGGTGCTTGCGGCAACGGCGAAATCTATCGGAAATATGCTGAATAACGGCAATTATTATCTTGAAATTCCGAAAATGTTCGCGCTGACTCTTTCGGTCGTCGTGGCGGGGCTTCTGACAGAGTTTATATTCAACGCGCTTGCGAAACGCACGGAGAGGTGGAAATGATTAACCTTGAAAATATTACCAAACGGTACGGTGAAAAGACGGTTTTCGATAATTTTTCGCTCTCTCTGGAAACGGGCGCGGTGACGGCGATTCTCGGCTCTTCGGGTTCGGGAAAGACCACTCTTCTCAATATCCTTGCGGGGCTTACCGACTTCGAGGGCGAAATCACGGGCGAAACGAAGCCCGCGGCGTGCGTTTTTCAGACGAACGGGCTTGCAAAAAACCTTACCGTTAAAGAAAATATTCTGCTCGTGAATAAAAACGCGGACGCGGAAGGCTTGCTTTCCCGCGCGGGGCTTCTCGGCGCGGCAAACCTTTACCCGAAAGAGCTTTCTGGCGGAATGGCACGGCGAGTCGCGCTCATCAGGGCGTTCGCGTATCCTGCAAAGCTACTGCTTTTAGACGAACCGTTTTTCGGCTTCGATCCCGCGCTCAAAGAACTGATGATTGCGGAGCTTGAAAGGCTTCTTAAAGAGGACAACCGCACGACCGTACTCGTCACGCACGAAGCGAAGGAGGCGGTACGGCTCGCTTCCCGCGCGGTGATTATCTCGGGCGGCAAAGCGGTATACGATAAATCGCGGCTTACCCCTGCGGACGAAAACGAGCTTTATATGAAGCTCGTAGAAACGGGGCTTTCCGATTTTAAACGCGGTTAAGAGGGAAAGCGGCTGTCGGGCGGCGGGCAAAGCCGATAAACGACGGATAGGAGCGAAATTAAACGACGGTTAAGGCGGCGGGCAAGGAGAGATTAAGCGGCTGTAAAGCGGCGTTTGCCCGCAGACCGCCCGTGAATAAAAAGATAAAGAGTTTTCTTTTAAACGGGAACTCTTTTTTTCGTTTAAAAGTTGTAATTTGCCGCGCGTTATGATAATATATTTCCGTCGGGCGAAAAGCTTGATAAGCCGCGCCGATAAAGGAGATTAAAAGAGACAAGATGAGAAGGAAAGACAGCTTTTTCGGTCTGCATTTCGATTACCACGCGAATAAGGATACCAAGGATATAGGCAAAAATTTCGACGAAAAGGTAGTCGAGCGCATTGTAAAAGAGGTCAAGCCCGATTTTATTCAGTGCGATACCAAAGGTCACCCCGGATATTCCTCTTATAAAACGGAAGCGGGTACGCCCGCTCCGCACCTCGTGAAAGATATTCTCGCGGGGTGGAGAAAGGTTACCGCAAAATACGGCGTCGCGCTCTACTCGCATTATTCGGGCGTATGGGATAAAAAAGCGGCGGAGGATCACCCCGACTGGTGCGCGGTGAATAAAGACGGCACGCTTACCGATAAAATGTCCGTGTTCGGCGATTACGCGGATAAGCTTCTCATTCCGCAAATGAAGGAGCTTGCGTTAAAGTATAAAATGGACGGCGCGTGGGTAGACGGCGAGTGCTGGGGCGCGGCGGTCGATTATTCCGAAAAGGCTAAAAAAGCGTTTTACGAAAAGACTGGCAAGCGCGCGGAAGACCTTTCGGACGACGAATATAAAGAATACCTCGCGTTCAACAGACAGGGCTTTTTCGATTACGTTAAGCATTATATAGAAGAAATAAAGAAGGTCGCGCCCGAGTTCGATATAACGAGCAACTGGTTCAATACCGTTTTCGTGCCGGACGATTTGCGCTTTACCGATTACATTTCGGGCGACCTCGCTCCCGCAAACAGCGTGGACAGCGCGCGCTTCGACGGCAGAATTATGCAGTCCTTCGGCAGGAACTGGGATATTATGAGCTGGGGCATAAACTTCCCCGTTCACCACGTCAAAAGCCCCGTTCAGCTTATGCAGGAAGCCGCGGTCATTATGGCTCTCGGCGGCGGATTTCAGGTCTATAATATGCAATCCCCGCAAAACGTCGTTATGGACGAATGGGCTATACCGTACTGGGCGGAAATTTCCGCGTTCTGCCGCGCGAGAAAGGAGTTCGCGCATAACGGCAAAATCGTTCCGAATATCGGCGTAGTGTATTCGGCGGCGGCGTATTATAACGATATTGACTGCTTGTTCACCAATTCAAGCGGGTACAGCAAGGAGTTTTCGGGTATGCTTCTCGCGCTTTGCGACCTCGGGGAAAGCGTTTCGGTGCTTAACGAACAGCGGCTCGAAGAGTACGGGCTTGAAAATTATAAAACGCTCGTCGTGACTAACGCTTCCGCGCTCGGCAAAGGGGTTAAGGAGCGGCTGTTATCTTACGCGAAGGCGGGCGGAAACCTCGTTATATGCGGCGCGGATTCGGTAAAGCTTTTTGCGGAGGATATAGGCGCAAGGGTTATAAAAGAATACCGCGACCACCCCGTTATGAGAATAGAGGACGAGGACTATAAGGTAGAGGTGAGGAGAGATTATCTCAACGCGGAGCTTGAAGGAGGCAAAGCACTTTGCTATATGTACGAAGGGCTTGTGGACGGGGATATGGCTTGCACCAACCCGCCGCCCTCCATCAATTTCGACGGCGTTAAAGCGGGCGCGTTTATTAAAAGAGCGTTCGGCAAAGGCACGGTCGCCGTTATGCCCGTAAATCTCGGCAATTTCTATAACGAGGAAAAGACTTTCGAGGCGGCAAGGTTCTTTAAAAAATGCTTCGGAAGCTACGGCAAGGGCGTTGCGACTATCGACCGCGGCGGCGAAGCGGAGGTTCTTGCCACCGAAAAGAACGGCAAAAAATATATTCACGTCGTCAATCTTACGGGTGAACACCGCAATCCCAAAACGATGTCCTTCGAGACCATTCCCGCGCTGTACGGCGTGAACGCGGAGTTAGCCGCGGATAAAAAGCCGAAGTCTGTGAAATTGCAGCCCGAGGGCAGAGAAATTCCGTTCGTTTACGAGGACGGCAGAGTTAAAATAGCTTTGGATAAAGTAGAAATTTATACAATTATAGAGGTAGAATAAAATGAATTTAAGAGACAAAAGAGTAGTTTTTTTCGGAGACAGCATAACTGCGGGATCTTCCGCAACGAAGGAAGAAAACGTTTTTCATCAGGTGATGAAAAAGGATTTGGGGCTTAAAGAAGCTTTGAATTACGGCATCGGCGGCACGAGAAT
>CAVBZJ010000054.1:0-11330 GCA_963599785.1 Anaerovoracaceae bacterium
GACTTTCTTCCGCAAACGCCGCGTCCGCGGGTATCGTAAATCTTCCTTGCTTCATCTCTTCTTGTTCTCCTTAAAAAGCGATATGATTCTGCCTTTACCGAAAGGCGTTAAAGACGGATATAAATTATCGAATTCGACCTCTTTTACGAACGGCGATAAATCTTCGATAAACTCGCCGTTGATAAACACGTCGGCGTAGTCTATATTTTCCGCCGTGGCGGAAACGTACGGATCGAAAAGTTCTAAGCGTTTCTCTTTTATATACTGCGATTTCGGTCCGACGGTGATAAGATACGAGCGCGGGTATTTCTTTCTGTCAAGCTTAACTCTCACGTTAAAAAGCCGCATATTTTTTACGTCTGAGCCGATTTCAAACGTGGCGAAATTTCCCGTAACGGGGTCGCCGTTCAAATAATTCGGCTGTTTATCCACGGGCGAAGAGGTATCTGCGGTCACGTTTTCAAACAGAACGTTTTTTATCCGCCCGACGCCGACATTTTTCTCGGGCAAATCGGTATAGGCGGGCGTTTGCAGATACATTTTGAACGTCGTCACGCCGCTCACGTTTTTCACCGTTAAATTTTTAACGTAGCAATCTTCTTTTTCGCCGTTTTTATAGGGATAAATACCCGGCTGAATCCTGAACGATTTATGCGCGTTCCCTCCGCTTTCGCTGTGTACTCCGTCTATCGTCAGGTTTTCTATACAGCCGAAATTTATGGTCGAATTATCCCAGTCGTAAGCGTTCAGGGCAATAAGGTCGTCCTCGGTATGCCCCGAAAGGTTTTTCACCGAGCCGTTTTTAACATCGCCGTTTATATGCAAGCCGTCAGCAAAGCAGTTCTCGAATCTGACGTTTTCTATCGAAAACCCGTTCACCCTGCCGATCTGACAGGCAAAACCCGCCGTCGAACGAAAAACGAGATTTTTTAAGGTGAGGTTTTCCACGCCGCTGAATAAAAAGCAGGTCGAAACGCCTTCAAAAGAATTGTTTTCGTCGTAACAGCCGGAAGCTCCGTAGCCAAGCCTCTCTTCGTTTTCCTCACCCCACACGCCGCCGCAAACGCTTATATTTAAGTCAACGGGCGCGGTGGGCGGAATTTTCTCGTTAGAACCGTCTATAACGCTTTCGTTGCGAAGAAGCAGGGTTTTCGTTCCCTTTACGAGGATAATTTCGGCTTTTTCCGCGGCAATTATCTGCGTTGTGGACGAAACGACAAGCGACCTGTCTATATAATAACGCCCTTCGGGAATTATTATTTTGTCAAAATTTTTGAGGGCAAACGAGAACGCGTCGCTCCAAATTTTGCCGTCTTTATAAGGTTTTGCGGCAAGGGAAAAAAGCTCTTTTACGTTAATCTCTTTCATTTTTGTTTTTCTTTAAATCGCCCCGTCGGGTTTGAAAAATACCCGACGGGGCGGCTTTAAATTTCAGTTTTTATTACCAAAGCGTGGGAACACCGTCAACGTAATGCCAAGTGCCTGCCTTTTCGGTCTTGCTGTAATAATAAACGTTACCGGAACAAAGATTGTTAGCGTCTGCCGTTACATAATCGAGCGAAGGAGCGCCGCTTTCGCCTTCTACATAGAAGTCGAGTATCTTTTTATTTCCTGCATCCGTCGCACCGCAACCGAACTGTCCTACGTTAGAGGACAACGCATTGCTTACTACAACGACTTTTAACTTAAAGCACTCTCTGAAATTGTTGTTTCTTCCGCTACCGCCGTACGGACTTGCATATTCAAGGTTCGTAATACCGGTTATCGAAACGTATTCAAGATTAGAGCAGCCCCAGAAAACGTTGCCTTCAAGACTGTCTACGCTTGCGGGAAGAGTAATCCTCGTTATCTTCGTATTTCCTTTGAACGCTTCAAAATCAAGATATTTAACGTCCTTTTCGCCGTTCACGCCGTCGTTATATTTGCTTAAAATATTAACCTCCGCAACGTTTAACGCTTGGTTGTTACCGACGTAGTAGCATTCCTTGGCGGAGTTATATCCGTATACCACGCCTTGGGTAAGCTCGTCGCCGTATTTTCCGCAATGTTCGCAAATACCACCAACAAAACTATGAGCTGCCGCGCCGTGTTTAAGTTCTTCGTCAACGTAATTCCATTGTCCGCACTTTGTCGCGTCGCCTTTAAGATAAACCACTCCGCTGCAAAGGTTGTTGGTTCCTTGAAGCACGGGAGCAACTCCGCCTTCTTCGACGTAGAAGCAGAGAATCGGCATTTCAGGAGCCGTTCCCGCTAAAAATTGCTGACAGTTAGTGGTTAAGCCCGATTTTACTATAACGGTTGCTAATTTCGTGCAGTTGAGGAAGTTGTTATCGCCGTCTTTGCCGTTATAAACTGTTGCCCAGTTCATCGTAGCTACGCCCGTCATAGAAATATATTCGAGATTAGAGCAATCGACGAAAGTCGTTCCTTCCAAGCTGTCTACGCTTTCGGGAAGTATGACTTTTTTTATCGTCACGTTGCCCTTGAACGCCTCTTTGTCGAGGTATTTAACGTCCTTTTCGCCGTTCACGCCGTCGTTATATTTGCTTAAAATATTAACCTCCGCAACGTTTAACGCTTGGTTGTTACCGACGTAGTAGCATTGTTTAGCGTCGTTATATCCGTATAAAACGCCTTGGGTAAGCACGTCGCCGTATCTTCCGCAATTTTTGCAAACGCCGTTTACAAAGTTATGGGCTACACCGTGTTGAAGCTCTCCGTCAACGAAATTCCACTGTCCGCACTTTGTCGCGTCACCTTTATAATAAACGTTGCCGTTGAACAGATTGTCGTTATCCGTGAGTATGGGCGCACCCGAAGTGCCGTTTACATACAGGCTGAGAGGTGTTACTCCTGTATTCGTATGGAACTGCTGCGCGTCGGTATAGAAGTCGGGGCTTACTATAACCGTCTCTAACTTGTTACAGAACAAGAAGTTGTTGTTGCTTTCATTCGTTCCGTCGGGTCTGTTATCTAACTTAATAAACAGTTTTTTTACGCCCGTCATAGAAACATATTTAAGTTCGCCGCAATTAAGGAATGCCAAGCCGCCCAAGTCGATAACGCTTTCGGGCAATACGACCTTAGTTATATTTTTAGCCTCGAACGCTTTTTGCGCAACGTACGTTACGGGCTTTCCGTCGTACACTGCAACCGGATATACCTCGGTAGAGGGGTTGCCCTCGTATCCCGTGATATAAGCGACCGTTTCGGTCGTCGCGTATTTTATACCCGTCTGCGACTTATTGCAATTCTTGCAAACGCCGTCTGCGAAATCGTGCGTAAGCTTAAAGATTTTTTCCTGCGCCGCATCTGCGTAATTAGCGGTTCCCTCGACGATAGCCTGAACCTTATACGATAAGTTGTTACCGACGATGCTGCCTTTCGCTTCTTCAAAGGTATTGCATAACCCTTGGTTGTCTGCGGTGACGTATTTGATTTTTACTTCGCCGTAAGTAGCGGTAGCCGTGGGCTCAAGCGTTTCGTTACAAGAAATCGTTTCGGGAACGTCAAAGCTCGTGATCGCGTTTTTGGCTTGTTCTACCTTAAAGGAAATCGTTTTTTCCGCTCCGTCGTATTCCGCGGTCGCCGTAACGGTCGCTTTAACGTAATAAGTTCCCGCGTCGTGGTTTTCAAGCTCGTTCCACGCCTTATATTCGCCGTTTTCTTCTTTGGAAAAGGTTAAAACGGGAGTGCCGTGTTTTGCGGTCGCCTTAACGGAGAAATCCTCGCCGTATTTAACGTTTTCCGCAGAAAGCTCGGTTATAGCGTTGATATAAATTTGGTTATACTTCGCGTAAACCGTCATATCCTGCGATACGGAGGATAAATCCGCTTCTTCGTCGCCGCCTTCCGCGGTTACCCACGTTTTGAACGTGTATCTGTAAGTGTCGTCCGCGGTTTTTTCGGGTGCGGTAAACGATACCTTTTCGCCCTCTTTCGCCAAAACGCTGCCGAGAACGGTTTCTCCGTCCATAAAGGTTACGCGACTAACCTTATAATTATTAACGGGCAAGGTCTTGCCTTCTGCAAGAGTCGCGCCGCTCGTATCTACGGAAGAAGCAATGGCAACGTATTTATCGGCAAAGTCGAAGCCCGCGTTTATTTTTGCCACAAGTCCTTTATAAAGCTCCGCGCTGTCTATGTACAGCGGGAAAGCTTCGCTCGCGCCGAGCCATTTATAGCCTCCGAGGTCGAGAATTTTCTGCGTGTAATCTTCCGTTTCGTCGAGAAGAGCCATAGTCGCAACGTCGTATATGTTTCCGCGCGCTTCGGAGTTCGTTGCGGTCTTTTCAATCGTTTCTCCGTTCATAACGAACGCCTTGACGGTATAATCGAGCTTACGATTAGCTTCCAGAAAGTCTACGACGCAAACGTTCGCGTACCAGTCGCCGTTTTCTTCCGTATTGAAAATTTTTCCATCTTCTATTTCCGCCTTGATAGCGTTTTTGATTATAACCGAGTCGTCTTTTTTCATAAGCTCGGTCGGTCCGACGTATACTACGAGCTTAACGGTCTTCGCAGCGTCGTCGTCCACGATATGCTTTTTGGCAGCGGCGTTAAGCTTTACGACAAAACGCAAGCCGCCCTTTTCGTTGAGTTTGAGCGACGTGCCGCTCACAACCTCTATGCTTGCTTCCGCGGGGAAGTCTTCTGCTTTTACTTTTACGTTAAACGCAAGCGCGAAACAGCTTACCGTCAGAACGAAAAGCATTGCTACTAATATCTTTTTCGATATGGATTTTAAAGTTTTCATTTTTTCCACCTTTATTTTTTCTTAATTAAAACTTGTCGAATTCCCATTTTTTGTCTAACACGTCGTTATCGTACTGTGAAGTAACCAGACAATCGACCGGCATTAGCTCCGAAACGATTATTTCGGGCGTCTCGTAATGTTTTGTTTGTTTCATTTTTTCTCCTTTACCGTTCACGGTTTATATAAACGGTTAAAATTTATGATTTAGGCGGGTATATTTTTGTAAATTCCTCGCCGAGTTCCCATTTCGCTTTCAGCGTTAAATCGCCTTCAACGACGTCCGTGTTAAAATTCCACTCCTTATCGCCTATAAACCAACCGGCAAACTTATACTGTTTATCGATCGAGGCTTTTACGGGAGTTGCGGGCTTTGCCACCCTCTCGCCTTCCTTCACCGTGACTCTCGCGATCTCGGTACCGCCGTCGGAATCGAACGTGACGGTAAATTCTTTAATCACGCTTCCTCCGTCGCCCGAGCCGCCGCCGTCCGTCTTGCCGCACCCCGCAAGAGCAAATGCGCAAGCACAGGACAGTATCACCGCAAAAATCAGCGTAAACACTTTTTTCTGCATATAAAATCAGCTCCTTTTTTTATTTTTTCTCTGCCCGCTTTGCGGCGGGCAGAATTTAACCTTTTTAGTTCCAAAGCGCGGCTAAACCGTTCGCGTCGTAATGCCAGAAACCTGCGCTTCTCGTCGCGCTGTAATAATAAACGTTACCGCTACACAGATTGTTGTTGCCCGTAAGATTCGGCGCGGCGTTTCCGCCGTAAACGTAGAAATCGAGAACGGGCGCATTCGGCGCGGTTATCGCCAAAAATTGCTGACAATTAGTAGTCAAGCCCGATTTCACGACTACCGTCTTTAAATTCGTGCAGTTAAGAAAGTTGTTATCCCCGTCCTTGCCGTTATATTTGCTTGCCCAGTTCATTTCGGAAACGCCCGTCATAGAAACGTATTCGAGATTAACGCAATCGAGAAAAACTATTCCTTCCAGACTGTCTACGCTTTCGGGGAGAATAACGCGTGTTATCGAGGCGTTGCCTTTGAAAGCACCGTTTTCGACGTATTTAACGCTTTTCTCGCCGTTCACGCCGTCGTTCCAGCTGTCAAGCACCGTTACGGTCTCGTTCGTTCCGCCGTATCCCGCGACGAAGTAAACGCCCTTCTTCGCGTTGTACTGATAAATAACGCCTTTCGCGTCTCTTGCTCCGCAAATCCTGCACACGCCATTATCGAATTCGTGGTTCGGCGCGGAGGTTTCTATTATTCCGTCTTCGTCCGACCAGTTTCCGCATATATCGAGCGAGCCTTTATAATAAATTCTTCCGCTTAAAAGGTTGTTTTTCGCGTTGGGTTGAGCGGTTATAACGCTTTCGCTCACGGCTCCCGCCGAATATATATCGAGAATCGGGGTTTTCGGCTTGGTTATGCCTAAAAACTGTTGATTATCGGGGTTAGCGTACAGATTGAATTTCTCGTTTACCACAACGGCTTTCAGCTTATAACATTCAAGGAAGTTGTTACCCGTGTCCACGCCGTCGCCGTAAATAAGTTTATTGCTGACGTTCAGGAAAACCAAATCCGAAACGCCCGGCATTGCGACGTATTCGAGATTTTCGCAACCGAGGAACACTCCTCCGTCGAGTCTCGTCACCGTTTTCGGCAAGGTTACTTTTTTAATATTCGTATTACCCGCAAACGCTTCGTTTTTAACGAACGTTACGGGAAGAATTCCGTGTATGCCGTCGGTATATTCGCCGAGAACGACTACCTCCGAATTCAGTATACTCTGATTGTCGGAAACGTAATAGGTCTTTACTTCTTTATCGTCGGTATCTTTGCCCTCGTAATAACCGTAGTTTATTCCGAGTCCGTTCATCGCACCGCACTTTTTGCATCTGTTTTTACCGTTGAAAACGTGTTTTCCCGCCGTAATTATGGTTTCGCCGTCCTCGTCGAAATGCCATTTATAGCAAGCGTCGGAATTTTCGTCGTAATAGAACACGTCGCCCGTAAGCAAAGCGTTGTTGCCGGGGTCGGTTTTATTCGTCAACGGATAGCTGTCGTCGCAGAATTTGGTTATACTCGTGCCGTAAACGTAAAGATCGGTCTGATTTTCCGCTCCCGAGGGGGTATTCACCCAGCGCATAAAGGTCGCGCCGTAGTTATCGAACCCTTCCGCGACTATCACCTGTTTAAGATTATAGCAATCTCTGAAATTCCAGTGTGCATAGGGAGTCACTATATCGCGGAGAATCGTGACGCCCCTCATCGAAACGTATTCGAGATTAGAGCAGTTATCGAACGCCGCGCCCCTTAACGGACTGCTGACCATAACTCCGTTCTTTTCCGTTGTGTTAAAGCTCGGATCGGCGTCTACGAACTCCGTCATCGTTGCGGGAAGTATTACCCTTTTTATGGTTTTGTTCGCCTGAAACGCGCCGTAACCTATATATTTAACGGGAAGCTTGCCGTGCGTCCCGTCGTTATACTCGGCAAGAATATAAAGCTCTTCCTCGTCGTAACCCGCATCCGCGCCGACCACGAAATAGCAATTGTTGCTTTCGTCGTAGCGATAAATGACTTTTTTCGTTCTCATCAGTCCGCAAACGGTGCAAACGCCGTTTACGAAATTATGCTCCGCAAGGCGGTTTTCGTCGGTATATTCTTTACCGCAGACCGTACACTTAAAATCGGACTTACCGACCTCGGCACAGGAATATTCTTCTATAACGGTTTCTTTATATTCGTGCGAGAAAACGGAATAAGACGGATAGCTGTCGGTATAACCGAAATCGTCTTCGCCGGACAACGCTTTAACCGCGAATATCGCGACGTCGCCGAACAATAAATTTTCCGCCACGTCGCCCGCGTCGAAAGAAGTCTTCTCGGTTTTTGTCCATTCCCCGCCGTTTACGCTGTACGCGTAGCCGCTCGCGTTTTCCGTCGCGTTCCACTTAACCGTTTTGCAATTTTCTACGGTTATAACGGGAGCGACAAGCGTTTTTGCTTCAAGCGTTACCGCTTTTATCAGACATTCGGCGGTCATTTCTCCGAAAGTCGCGGTTATAACATAGCTGCCGATTTTGTTTACCGTCAGCGTAATCGAATTTTCGCCGCTGTTTTTTACCGTTAAGTTCTCGGTAAGGTCGTAAGAAAAGCTTACCGCGTCGTCGGTCGTCTTGCCGTGAGAAACGACCTCCGCTTTTACGGTAACGTCGCCGCCCTCGGTCACGGAAACGCCGTTCGCGTTAAGCCTTATATAATTTTCGGCTTTAACGACGTTTACCTTGCAGATTTCCTTACCTTCCTCCGCAGACACTTCTATAAAAGCAGTGCCGTCCGATATGCCGACGAGAAGTCCGCTTGCGGACACCTTCGCAACGTTCTCGTCGGAAGACTTATATGAAAATTTGTCCGCGCCGACCGGCTCGAATTTATAAGTTTCGCCGACGTAAACGGTTATTTCTTTGTCAACGAGAAAATTTTTCTGTTCCGGCTCGGTCGCTTCGTTGCAACCGCCGAACCCCGCCGCCAGCATAAGACAGCAAACGAGGGATAATATACATATACAAACTTTTTTCATACGCCACCCCCCTTACCGCGCTATCGAATCGATCACGTTCACCGTAACGCTCGAAGAAACGTTTGCGTACTCCGCTTTAACGACGTACGTTCCTACGGAAGAAAACGTGACTCTCGCTGTATTTTCTCTTATCTCCGTTTCCGCGCCCGAGGGACTTACCGAAAATTTTACGTTCAGCGAAGTCGCTTCGCCGTTTTTATAAACGACAGCCGCAAAATCGAGCGTAACGCGCGAACCCGCAAGCACTACGGTAATAACGGAATCTCCGTCGATTTTAACCGAATAATCGTTCTTCACGACGGTGACTTTGCACCTCTTTTCCGCACCGGTAACGCCTTCCGCCTTTGCCGTGATATAAGCCGTTCCCGCGGAAACGGCGGTTACCGTGCCGTTATCCGAAACGGTCGCGATTTTTTCGTCGGAAGTCGAAAAAACTATTTTCTTGTCGCCGTAACGACATTCCAGCCTTTCGCTTTCTCCCGCTTCGAGATTCAGTTCCGTTGCGCTTATCGCAAAGCTGTAAATCTCGTTGCGTTCCGCGTTTTTATTTTCGTCCTCTTCCTTTTTCGGCGCGCAAGCGGTCAGAAAACATACGCCCGTCAAAGCTATTATCGCGACAAATACACTTAATATTCTTTTGAAATCAGCCATTGTTCGTTTTCTCCGTGCTGTTATATGCGTTATATTTTTCTCTTCCGTACATAACCAGCTCTTCCAGAGCCGCGTATTCCTCGCTGTTTAAGTAGAAAGAATATTTGGTATATTCGTTATCTTTAAGAAGGAAATACTCTCTGAACACTCTTTCTTTATACACGTCCTTTTCCGCGGAGCTGCCTGCGGAAATCTTGTAATCCGCCGTTTCGAGATAGCTTTCGAGTTCTTTAAGCAGCGGGCGCGTCCAGTATTCGCTGTTCGTTATTTTTTTGTAATAAATATTCTGATCTTCCGTCCCCGCGAGCAGGTAAATTCTTTCAAAGTTTTCCATAACCGCTTCAAAATATTGTCTCACTTCTTCCGCGCCCTCACCGTAATAATGCTCTATGAACTCGTCTATAAGGTCGCGGGTATTATAAGATGAATTCCACGCGAGTTTGGCTCTGACGTAAGCACGCATAGAAGACATCGGAGACACTCCGTTCTGCGTGCAAGCCTGCTCGAAATAATATTTAAGCCCGCACCTTTCATAAAACCTTATCGAATCGCCTATGTGCGACCAGTTGTTGAAATGATATTTATACGCGCTGAAATTCGTACCGTAAGAATACATCATAAGATTCTCGGTAATCGAAGCCCACGCTTTCATTTCTTCCGCAATACGCGCGTTGTTATCGCAGGTTGTGCCGTCGTCCGTTATGGGGTGGGTAAAGCAGGCTTCTATCGGCGTATACAAAACGCCGACCTGAACAAGCCCTTCGCTTTTTGGTATAACGCTCTCGTCCACGGCAACGTACTTACCGTTTTCCTCGACTACCGGCGGACGGCGATATGAATAGTAAGCAAACGCAACGAGAACTATGTTCTTCTCTATTCCGTTCTGCTTCATATAGCTTTCCACTCTGTTCGCGACGTCGTTCATAAAGCGCATCTGTAAGCCGGAAGGTCCGCCGTATACGGCTTCTCCGTTTCTGCAATCGTCGCAATCGCACGAACCCGTGCCGTCGGTCACCCCGAGCATAATGTACGGACCGTTGGCGGTATTCACGAACTTATCGATAAGCGTTTCCGCCGCAAGCTCCGCCGCTTCTTTCTTGGAATAGCAAACCTGATTATTGTTCCAAAGTCTTATTTTTTTAATGTTTTTCTGCCACTCCGAACCTATGTGATACGAGCCGCCCTCGTAACAAGCGTTCCAGCCGTTTTCGTATGCGGTATATCCCGCCACGTCGGAAACGGGGTTACCGTTTTCGTCTGTTTCGAGAACGGGATTACCGTCTTCGTCCGTTTTGTAAACGTAGTTGCCGTCCTTTATAACGGGGGTTTCTTTTCCTTCGTCGTTGACGGTCATTTCGCGTACGAATTTAGGAACTACGTTGTTCTTTAAATCGTATATATAGTTATACAGGTTGACGACTTCGTCGTCCAAGGCGTCGACGGAAGAACTCGTAGAAGAAAACAGCTTCTGCGCGGCTTTATTAAACCCTTTAAGGAAATTCGCGTAATAAGCCGATTCATCTTTTGAAAAAGAAGACTTGGGAACGTAGTTGCCGTCTTTATCTTTTTCGTAGTTATCCTTATACGGCTCGAATTTAGCGGCTTTTTCCGCATTTTCCGCGTCCGCTACCCTGCCGCCGTCAAGAGTGTTCGTAACGATATACGGCATCGTATGACACCAGAGTCCGTTATAAAGATTGCCGTTTAGGTCGTAGCCGCCGTTTTTGGAAGCATATGCGTACATTCTCATCGCTTCTTTTACTTTGCTTTCTCCGGAAAGCTCTGCGTCTTCCGCAGTGACAAGCCCGAGCGACGGAACGTATTTATAGCTGAAAGCTTTAAGTTTAAGCGTTCTGTAATAATTTACTTCCACGCAGTCGTAAGCATACGCCTCGTAGCCTATCTGATAGTGCAGAAATCTGTAAACCGCAAAAAGAGTGCCGTTTTCCGTCGCGCCCGAAATATATACGCAGTTATCCTTCGTATTTACGGTAACGCCGTTCTGTCCGAGTTCGTCGTAATCGATTTTTATATCCTTTTCCGCCGATAAAAGCTCGTTCTGTCCGACCGAAATATATTTGCCTTTATTGTTATGCGCAACGTTCGCGTCGGAATCTATCGGAAGCTTTACCGCGGTGGATTTTTCTATAAAATACCTGAGTTCTTCCGCCGCGTATTTTTCGGTTTTGGAAGCGTTCGCGCTTATAACTATTTTATAGTCGCTTGCACCGTCTTTAACGAGATATTCTTTGGAATCGGCAACGGAAACGGGTTCGCCGCCGAGCATAAGTCGCTCTTCTTTTGCGCAACCTGCCGAAAAGGAAGTGCCGAACGC
>CAVBZJ010000055.1:0-8474 GCA_963599785.1 Anaerovoracaceae bacterium
GGGTTGACGTGCGCTTCCGAACGCCAGAAGCCGTAAAACGTCGTATCCCACGCGACCGCGTCGGTTTTTAACGGGTAATAATTGTTGAACGCCGTGGAAACGCTGCCGAACGAAGCCCTCACGAGAGTGTTGTCGTAGCCGAGACTCGTCGCGGTCATGTCGCTGTTTTTCGCAAATCTCACCGTCACAGCCTTTTTCGCGTCGTAAACGTCGGTGAGCGTTACTTCCACGATCGAAATATTGCCGCCGTAAGCGTTGTTCGTCGTAAACGAAATCACGGGAACGGTTTTGCCGAGCTTTTTAAGGTCTATTACACCGTTATAATCGAAGCTCGATTCCGCCGCCGTGCAGTCGAGATATAGCCCTTTTTCGGGCGCGTTTTTAACGTTCGCGTGGTTTATAAATTCCGAGGAATCCGAAAACCCGCTTTTGTTCGTCACGAAAGAAGAAAGGCTTGCGCCGACCTCCGCGGTAAAGGTTTTTTCAACCTTTTCGCCCGCGATTTCGGAGGATAACGTTATTTCGTATTTTCCTTTTTCGGAAAAAATCAGATAATCGTTAAAGCTTTTCGTTTCTCCCGAGGGCGCGACCGCTTTTCCCGTCGCCGCAAAGCTTTCGCCCTTATAATAGCCGTACGCCGAAGAAAGAGAAAGCCTTTCGCCTACCGAAAACTCCGTTTTTCCGTTATAAACGACTATCTTTTCTTCCCGCGCGCTCGTTAAAAAGCTTTTGCCGCGCGTTCTGCCGAAAACGTCTTTATAAATATAGTTAAGCTCGTAAATGCCGCCCTCAGCGGGAGTAAAATAAAATTCTTCGCCCGCGTTTTTAACAGTGTAAACGTCCTCGCCCTTGTGCGAAAAGACCGCCGAAACCTCGTAAAACCCGATTTCGGGCGCGCCGTCCGTGCGGACTATTCCGCTTTTCACCGTCGCCGCGGGGAAAGCCGCCTTAACGCCCGCAACCGTTTCCGCGGGCATCTCGCCCGAATAGGTTATTTCGTCCTCGGGCGCGGCTTCGTAAACTTTAAGATTCACCGTCTTGTTTTTATACTCGAAAATATAGCTGCCCTGCGCCCAATCGAGAAAAACGCTCTTCTCGCTTGCGGAAATCGCCGTTCCGTCCGGCTTTTTTGCGGAAATAAGTCCGTTTTCCGCCTCGTAGGTATCGCCTAAAAGGGCGTATTCGTAAACCACGGTTTTGCTTTCTTCTTCGGAAATATCCGCAAACGCGACCGCCGCGGTAAGACTTGCCGTAAGCGCGAGCGTAAGCCCCGCCATAAACAATTTTTTCTTCATCTTTTTCTCCTTACATAAAGGTTACGGATATGCTCGCCGCGACCTTCGCGCCGTTCGCGAAGTCGATTTGCAGCGACTTTTCGGGATCTTTCTCGAAATACCTGTCGATAAGAAGCCCTTCGGTATAGTAAAGGTAACCGTTTTCGGTTATCTTCATTCCCGAAAATCTCGGCGGAACGTCGCTTAACTTATCCTCTTCATATTCCGCCGCGCCCGAAAACGCCCAGACGTAGCCCTTCCAGCCGTTTGAACACCACGCGCTGCCGTTGCCCGCGCCGACGTCTATTATTTTGTCGCTTAAAATTTCCACGCGGAATTTAGTCTTTCCCGCCTTCATAGCGATTTGCAGAACGGAGTTATCCACTTTATAAGAGAACATATCCCCGTTATTTTCGGTATTCACCTTATAAACCCCGTTTTCAGCGGCAAGGTATTCTCCCGTCTGCGCGTCTAAAAGGAACGCGTTCTCTTTCGCTTTGAGCCACTCCTCAAAAGTGCCGACCTTAAAGCTTTTCTTAAACTCGTAAGTCTCTCCGTCCTTTATTATCGTCGCTTTCCACTCGTACGCTCCGCCCGTCAGCTCGCCCGTGATAAAGCCGTTTGCCGCCGCCGTCGTTTCGTAAACTTCGCCGTCCTTTTTAAGCTCGTACGTCGGCTCGAAGTCTTCCTGATAAGAATCCTGCTCCTTTACGAGAAAGGGAAGAACGGGCGAAGAAAGAAAGTCGTAGCTTTCTTTAAGCTCCGCGGCGAAAACGTACGCGGGCGCGGCTTCGTCTTTTATAACGAGGGTAATCGTACCCGTGTGCTTTGCCGATTTATAGGTGAATTTATATTCCCCCGCGCCGAGCGAGCGGATATACGCTTTGGAAAATTTGCTGTTTAAAAGCCACTCGTTTTCCCCGAGCTTTCTTCCGCTTGCGTCGAACACCTCCGATTTTTCGGAAGCGGAAACCTCCACCCTGTTTTCGGGCGCGGAAAGGTCTACGGTAACGGCGGGAATGTTTATTTCGGTAACCTTATCCCCCACACAGCCGAAGCCGAACGAAGAAACGAGTAACGCCGTCGCCAAAATAAGCGCGAAAATCGCTTTTTTCATCCTTTAAGTCCTCCTATCACGAATTTACTGTTTATAATTTTCTGCGTACAGCAGTAAAGAACTATCGTAGGTATCATAACCACGGTGAAGCCCGCCATAAGCTCGGGAAGCGACACGCGGTATGCGTTTGCCTTCTGATAGAAAAGATACATTCCGTAAGAAACGTTCGGCGTACTCGGCAGCCAGATAAGATAGGTGCTGTAATCGTTCCACGTTCCCATAAAGCCTAAAACGAACAGAACCACCGCCTGCGGCAGAACCATTCTTAAATAGATTTTAAAAAGCACCGTATAATCGTTCGCGCCGTCTATAAACGCCGCTTCCGCATAATCCCACGGTATCACCTTAAACGCCCCGTACATAAGCAAAAAGTTAGTGCCGTAAAAGCACCCCGTAGGCGCGGTCAGAATATTCAGCACGAGATTGTCGTATACCCCGAGAGCTTTGTTTATCTGCATCGCGGAGGGCAAATTTCCCACTATCGGAAGAATCATAAGAACTATTCCGAGGTTGAAGAAAAATTTCCTGCCGAAAAAATGATACTTCGCCTCGACGTACGCGAAAAGCGTGGTGAAAAACACCGCCAGAAACGGCTTTAACGTCGAGGTCAGAATACTCACCCAGAACATTCCCGCAACGCTGATTTCCATTTTTTCGTCGAATATAACGAAAATTTCCTTAAAATTCGACCAAGTAAACACCTTCGGCAGTCCGAACGGGTTATACACGCATTCGAGATCGTCCGCTTTCAGCGAGGTGTTGAGCATATACAACGGAAGCACGAGCATAGAAATCGCGTAAATTATCAGAAACACCCACAGCGTCCAGAATATTATCGAAGAAATAACGTCCGCCGCCGTACGGTTTTTAGGTTTTAAGTTGAATTCTTTTTCCATACTTCTCACTCCGTCGTCGGTCCGAATTTCTCTAACGCCCATTTAAGAAGAAGCGTCAGCGGCGCGACTATGACGGTTAAAATAAGCCCGCCCGCCGCATATTTAGGATAGGAAAATTCGGTGGAATCCACGAGTATCATTTTGGTGAAATAATACCCCATATTAGAAACGTAGTCGGGCGCGCCCGTATAGTAAAATTCGAGAAGCGGTCCCGCCGTAGAGAATATCGCCGCAAAGCCCGTGATAAGAAAGGTCGTAAGCGTGGGATAGATGAGCGGCAGAATTATATACCACAGCTCCTGAAACATATGCGTTACGCCGTCTATCTTCGCGCTCTCGAAAATTTCGGGGCTTATCCCTCTCATCGCCGTCGGATATACGATAAGGCTTGTGGAAAAAGACAGCCATATCATATAGAAAATCGTCGTGCCGAAAGCGTACTTTTCGTCGTACAAAAGGTTTATCCACTCCCCGCCGTTTATCCCGAGCGTCTTGAAAATCGCCGTCAACGGTCCGTCCGAACCGATAAAATTCACGAATATAAGCGCGATAACGAGTCCCGACATTATCGCGGGAATCATTATAAGAAAGCTTATCGCCTTATTGAGAAAACATCTTTTAAATATCAGGTAAGAGAAAAAGACGTACAGCGGCAGACATATCACGAGGTTTATAAGGTACATTTTTACGGAGTTTATAAGGCTGTAAGAAAGCAGCTCTCCCCGCCCGAACGCCTCTTCCAAAAACGCCGAGAAATTTTCCACGCCCGCAAAGTGCTTACCCGTGCCGTCTATTCTCTGAAACGCGAGAAGTATCGAGTTGAAGTTCGTCGCGACGTAAAAAATCGCGAACAATATCAGCGGATACGCTATCAGAGAATAAACGAACAGGTTGGTTTTTACTTTTTTGTTCATATTTTTATCGCTTTGGTTTTATCGAACCGTTTAGTTATAGAAGCCGTAGGTTTTTGCCTGCGAGAGATACCCCGCCCAGCGCGCGGCGTCGTTATACTGCGCTATGCCCGCCACGAACGCGGAAGCGTTGCCCTTATCCATAAATCCTCTCACGAGGTCGTATTGAGAATCCGAACACATCATAAGCCCCGAAGCCCCGAGCGCGGAATACGCGTATATCGGGGTTGCCGCCGTGTCTATATAAGCGGAATGGATAACCACGTTCTTCTCGTCCTGCGACATTTCGTAAGCGTTTTTCGTGAACTTGGTCATCTGCGCCTTAACCTCGTCCGAAACGGAATATTTATAATTCCAGATCATACCCGTGTCCGCGGTTACGCGCGCCATATTTTCGTCTTTAAGCATAAACGCGATAAAGTCCTTTATAGCGGCAAGCTTTTCGGCGTCCGCCTGCTTCGGAACGAACATCGCGCCGCCCGTCTGCGAGAAAAGCTGATACCTTTCGCCTTCGTTCGCGGGGAGAAGCATATATCTGTAATCGCTCTTGCCGTATTCCTTTCCGCCGTAGTTCACGTTGGATTCTATAAGCCTTCTCGAACCGTTTTCAAACCAGTTGCCCTCCACTATGAACGCGGGGGAATCGTCGTTCACGCTGATAAACTGCGCGTGGCTCTTATCCACCGAAAGCGATTTATCGGTAAGCGTCGCGTCCGAAACGTAGCGGGAAGAATTGCAAAGGTAGTCCTGCAAAAATTCCGCCATAGCGTCCACTCCTTTCATACGCCACGTTTTATAGCCGTCTTCTATTGTGACGACGGTCTTTTCGCCGCTTATCAGCTCTATTTCCTTGCCCTTGGAGTCGTGGGAATAGAAAATTTCGTAACCCTCTTCGCCTATCGTCTGCGCGAGGTAGGAATACGCGACGTTATTGACGTATTCGGGGTGATTCGCGCCCATATAGAGGAACACCTTCGCGCCGCTCGCGTTAATCTTTTCGCACATACTCTTAAACTCGGTCATAGTCTGCGGCAAGCCGTCGTCGTAAGTTCCCGCAACGCCGTCCTTGCCGACGGTGACGTTGCCCGCCCCGTCCGTCATAAGCCAGCCGTTTTCCTTAAACCTGTCGTAATCGAATATAAGTCCGCAGGGGCTTATGTTGAAGGGTATCATATAGGTTTTTCCGTTTGAAGAAGCCGCCGCCGACCAGTGATCGAAGTTTTCTATCTTTTCTTTAATCGTCTTGTCGCCCTCGGGCTTTACCGAAAGAACGTCCGTGAGGTCTTCCAGATAATCGCCCGCAAAAAGCTGCTGCATTGCGCAGTCCTCCGCGACGAACAGGTCGAAGGAAGAGTTCGATTTTATATCCGCGACGATATTGCCGCCGAGATTGAGATTGTTTTTAACGTCTATATAGTATTTATCGTTCTTCGCGCTCCACTCTTTGGCGAGACTCTTTATCCACTCGTCGCCGAATTCGCCTATGAAGAACGAAGTCTTGATTGCGGTTTTGCCCGCGTTGTCGTTGTTTTTGCCGCCACAAGCCGCCGCGGTAAACATAAGCCCGCAGGCGAGGACGGTAGTCAGCACTTTCGTTAATGTCTTTTTCATAATTTTCGCTCCTTTCGTTTTTTTCTTTTTTTATTCCGATAAAGGGGATTTCCTCGGGGCGGTAGCCCCGAGGAAGGGGTATACCCCTTCCCGAACTTTTCGCGTTTTAATGTTTTTTCGTTTATTTTTTACGTTTTTGCGCGGCTTTCTTTGCGTTTTTTTTGCGCCGCGCCGTATTTTGCGCCGCGCCGCGTTGATTTGTGCGGCTGCTTTCTCGCGGCTTTCTTTGCAAGTCGCGTTATTTCAGGCGGCGTTAAATTATCATATCCTCGCTTTCGTAAAGCCTTTCGCCGTCGTAAACCACGGTTTTGACCTCGTACTTGCCGAATTCGAGTCCGAGCGTTTTATTGCCGAAGCTCACGCGGTCGCGGGCGGGCTTTTCGGAATTGTTTTGAAGTCTCATAACGTAGCCCTTAACCTGTCTTGCCTTTTTGAGAGTAACAAGGGAAATATCCGCGTTTTCGGATGAAACCTTAAAGCCGTTGTCGTCCTTTTCGTCGATCGTCGGGAAAACGTTCAGCGCGTAAGGCTTTTCGGTAAACTCGTCGGCGTTCCGTTTCAGCTCGTTTTCCTTTGCCACGGTCAGACGGAAATTAAAGTCTCTTTGCCCCTGATCCACCTTTCCGATGAAAATTCCGTCGCGGAGAAGCGGACGATTAGGCACGGGGTGCGCGCAATAGGTCGCCGTTTTCACGAGGGTAAGGTTTATTTCGCCGTCTTTATAAGAAGAGCCGAAGTTATCCTGCGTTACTATTTCGAGATATTCGCCGCCGTCATTTTCGAGCGCGACGAAATTCTGCGCGATACATTCTCTGCCGTCGTCGAACAATTCCTCTTTACCGAAAATCTGTTCGCCTATATACTTTCCTTTTCCGACCGTAAGTCCGAGCTTAATCGCCTTTGAAGCCTCGTTCGGGAAAACGTTCGCTTCCACGTCCACCGCCGCGCCGCTCTTATAAATTTTATACCCCACGCGGACTCTCGTAAGCCCCGTTCCGAAGAACGCTTCCACGCCGAGGTAAATTTCGCCGTCCTCGATAATCTGCACCGAACTCATTCCGTCGAACACTCCGTCGGGAGTTTTAAGCAGCGGCATTTCTATCGGATTATGCCCGACGTACGGCTCGTTCATTCCCCACGGATCGGGGGTGTCGTCGAACATTTTCGGAACGAACAGCTTCCCTTTCGCATACTCAATGCCGTTTACCTTATAGCTTTCTATAAGCCCCGATTTCGCGCCGATAACCACCCGCTTTTCGCCGTTGTCGAATATAATATCTTCCGTTACGGCGGGGTATTTCTTTACGGGCAGAACGACGGTTTTCGCGGTGTATCTCGTGATGCCGAGCGGCGCGGGAGAAGCCTCGAACACGACCTTTTTACGCCAGTCTATCGAAATATTGCTGCCCTCTTTCACCGTCTGCGCTTTTAGCTTGTTGCCCGCTTCGTCGTAAACTTCTATATAAGAACGGTTTTCTATATAGTTTTCGGTCGGAATTATAGAAAGCTCGCATTCTATAATCCGTTTCCCTTCCGTCGATTTCGGATTGAATACCATAAGCGGATAAGTTCCCGCTTCCGCGACAGGCTGACCTTTGCACAACGCGAAGAACGCGTCCGCACGGATATTGTTCAGAATATGCAGTCCGTGATTTATATAAGTGAAGCCGTTTTCTTCGCCCGCGCGAATCATATCGCCGGGGAGTATGTCGTGGAACTGCACGTTAAGCATATCCTCGGTAACGTCTTTAAGCAGCTCCGCGGGGTATTCGTAAGAGCCTTTGAGCGAAGCGAGACTTGCGATTTTTTCCGCGAACATAAGCTGCCGTTCGAGGATTCTGTACTTCCTTTTAAGCTCCGCCATAGAGGTGTAGCACCCGACCATGCACGGCACGAGCGATTTATCGTAAACCGCCGTCGGATTCACCTCGTCAAAATAGCTTTCGGGGGTGGCGTATTTTATATCCTTATCGCTTTCCGCCATAAGCTTTTCCACGTCCGAAAGGTCTTTGTCGGAAGGGCCGCCGCCGTGATTGCCCACGCCCCAGCAGGATATTGCGACTTCCGCGTCCTCCTGCCGCTTCATATCCTTTTCGATTTTCTCGCGCGCGTGTCCGAGGTCGGAATTATATTCGGTAATTCTCGAAGCCTTTACGCGGCTGCCGTCGTAGCCTTCCCAAATAAAGCACTCGTCGGGGAGAGACAGCTGCGGATAAGGCATATATTTGCCGTACGGGCGCATAAACAGATACCCCGTCTGCCCGCACTTCGCCATTATCTGCACCATTCCGCGGGAATGCCCGAACGGATCGAAATTGACCGCCGCCGTCGGCTTTACCCCGAATTTTTCTTTGAAATATATTTCGCCCTCGCGAATCTGGCGGACTATCCCCTCGCCGCAGGGCATAAGACAGTCGGGCTGTAAAAACCACCCGCCCATTATGTGCCACTTGCCTTCCTTTACGAGCTTTTGTATCTCGCGAAAGAGCGCGGGCGCGTATTTTTCGGTATACTTATATAACGTAACCTCGTTGTGGCAGAATATATAGTCGTGCTTATTTAAGAGGTTTGCCGCACTCTGAAAGGTGGAAAGCGCGGCGGAAGCCCCTTCTTCCCATTCCCATTGCCAGATAGGATCTATATGCGCGTTGCATATCATTCGTAC
>CAVBZJ010000055.1:8484-11167 GCA_963599785.1 Anaerovoracaceae bacterium
ACTTTTTTCGTCTTGCTCATTTTTCGGTCGTTCCTTTACGTCTTTTTTTCGGATAATTTTTATAAATTTTTTATCAAAGTTCTTTATATAATTTCGTTTACATAAGCCTTACACGGACTTTATATAAACGCCTTCGCCCTCTCGGAGCGTCAGTTTAACGTTTTCCGAGGCTTTCAGCACGTCCTCGTCGCGGAAGATTTCGTATTCCCCGCGCGGCAGTTTAAGCTCGATATTATTTTGGCATACCGTGGATAAATTAACCGCGTAGTAGCGTTTCTTTCCGTCTTTTACGAAGGAAGAAACCATCAGCCCGTTTTCCGCCGCCGCCGAAACGCTTTCGTCCTTTCTTTTGAAAATATCCGGAAGCTCGCCCCTGAATATACATTCGTTATCGGGCAGATTTTTTATATCGTCCTCCGTGAAGCCGTTATAATATTTCCCGTAAGCGTACGTTCCGAGAAATTCGGAAGAAAGAACGTCGTCCGCAATCCTCGCAAAGAAAGCGTTCAATTCCTTAACCGCTTCGTAAGCCTCCGCTTTTCTGCCGTAAATATCGATAAGCCCGCCCGCGCCTTCCATAGAATATCTCTGCCTTTCGTCAAAGGTATAGTCTATCGGATAGCAGCCGGGGAAATACGCAAAGCCCTCGTTCCCGTACGCGGCGGTGACGTGCGCTTGAAGCCTGAACTCGCCCCGAGTCATATGCTTTCTTTCAAAATCGGTCGCCCATTGCCCCGCCTGCATATAGTTATAAAATTTACAGCCGTACTTTTTCTTTTTTTCGGCAAAATACGCGTTAAGCTCGAACAGCGCGACGTGAACGGAAGAAGGCACTTCCTTCCAGAACCCCTCGAACGGATATTTATCCTGCGAAATATACTCGAATTTCGCCTTTTGAAGCAGCCCTTCCACAAGCTTGTCGTAAAATTTGAAACGGTTTTTGAAAACTATTTCAATGTCGCCTTTAAGCTCGAACGGCTTTTTAATATCTGGTACGCCGTGAACGCTCCCCGCCATTCCGCCCCAGAAAATCGCGTCGTTAATCGAGTACGAAAAGAAATTGAAGTGAAATTCGAGCTTCGGGAAATTCTCGTCGAAAACCATTTTTGCGTGCGCAACTCCGTCAAAGGAGAGATACCCCGCCTCGTCGCCGAAGAACACCCCCGCAAAAGCCTTATAGCCCGCGTATTTTTTCACCTCTTCGATAAATCTGCGGTCAAGCTCGTTCTTTTTCTCTTCGGACAAAGCTTTCCACCCGAAATCGACGTATTCGCCGAACGAACGCATCGTCGGCAGATATTTTATTCCGTACTTTTCGCACAGGGCGAGAGTTTTCAGCTGCGTTTCTTCGCGAATGTCGTATCCGAAGCCGAAAATTCGGTTTATTCCCGCCTCTTTGAGGGCGAGAAAAACCTCGTCCGTAAGCCGCGAAGGATAGGGCAATTCGTCGTATGCGCCCGTCGGAGCGCAAAATATGGCGTTTATAAATTCTTTCATAATTCAATTTTAACACCGTTTTTAAATTCCGCTTTGCTGTTTTTAATTAGATTTTTGCTTTTTTTAGTCCGTTTTTTAATGCGCAGTAAATAAAATCGCAAGCGTTTTACTTACGATTTCGGGTTATAAAGCAAAATTTATCTTAAATATATTTTTCAATATTTTTATTCCGAATTAGTTTTTTCTTTTTCGTCTTGACTTTTCGTTTTTTGCGTGTTACAATCTATTTTAAAGGAGTTTTCTATGGAAAACAAACGCACCGAAACGGGTAACGAAACCGATTTGCAGGGAACGAAACGACCGCTCGCGCTCGCGGCAGAATCGAAGGATCTTTTTCCCAGCGTTAAGCGGACGAGGACTTACGCCGTCTTAAAATCGGAAAAGGATTTTACCTTTCATATCTGGACGCGCCCTACCTCTTTTTACCACGCGCACGACAACTATATAGAAATTTTTATCGTGACCGAAGGAAAGCTCGTACACCATTTCAACAAGCAACAGACGGTTATGAAGACGGGCGACGCGTTTATCGTAAAGCTCGGACAGTATCATAAGCACAGCCAGTATCAGAATTATTCTTCCCAGCACATAAACCTTACCTGTAACGTAGACTTTGCGAAGGATCTTTTGAAGCTGTTTTTCGGTTCGGAAAACGTTTCCTGTCAGAACCAGCTTATCCACCTCAACTCCTCGTATTTCGAGACCGTTCTCAATTATCAGAAGCTTATTTTGGAAGCGCAGAACGAGGAACACAGAAACCTTGCGATAAAATCGCTTCTGGCGTTCGTGTTCGGGGTGTTTTACGCGAAAGAGGAAAACGACAAAGCCCCCGACTGGCTGAAAGCCTTTATGAGAAAGCTTGCGAGCCTCGACTTCGGCAACGAAATTCACCTTGCCGACGTGTATAAGCTTTCCAACTATTCGCAGACGACCATTTGCAGAGAATTTAAGAAATACACGGGCAAAACGCTCGTTTCGTATATCAACGATTTGCGGCTTAATTACGCCTGCAACCTTCTGGAAAGCACCACCTTTCCTCTGTGGAAAATCTCGAACACCGTGGGCTTTTTATCGCAGGCGCACTTCACGCGGCTTTTTAAAGAAAAGTACGGTATCACGCCTTTGCAATACCGTAAAAAATAATTTGTTGTTTTAAATTTAGTTTTTGTGGTTAAAATATAAAAAC
>CAVBZJ010000056.1:0-11135 GCA_963599785.1 Anaerovoracaceae bacterium
TTAGCAGAGTTAAGAACGTTTTCGCCCGTAAAGGTTATTTCCCACGTCGAACCCGATTTCTTTGTCAAAAGAACCTTCGTGGTTTTTCCGTCGCCCGTTGAATAGAATATCGCTTCCGCGGGATACGCGAACTGCGCCCAAGCTGTAAGCTTAAACTCGAAGAATATCTTTGAATACGAAGTAATATCTATGCTTTCAAAGAGAGTTTTGCCGTCCGTAGAGGTAAAAGTATAAAACTTTTCGTAACCTTCGGGAGCGGTTTTCGTGCTTTCCGTAGCCTCCGCAAACAGCTTTTCGGCAACGAGTTCGCCGTTTATAATCTTTTCTCCCAACTCTCCGCGAAGCTCGGTTACGGTAAATTCCGCGCCGCTCGCGCAAAACATATCCGCAAACAAAGTTTTTATGTCGTTTCCGCTGCGGGTTATCGTTATTTCCGAAACGTATTCGTTAGCAGAGTTAAGAACGTTTTCGCCCGTAAAGGTTATTTCCCACGAACCCGATTTCTTCGTCAAAAGAACTTTCGTAGTCTTGCCTTCGCCCGTCGAATAGAATATCGCTTCCGCGGGGTATGCGAACTGCGCCCAAGCCGTAAGCTTAAACTCGAAGAACAGTTTTGAATACGAGGTTATATCTATGCTTTCAAACGGCACCGTTCCGTCCGCAGAAGCAAATTTATAAAACTTTTCGTAGCCGGCGGGAGCGGTTATCGAAATTTCCGTAGCTTCCGCAAACAGTCTTTCGGCAACAAGCTCGCCGTTTATAATCTTTTCTCCGCCTACGCCGCGAAGCTCTGTACAGTAAACGTAGCTCGCGCCGCTCATTTCAAACCACGCGCCGCCGTGCCACAGCACGCCGCACAAGGTGTTAAAATTGTTCGCGTCCGTTTTCTTAACCTCTAACAGAACGTTATTTTCGTCGTCGATAAGTCTTATCGTCCATTCGTTGCTCGAAGCGTTTTCTCTCGAAAGCTCGAAGTATACCCATCTTCCCTGTCCGTCGATTTCTCCTTCCGCGGAGTGTTTGTACTTTCCGTCGGATTTTAGCGCAAAGCAAACTTTCGCGTATCCGTCAAGCGTTCTGACGTGTCCGAAGTCGAGTCCGCCGCACGAATCGCTTTTGAATACGTTTTCAAACCCGTTCGGAGCGGAGATTTCGGAGGTTTCCTCAAATCCGTTGTTGTTGCCCGAATCGTAAGTTCCCGCACATTCCATAACGGTTTCGTTATATTCGGAGGTATCGTATACGGTAGAAACGTATACGGCGGTCAACGTCATATCGCCCGTGATTATCATATCCTCTTTCCACATAACGCCGTCAGAGGTTTTCCAGCCGAAGAATCGTTCGCCGACTTCCGCAAGTTCGGGTTCGGGGAAAGTGACCGTTCCGCCCTCTCTCACGGAGAACGTCATTCTTAAACCGCTTTTCTGAACGAACGTTACGTTATAGCTCACGTCGTTCACAACGTAAAGCTTTATCGAAACGGTAACGTTCATTCCGTTCGCTTCGTAAACGACGGTAAGAGTTATATAACTTCTCCTGTCGGCTTCCGTCGCAATATCGCTTTCGTAAAACCACACGCCGTCCGCCGTGAAATTGCAATAATCGGTCACGTCCTCTTCCGTACCGTCGGCAGCCGTTTTCACGACCGATTTAACGCTGTCCGTAAGCGAAGCGTAAGCCTCTCCCAAAGAAACGGTTAAAACCTCTTCCGATTCGGGATCGAGTACCTCGTCGGTAGCGATTTCGCTCACGACGTCGCCCGATATTCCCTTTGCTTCCCACGGCTGAATTTTTTCGCCGTTCGCCCTTACGAGGCAGCCTACGCCCGAACAATCGTTTATAACGAAATTCTCGAATACGAGAGATTCGATGCTCGGATTAGAACCCCAGATATTAAGTCCGCCGAGAATCGAGCCGAGCTTTTTGCCGTTCGCGTTTATCGTAAAGTTCTTAAAGCTGCTCGAAACGACGTTCTGATTGAATAAAAATCCTATATAATCGGAAGCGGTGCCGTCTTCGCCCGCAACGTAGTTTACCGTAACGTTTTCAAAAGCCGTGTTATAAGAAAATCTCGCGATAATCGCTTTATAGCTTCCTTCCGACTTCGCGGGGTTGTTATGCGCCGCGTCCAAAACGAGATTTTTAACGGTCGCGCTTTCCAGATAATTAAAAAGTCCAAGCGTCAACGAGCCTCTCGCTTCGCTGCCGCAGGTGATTTTGTGTCCCGCGCCGTCGAACGTTCCGCGGAATTCCACGCCGCTCGCGTGTCCTTTATAGTCTATATCGGAAGTCAGTTCGTAATAGCCGTTCACCACGTTGTTTATCGCTTCCGAACCATCCTCTCTTTCGCTCACTTCGCTCGTAAGCACGCCGTTCACTTCTATTTTATAAGAATTTCCCTGCCCCGACAAAAGCGCGTCCAGCTCGTCGGAAGAAGAAATTTCGCGCGTGACCAGAAGTACGGGTACGAGTATTTTGTGGGTATATCCGTATTCGTCCTCGGCTTCTACCGCGATACGCTGTTCGCCGTGAAGTCTTTTATCCGTAAGTCCCGAAAAATCGAGCGCGGAAATATCGTTGCCGAGCGAAGCCTCTCCGAGCGTGATTTCGGAAATATTCCGCGCCTTTTCGGCTATATCTCCAAGGCTTACCGCGCCCGTAAGATACTTTTCGTTATATCTGTAAACGTTATCGGAAGAAGGCATTTGCAGGTCGGTCATTTCGGAAACGACAAGTCTCTGCACGCCCTCGACGAGTTTTTTGAAGGTAACGTTTTCGATAAGCTCGCCGCATTCGCACACGCCGTAATCGTATTCGTCGCTTCTCTCTTCGTCCCAGTAAGCAAGCTTTTCGTTCGCGGTGAATTTTTTAGCCGCCGAAGTCGTGCGGTTATGCTTTTCCGTTTCCGCGGCAACAGCTTTTATATAATACTCGCCGTGGGTAAAGCTTTCGGGAAGAGCCTTATATTCCCCGTCCTCGGTTTGAGAAAAGACGTAGGTTATAGTCGCTCCGTCCCCCGCCGTTGCGGATAAAACGGGGCTTTCTCCGCAGTTTATATCCGAAATATCGTCAAGAACTACCGTGTTGTCCGTTTTCGTCACGGGTTCGGGCGGCGTGTCGGGCGTATCGGGCGTGGTATTACCCTGATTACACGCCGCAAACGCCGTGCAGGAAGCCGCTACGCATAAAGCGAGCAAAGCCAGCAAAACCTTCTTTTTCATACATTTCCTCCGATAATTTTCTCGGCTTTGTGCCGAAATATTTTTTGCGAAAGCGACGAAACGCCGCTTTTATAGTCTTTTCTTTTTACAGCGAATTTATAAATTCGTCTATGCTTTCCGATTCGCCTATTTTAGTCATTCCGAAGCCTTCGCAAAGCGATTTGAATTTCGTTTTCATAGCGGAAAGCGTTGCGGAATCGTAATTTCCCTGATAAAGAGTAAGCGCGACCTTTGCGGGGAACAGCCATTCGAGGTCTATATGCGATTTAAGCGTTTCGTACCTTGCGGAATCGGTGGTTTTCAGACTCTCTATCGCCGCGTAAGCCTCGTCGAGCAAGCCGAAGAACTTCTGAACGTCCGCATACGCGAAGCAGGCGGAATCGGTAGTTACGCGCGCGTTTATGGATTCCGCGTTCCATTCTTGCGAAGCCGCGGTTTTTGCGAACCAGCTTCTGCACTCGTCGTAAAATTCCCTCATCTTTTTCGCCGCAGGGCCGTAAGCCTTGTCGAAATAATCGGCGATAAGCTCGTCGGCGTCGAGAGACGAATTCCATGAAAGTTTACTCGTCAGATAATTCGCCAAGGTATAAAATCCCGTATCCGCGCCGCGCTGTTCGCTGTGGAATTGCGGAAACGCATAGCCGTAACCGAGGTCGTAAATTTTGCCAAAATAATCTTTATAGAACGGATAAAAATCGTAAAAGCAAAAATAATCGTTAAAGAAGCACCCGTAAGTCCACGCCCAGCCGTCTTTAACGTAAGCCGACCATTGCTCCACCTTTTTCAGCTCCTCTGCGTTCGCCTCGTCGTCTACGGACTTAAAATAAATAAGGTCGCTGAACGCGGTATAAGGTCTTACGGTAACGCCCTCGGGCGAAACCAGATCTTCCGCTATGTTTACCGTGCCGTCGGCGTTCACCGTGAACGGCGGGGTAAGCGTTTCCTGATACACGAAGAACGAAAAAGTGAGGTTCTCTCTCTTATACGCCGCGTTTTCTTCTTTATTCATCCACGCAACGACCTTTTCGCCCATTCTGTTGACGAATTTAAGTATCGCCGCCGCGTTGGAATCGTTATGACTCGCTTTAAAAGCTTTGCAGGACGAACAATCGCAGGCGGTTCTCACATCCTGAACGCCGATATGCACGGTGTTCATTTCGGGGAATCTTTCGGGAAGCCACCAAGTGAGCGACTGTTCCGCTTTTTTCGCGCAAAGGTCGGTCATCAGCTCGAAGCTTTCGGAATTGCCGTGAGCCGTATAGCAAAGCTGCGTTCCGTCGTCCGAATAAAATTCGGGGTGCGCCGTTTCATATTCGCTCTTCGGCAAATAATGGAATCCGTTATGATACCTGCTCCATTCCGAATTTTCGTTGTCGAACTCTTCGTAAATAGGTAACAGAAGGTAGTTATAATCGTCGAGAGTTCTCATTCTGCTTGCGAACATAACGTCGTCGTTCTCTTCGGTGAGATTGAACGCCATACCCGCGCGCACGCGTAAAGAAATATCGGGAATATCCGTAACGTCGTAATCGTAAAGCGGAAGCTCTGTAACTCCCGTATCTATCGTATAGCAATCCTTCGCGTAGACTTCGTAGCCGAAATTCATTTTAAGAAAATCGTACACGCCGTATAAAACGCCGCGTTCCGAACCGCCCGTTATATAAACGGAAAGATCCTTGGTTAAAATGCGTACGCCGTCTCTCCCGAGCAGGGTTTTATCTACGGAAAGCCCGCTCGTAGCGAAAAGACGCGTTTCTCCGAGCGAGATATATTTCCCGCTCGGAGTGTGTGCCGTATCTGCGCCCGTAAGCACGTTAAGTTCTATGCCGGTAGCCTCTAAAAAAAAACTGACCAACTCGCTTTTTGCGTAATCTATATAGGTATCGGGGTTCGACGGAATAACCACAGTGTATTCCGTCGCGCCGTCCTTAACCAGATAATTCTGTGTAGCCGTTCTCGCAAAGTCGTGCGATTCGGTGTATTTCGAACTGTTATTATTATATCTGTCCTCGGGTTCTCCGAGAAGCTCGGTACAATAAACGTAGGTCGAGTCGGTTACTTGGAGATCCGGCGAACCGTGCCATAATACCATACATACCGAATCAAAACTGCTGGTTTTCTGAACTTCGAGCAGAACGTTGGCATATTCGTCGATAATTCTTATCGTCCAGTCGTTACTCGAAGCGGTCTCTCTCGAAAGCTCGAAGTATACCCATTGCCCGTTTCCGTCTATTTCGCCCTCTACCGAATGTTTATATTTGCCGTCGGTTCTCGACGCAAAGCATACTTTAACGTAACCGTCAATCGTTTGATTGTGTCCGTAATCGAAGGTAGTGCAAGAAACGCTCTTGAACACGTTTACAAATCCGCTCGGAGCGGTAATTTCCGTAGTCGCTTCAAATCCGTTGTTACTGCTTGAATCGTACGTTCCCGCGCACTCCATAATTTTGTCGGTGTATGCGGAAGTATCGTAACCCGTCGCCTTTTCTCCGCGAAGTTCGGTTACGGTAAACACCGCGCCGCTCGCACAGAACATATCAGTAAACAACGTTTTTACGTCGTTTCCGCTACGGGTTATCGTTATTTCCGAAACGTATTCGTTAGCAGAGTTAAGAACTTTTTCACCCGTAAAGGTTATTTCCCACGTCAACGCGGATTTTCTGATTAAAAGAACCTTTACCGTTTTACCTTCGCCCGTCGAATAGAATATCGCTTCCGCGGGGTACGCGAACTGCGCCCAGTTTGCAAGCTCGAACTCAAAGAATACCTTTGAATACGAAGTAATATCTATACTTTCAAAAGGAGTTTTTCCGTCCGCGGCGGTATAAGTATAGAACTTGTCGTAGCCTTCGGGAGCGGTTTTAGTGCTTTCCGTCGCTTCCGCAAACAGCTTTTTCGCAACGAGTTCGCCCTCCAAAACCTTCTCTGCAAATTCTCCGCGAAGTTCGGTTACGGTGAATACCGCGCCACTCGCACAAAACATATCCGTAAACAACGTTTTTATATCGTTTCCGCTGCGGGTTATCGTTATTTCCGAAACGTATTCACTATCAGAGTTAAGAACGTTTTCGCCCGTAAAGGTTATTTCCCACGAACCCGATTTCTTCGTTAAAAGAACTTTCGTCGTTTTACCTTCGCCCGTCGAATAGAATATCGCTTCCGCGGGGTATGCGAACTGCGCCCAGTTCGTAAGCTCGAACTCAAAGAAAACTTTTGAATACGAAGTTATATCTATGCTTTCAAAAGGAGTTTTTCCGTCCGCGGCGGTATAAGTATAGAACTTTTCGTAGCCTTCGGGTGCGGTTTTCGTGCTTTCCGTCGCTTCCGCAAACAGCTTTTCGGCAACGAGTTCGCCTTTAAGTCCTGCGGTCTGCGGGAAAAATTCGGGTTTGCTTATCTCCGTTTTATCGGTCGCGGACTTAACCGCGCCCGCGATTTTAGCGAGATATGCGGAGAAATCTCTGCCGCCGTTTACCTGCGCCGCAAGCGCGTTATACTGCTCCACGGTGTCTATAACTATCGGATAATCGCCTTTTCCGTACCACTCGTAAGGAGCCGCCGCCAAAATGCTTTCCGCATACTCTTCGCCGTACAAAACCACGAGCTGATTTACTATATCGTACAGATTGCCGCGGGTAAGCGAGAAATCCGCTTCCGCATACGTCGTCGTTCCGTTTGCGGTTATGTATGCCGTCGCGCAGAAATCGAGGCTTCTGTTCGCTTCGAGAATATTAGCGATAACGCCGTTAGCGTAGTAATAATCGCCGTCTTTATAAATTTTCGTTCCGTCTACCGGAATTTCTATCTTTTTGGTTAAATTCGCGTAATTTCCGTCCGTTACCGTATCGAAAAGGGCTTTCGGCGCGATAACGAAGTTCATAGCCGCGCTGCCGTCCTTAACCGAAGTCGCGGTTTTCTCGTTCATTTTCGCTCTGAAACGAATGCCGCCTTCCTCGTCGTCTATACGGAGCGACGCGCCTTCTACCATAGAAAAAGGAGTTATCGTCGCCGCGCGCACTTCCGTATAATAAACGGTCATCTCTTTACTGCTGTCGTCGGGATAAATGCCCATTCCGATATTAGTTTTATGCCACAAAATACTGCAAACGTAATCCCCGCCATTCGCGTTGACCGTTTCGAGAACGAGTTCGTCGCCGAAATAAACTTTAATTTTCCAGCCCGCGTCGGCGCGGGTTAAAACGAAGTACGTCCAGCCGTCGTACGCTTCGGGCCATACTGCCGCAGAAGCGGAAAAATCTTCAAGTCTGAATTTTCCGTTCACCGTCTTTATCGCAAAGCGAACTTCCGTGTATTCGGCTTTTATGCTCGCGTGAGAAAACTGTCCCAAAATTTCCGTTCCCGCCGAAAGCGTTTTAACGTAGCTTTTTTCAAAACCGTTTGCCGTCGCGCCGCTGTCCTCTACAAATTCGAGAGTCTCACTAGCCGACCAACAGTCTTTTCCGTAAGCGCACTCGTCTATCTCCGTTCCCCAAGCCGTCGCGCCCGAAGCTTCCGCCTGCGCGCCCGCGGGTTTTACGAAAGCAAACACCGCCGCCAGAGTGACGGAAACGAAAAACATCGCAATAAGCGCGGTTATCCGCACAATTCTCTTATTCATCTTTTTTCCTCCGCTCAATCTCTTATAAGTCCCAAGAGATGTCTAATCCCTTGTTGTCGTAACCGTTCATCGAAGAAACGGTCAACGCGTCCATACTTGCCTCGAACCGATTAAACTCGATTGCAGGCGTTTCATAAACTTTCATAGTTTCCTCCTATTTTGACGGTAAAACCTCTTGCGAATACTCGGTAATTTTATACCGCGCCGTAAGCGTAAGGTCTCCCGTTACTGCCGTGTTTTCAAAATCCCAAAGCTCTTCCCCGAAATACCAGCCGATAAAAGCGTATTCCTTTCTCGCCTCGGCACTCTTTACGGGGTCGTTCGGTCTTTTTGCCGTTTTGCCCGCTTCCACCCTCTGATTTTCCGTCGCCGTTCCGCCGAGACTGTCGAACGAAACCGTATAATACACGGAAGAGTTAGGGGTATCGGGCGTAAGCGGCTCTTTATTCCCCGAATCATTATCTCCGCAGGCGATTAAAGTACCGCCCGCGACAAGTATCGCCGCTATTACGGCAAACGTTATTTTCGCCGCCTTTTTTAAGAATTTTTTCATCGTTTTTCCCGTTTTTTCCATTCAAAGCCGATAATGGGGATTTCTTCTCGACCGAAGGGCGAGAAGAAAGGGTGCACCCTTTCTTCTCGACCGAAGGGCGAGAAGAAAGGGTGCACCCTTTGCCGCTTTTCAATAAAATTATAACTTGTTTAAGGGGGTAAGTCAATAGCGAATTGTGATTAGTTTTACGCATTTACTGCGCTTTGTGACTACTTTACTTTCATTTTCGAGATAAATATTGCCTTTTACAAATATTTGTGATATATTTTACCTATGCGAAACGTAAACGGATATTTGATGAACGACGGAGAAAAATTCGGCGATAAAAAGGAATTACTTGCCGCGCTTACGATAGAAGAGCTTTGCGGGCAGCTTTTATGTCTCGACGTATACGAAAAGGACGATCCCGCGGAAGTGGAAAAGGTTATTTCGCGCATAAAGCCCGGCGGAATTTTCGTTTCTTCTATGTCGGCGGAGAAAATAAAGCTGTATACCGATATGGCGAACAAGTATTCGCGCGTACCCGTAATCGTTTCCGCAGACGTGGAGAACGGTCCCGAAAACGGCGTTAAGGGCGGCGGGCTTCTGCCGTTCCCTATGGCGTGGGGCGCGTGCGGAAACGTTCCTTTGATAGAAGAGGCGGGCAGGCTTACGGCGAGAATATGCCGCGCGAACGGTATTCACTGGACTTTCGCGCCCGTCGTCGATATAAATTATACCTTCCGTTCATCCGAAACGAACGTGCGCGCGGTTTCGGACGACGCCGACGCGGTTATCAAATATGCGGGGGCTTATGCGGACGGACTGCGTTCGGAAAAGCTTATGGTCACGGGGGCGAAGCACTTCCCCGGAGCGGGTACGGACGAGAGAAACAGTCATTTCTGCACGACCGTGAATCCTATGTCGCGCGAGGAATGGTTTGATTCTTACGGAAAAGTTTACGGCGAGATGATTAAGCGCGGCGCGGAATCCATTATGGTAGGACATTACGCCCTGCCCGCGTTTATGACCGAAGAAGAAACAGGACTTCCCTGCATATTGAGCAAGAGTCTTATGACCGACCTTCTTAAAGGCGAACTCGGGTTTAAGGGGTGCGTTGTTTCGGACGCGATGAGTATGATAGGCGCGTGTTCCGCAACCGCTCCCGCGGAGCTTGCAGTCAAATACATAAAGGCGGGCGGAGATATGGTTCTCTTCCCCGAACCCGACGATTTCGACGCGATAAAAGCCGCGGTCGCTTCGGGAGAAATCACGAAAGACAGATTCGAGGACGCGCTTTACAGAATACTTACCCTTAAAGAACGCGCGGGGCTATTTTGCGGCGAGAAAAACGCGGCTCGTACGAGCGCGGCGGAATTCTCGGCGACGGCGCAGAAAATCGCGGACGAAAGCATTACCGTCGTTCGGGACGAAAAGCATATCATACCCGCGGGAATTAAAGCGGGCGATAAAATTCTCGCCGTTATCGTAGCCGAACCGTTCTGGCACAAGGAAGTAAACGTTTCCGACTACGCGCCGTTTAAAGCGCAGGCGGAAAGCTACGGCGCGAGCGTGGAATTTTTAATAAATCCCAAACACAAGCTCATAAAAGAGATTATGAACGACTACGACCTGCTAGTGGTTTTGTGCGATATGAGTTCCAAAAACTATAACGGCGGGAGTATGAGAGTCGGCTGGTACAATATGATGACCTTCTGGCGCGGATATATTTTACAGCACCCGAAAATGATTTTCGTATCGCTCGGCGATCCGTATAAGCTGTTCGATTATCCGTACCTTAAAGAATATATCAACGCGTATTCGGACACGCCCGAATCGCAGAAGGCGGTGCTTAAAGTCATTGCGGGCGAGATACCCGCAAGGGGCAAAAACCCCGTTTCGCTCGAAGGCTTTTTCAACAGGGAGATATGATGGACGCTTTTTTTGAAAATTACGACACAAAACTGAAAGTTTCTATTTTCCGTAACGTAGAACATTCGTGGCCCACGCATTTTCATTCAAATCTCGAACTTTTTATAGTGCGGCAAGGAAAATACGAGGTTACCAAAAACGGAAAAAGCTTTATCGTCGGCAACGATTCGATATTTTTGTTCGACCATTACGATTTACATTCTTACAGCAAGCTCGACAACACGAGCGACGATTGCGTGGTTATGATTCCCAACGAGGTTTCCAAAGCCTTCGATACGGCAAAAAACGGCAAAACGATAAAAACCACGCTGATTCACGATAAAAAACTCGTAGACGTTATTCTTAACGCGATAGACGAAATGAACCTGATTCCCGTCGGAAGCGGAGTCGCGGACGATAAATATTACGTCGAATCCGTGGTGAACTACATTCTCTGTCTTTTGTACAAACGGCTCGAATACGACGAGCCGGTGGAAAACTCGCAAAACGAATCCGACTATATACGAAGAATGCTTATTTACATTTCGGAACATTTCAGAGACGACATAACGGCTACATCGCTCGCCTCGCAGATGGGGTATTCGCGCGAATACGTTTCGAGACTTTTCAACAAATATATGAAAGAAAGTATTCCTTCTTATATAAACAAAACGCGCGCGCATTACGTCGAGGCGCAAAAAAAGGATTCCGATAAAAGTCTTACGGAAATTATTATGGACGCGGGATTTAAGCACACGTCGTCTTATTACAGGTTTATAAATAAAGACAAATGAAACTAAAAAGGACGGAAAGCCCTATGCAGAACGAATATAAGAAATATTACGAATTTAAC
>CAVBZJ010000057.1:0-467 GCA_963599785.1 Anaerovoracaceae bacterium
GCCCTCTTTTACTTTCCGCTCCTTTGGTATCGAAAAAGCCTTTTCGCGGGGGTATAGGCGGTTTTTATGAAAATTATAAATATTTTTTGTAAATAATTATCAAAAATTCCCAAAACAGTTGATAATCGCTTGCGATTATGTTAAAATAAACGGGTTATCAAAAACCTTACTAATTATGGAGAAAGAGTATGTTTGAAATTGTTTCTCGCAAATCGCTCAATCCTACCGTTACCGAACTCGAAATTTCCGCTCCGTTCGTCGCGAAAAAGGCGCAGGCGGGGCAGTTCGTTATAGTTCGCGCGGCGGCGGACGGGGAGCGTATTCCTCTCACCGTTGCGGATTTCGACAGGGAAAAGGGCACGGTAAAAATCATTTTCCAGATAGTCGGCGCGACCACTTATCTGCTTAACCGCCTGAACGTCGGCGATTGTCTTGCGGATTTCGTTGGTCCGCTCGGCAACCCCACC
>CAVBZJ010000057.1:477-11086 GCA_963599785.1 Anaerovoracaceae bacterium
AAACGGAAGGACTTAAAAAGGTCGCGGTAGTCGGCGGCGGCGTCGGTTGCGCTATTGCTTACCCCGTTGCGAAAAAACTGCACGAGGAAGGCGCGGAAGTTCATTCCATCGTGGGTTTCAGAAATAAAGACCTCGTTATTTTGGAGGACGAATTTAGAAGAGTCAGCGACAAATATGTTCTTATGTCCGACGACGGCACGGCGGGCGAAAAGGGACTCGTTACCGACGCGCTTAAACGCCTTATCGAAAGCGGCGAAAAGTACGACGAGGTTATCGCGATAGGTCCCGTAATAATGATGAAATTCGTTTGCCGTCTTACCAAGGAATACGGCGTTAAAACGGTTATCAGTATGAACCCCATTATGATAGACGGCACGGGAATGTGCGGCGGCTGCCGCCTTACCGTCGGCGGTAAGACCAAGTTCGCCTGCGTGGACGGTCCCGATTTCGACGGTCACGAAGTGGATTTCGACGAGGCTATGTCGAGGGGCGCGAGCTATAAGGAATGGGAACGCCATAAATACGAAGAGACCTGCAACCTCTTTAATAAGGAAGTTAAGTAAGGGGGAGAAATTATGCCGAATATGTCTTTAACCAAAAATCCGATGCCCGTTCAGAGCGCGGAAGAAAGAAATAAAAACTTTAAGGAAGTAGCCCTCGGTTATACCGAAGAGCAGGCTTTATCAGAAGCCGAAAGATGCCTTAATTGTAAGAACAAGCCTTGCGTTTCGGGTTGCCCCGTTATGGTAAGGATTCCCGAATTTATCGCGAAGGTGCGCGAAAAAGATTACGAGGGCGCGTACGAGGTTATCGCGGCGACCTCTTCTCTTCCCGCGGTATGCGGCAGAGTCTGCCCGCAGGAAACGCAGTGCGAAAAGCATTGTATCCGCGGCATCAAGGGCGAACCCGTCGGAATAGGCAGATTAGAGCGTTTCGTGGCGGACTATCATAACGCGCACGCCGCAAAAAAAGCCGAAAAGCCCGTATCGAACGGCATTAAAGTCGCCGTCGTCGGAAGCGGTCCCGCAGGACTTACCTGCGCGGGCGACCTTGCGAAAAAGGGCTACGACGTAACCGTTTTCGAGGCGTTACACCTCGCGGGCGGCGTTCTTTCCTACGGAATTCCCGAATTCAGACTTCCGAAGGCGATAGTAAACAAAGAAGTAGAGGGCTTGAAAGAACTCGGCGTAAAGGTCGAAACCGATATGGTTATCGGCAAGGTCCTTTCCATAAACGAGCTTATAGAGGAATACGGCTTTAAGGCGGTGTTCGTAGGCTCGGGCGCGGGACTTCCGAAGTTTATGAACATAGAGGGCGAGAACCTTAACGGCGTGTATTCCGCAAACGAGTTCTTAACCCGTATAAACCTTATGAAGGCTTATAAAGAAGATTCTTCCACCCCGATAAAGCGCGGCAAAAAAGTCGTGGTGGTCGGCGGCGGCAACGTCGCTATGGACGCGGCGCGCTGTGCGAAACGTCTCGGCGCGGACGTACATATCGTTTACAGAAGAACTCTCAACGAGCTTCCCGCAAGAAAGGAAGAAGTCGAACACGCTATGGAAGAGGGCATAGTATTCACCCTGCTTACCAACCCCGTAAAGATTAACGGCGACGACAAGAGATGGGTAAGCTCCGTAACCTGCGTGAAAATGGAGCTTTCCGAACCCGACGCTTCGGGCAGAGCGCGTCCCGTGGCGATTGCGGGCAGCGAGTTCGATATAGAAGCCGACGTGGTGATTATGGCGCTCGGAACTTCTCCGAACCCGCTTATCAAGTCCACGACGAAAGGGCTTGAAGTCAACAATCACGGCGGAATAATCACCGATGAAAACGGCAAGACCTCGGTCACGGCGGTATACGCGGGCGGCGACGCGGTGACGGGCGCGGCTACCGTTATTCTCGCAATGGGCGCGGGCAAAACCGCCGCTCACGCGATTGACGAATACTTACACAAGTAGGAAAATCGAAAAGACCGGAGAAGCGTCTCGGGAGTACCCGCCTCGCTTTTTCGCGTTTTTTCTTAAATGGAGGAAATTGATAAAAGATGGCAGAACAACTCGATTACTCCGTCCTTGACGGAGCGATTAAAGAATTCGGCGCGAAGGAAAGCTCGCTTATAGCGATTTTGCAACGCGCGCAGGAAAGTTACAGATACCTTCCCGCGGAGATATTCCCGTATCTTGCGAAAAAGCTCGGCATAAGCGAAGCCAAAATTTACGGCGTCGCCACTTTTTACGAGAATTTTTCGCTCGAAAAGAAAGGTAAATACGTTATCAAGGTTTGCGACGGCACGGCGTGCCACGTCAGAAATTCCGTACCGATTTTAGAAGCGCTTCGCAACGAACTCGGGCTTTCGGAAACGAAAAAGACCACCGACGACGGCGTTTTCACCGTGGAAACGGTGTCTTGCCTCGGCGCGTGTTCTTCCGCGCCCGCGCTTATGGTAAACGACGAAATTTATCCTTCTATGGATCCCGACAAGGCGATAGCCCTCGTCATTTCGTTGCAGGGAGGTAAATAATGCTTAAATCGAGAGAAGAGCTTATCTCTTTGAGAGAGAGCCTTAAAAAAGCGGTTGCCGCCGAAAAGAAAAGAATCATAGTCTGCGGCGGCGCGGGCTGCGTGAGTAAGGGCGCGAACAAGATTTTTAAAAAGTTCGCGGAAATAATGAAGGAAAGAAACGTCGCGTTTTCTTTGGAGCTTCAAGAAGAACCCCACGGCGACGCGGTGAGACTTAAACAAAGCGGTTGCCACGGCTTCTGCGAAATAGGACCGCTCGTAAGAGTCGAGCCGCAGGGCTGGCTTTATACCAAGGTGACCGAGGACGATTGCGACGAAATCGTTTCCGTAACCATAGAAAACGGCAAGTGCGTGGACAGGCTCGCGTATACTCTTAACGGGGTTATTTACAGAGAGCAGAAAGAAGTTCCGTTCTATAAGGGGCAGACGAGAATAGTTCTCGATAACTGCGACAAAATCGACGCGACTTCCATAAAGGAATACATCGCGGCGGACGGCTATACCGCGCTCGAAAAGGTGCTTTTCGAGATGACGGGCGAAGAGGTCGTGAACGAAATCACCGAGTCGGGACTACGCGGCAGAGGCGGCGGCGGATTCCCCACCGGCAAAAAGTGGACGCAGGTCGCAAGGCAGACCGCGAAAGAAAAATACATAGTCTGTAACGGCGACGAGGGCGACCCCGGCGCGTTTATGGACAGGTCGGTTATGGAAGACGATCCCCACAGAATGATAGAGGGTATGATAATCGCGGGGCTTGCCTGCGGCGCGCAGGAGGGCTATATTTACGTCCGCGCGGAATACCCCAAGGCGGTCGCAAGACTTAACCTCGCAATCAAGCAGGCTACTGAAATGGGTATCCTCGGCGACGATATATTAGGCACGGGCAAGGCGTTCAGACTGCACATAAATAAAGGCGCGGGCGCGTTCGTCTGCGGTGAAGGCTCTGCGCTTACCGCTTCTATCGAAGGCAAACGCGGTATGCCGAGGACCAAACCTCCGCGTACCGTCGAACACGGACTTTTCGATATGCCTACCGTACTCAACAACGTAGAAACCTTTGCAAACGTTTCGCTCATAATAAACAGGGGCGCGGCGTGGTACAAGAGTATCGGCACGGAAAATTCCTCGGGAACGAAAACCTTCGCGCTCACGGGTAACATCAAGAACGCGGGACTTATAGAAGTTCCTATGGGAACTACCCTTAAAGAGGTTATTTTCGACATCGGCGGAGGAGTGAGAGACGACAAAAAGTTCAAAGCGGTGCAGATCGGCGGACCTTCGGGCGGCTGTCTTACCGAAGAACACTTAAATCTCCCGCTCGACTTCGATTCTCTCAAAAAGGTCGGCGCGATAATCGGTTCGGGCGGACTCGTCGTAATGGACGACAAAACCTGTATGGTAGAGGTCGCAAGGTTCTTTATGAACTTCACCCAGCACGAATCGTGCGGTAAATGCGTGCCTTGTCGCGAGGGTACTAAATGTATGCTCGAAATACTTAACCGTATAGTAGAAGGCAAAGGCGAGGACGGCGACATAGAGCTATTAAAAGAGCTTGGCGAAACCATCTCTGCTATGGCGCTTTGCGGACTCGGCAAAACCGCCGCAGGCCCCGTGCTTTCGACGATTAAGTATTTTGAAAACGAATACCGCGACCATATTTATAACAAGCACTGCCCCGCAAACGCGTGTCAGAAGCTTAAAACGATTAAAATCGATCCCGAGCTTTGTAAAGGTTGCAGTAAGTGCGCGCGTCATTGCCCCGTGCTTGCTATTTCCGGCGAAATCAAACAGACGTTCAGCATAGATCAGCACAAGTGTATCAAGTGCGGAACGTGTCTTAACGCCTGCCCGTTCGGTGCGATAAAGGAGAGTTGGAATGGATAAGGAATTTATGACTATCGACGGCGTTGAAGTAGAACTCAACGGCGAAAGAAATATTTTAGAGGTCGCGAGAAAGGCGGGCATAGATATTCCCGCGTTCTGCTACGATCCCGAGCTTTCCATATACGGCGCGTGCAGAATGTGCGTGTTCGAGAACGAGCGCGGCGGGATAGACGCATCCTGCTCCGCACAGCCCCGCGCGGGAATGGTGATAAAAACCAACACTCCGAGGCTTCGTAAATACAGAAAAATGGTGCTTGAACTTCTGCTTGCGAACCATTGCAGAGAATGTACCACCTGCTCGAAGAGCAACAACTGTAAATTGCAGGAATTCGCGCTCCGCTATAACCTTTCGGGCGTTCGCTTCCCGAACTCCGCAAAAGACGGCGGCGCGGACAATTCCTCTTTGTCCATCGTTAGAAATCCGAACAAGTGCATACTCTGCGGCAAGTGCGTGAGAATGTGTAACGAAGTTCAGAACGTCGGCGCGATAGACTACGGATTCAGAAGCTCCAAAATGAAAATCGTCACCGCGTTCGACGGCGAAATAGCAAATTCGCCCTGCGTGGGCTGCGGTCAGTGCGCGGCGGTTTGCCCCGTCGGCGCGATAGTGGTTAAAGACGATTCCGAAAGAGTCTGGGACGCGCTCGGCGACAATAATACCGAAGTTTCCGTTCAGGTCGCTCCCGCGGTCAGAGTCGCGCTCGGCAAGGAACTCGGACTTAAAGAGGGCGAACCGCTTATGGGCAAGCTCGTTTCCGCTTTGAGAAAAATGGGCTTCCATAAGGTGTACGACACCTCGCTCGGCGCGGATATGACGGTTCTGGAAGAAGCGAACGAGCTTCTTACCCGTCTTAAAAACGGCGGCAAATTCCCGATGTTCACCTCCTGCTGCCCCGCGTGGATAAAATACGCGGAACAGAAATATCCCGACCTTCTTAACAATATTTCCACCTGCCGTTCGCCGATGGAAATGTTCGCTTCGGTCGTAAAGAGCGAGTATAAGGGCGAGAAAAAGCACCTTCACGTCGCGATTATGCCCTGTACGGCGAAGAAGTTCGAGGCGGCGCGCGAAGAATTTATAACGAAAGACGGTTCGGAAGCGGTGGATATAGTTTTAACCACGCAGGAAATCGTTAAGATGATAAAGAGCGCGGGCATAGACTTTGCCGCTCTCGAATGCGGTACGCCCGACAGTCCTTTCGAGGAAATCACGGGCGCGGGCGTCATTTTCGGCGTGACCGGCGGCGTTACCGAAGCGGTTTTAAGATACGCGAGCAAGGATAAATCGGCAAAGGCTCTCGAAAAGATTTCTTACGTCGGCGTGAGAGGACTCGAAGGCGTTAAGGAAGCGACCGTGAATATCGCGGGCAAAGACCTTAAAATCGCGGTCGTCAGCGGGCTGAAAAACGCGAGCGCGCTGATCGACGGAATCAAGGCGGGCAAGCTTTGGTACGATTTCGTAGAGGTCATGTCCTGCCCCGCAGGCTGTATAAACGGCGGCGGACAGCCGAGAGTAGAGTATTACGACCGCGCGTTGCGTGCGGAAGGGCTTTACAAGGCGGACGAGGCGGAAGTTAAACGCGCTTCGGACGAGAACGAAGAGGTTAAGGCGATACTTGCGGGAATGGACGAGCATAAAAAGCACGAGCTTCTTCATACCTCTTATAAAGCGAGATAAACTTAATATCGCAGGAATTTTTCCCGCTCGAAAGAAAAAGAAGAGGGGAAAAGCGGCGCGGCAAAACCTTTGGTTTTGCCGCGCCCTTATTTTTTTTGCTCCTTTAAAGATTATGGAACAGAGGAGAAATTGACCGTGTTATTTCTTTTATACAGTTACAAACTGTATAAATTACTTCGACAGTTTAACGATGTTGTTATTTTACACGGGTTTGATTTATTTCCCGTAGGGCGGGGGCTTGCTCCCGCCGGTTTTTTTGGCGGGAGAATAGGTTCTGTCATTCTGAGTCTATCCTCTTGCGTCTGCTCACGAAGAATCTATACGCGTAAGTAACTTTCAGGATTCTTCGAGAGAAAAGTCAGGAGGATAGAGAAGGAAAAAGTTTTTTAACCTTTCCGTATCCTTAAAGCGTATAATACAAAAAACGCTTAAAGGAGTGTTTATGGATAGACCTATCGCTTTGGAACTTCCTTATCCCGAACCGAAAAATCTTTGCCCCGATCCGTTTTCCGCGCGGGTTATTTCCGCCGCGTATGCGGGCGGTCACGGCGAGCTTACCGCCATTTTACAGTACATATATCATCATTTCTGGTTTGAAAATTCGGGCGACGAGAAAACGGCTTCCGTTCTCGTCGGGATCGCCGTTGCGGAAATGCGACACCTCGATATTCTCGGAAAAACGTTGCTCGCTTTGGGCGCAGACCCCGTCTTTACCCGCTTTCCGCCGTATAAATGCGATTTCTATTCTTCGTCGTTCGTAAATTACTCCAAAACCGCTAAAAAAATGCTTATGGACGACATCGCGGGCGAGCTGAAAGCCATAAACGATTATCGCGAAATGCAGTCCGTGCTTAAAAACGAAGAGGTTTCGGCTATCATATCCCGCATAATTCTCGACGAAGAGCTTCACGTTAAGGTACTTAAAGAACGGCTGTTCGCGGTGTGCGGCACAACTACGACGGAATAAAGCTTTTCCGCCGTCCTTTGCCGCGCAATAAACCGAATGCACACCGTTTCCCTGTGCTTGAACTCACGCGTTCCCGTTTCACGCCGCCGCTTCTCACCGTTGTTTTACGCCATTCGCGTCCGTTTGCCCGCCGCCGCACCCGTCGAAAACGCGCGGAAAAGCCCGCATAATATGCGCATACATATAACTCGCGCCTTTTTCGGGCGTATTTTAGTCCGCATTTCCCGCGTTTAAGGTTGCATTTTCGTAAAGAATATTGTATACTCTTCTATATAAAGCGCAAAGAACGCGATTAAAAAGGGACGAAAAGCTGTGTTTCGCAAAAACAAAAAAGAAGAAGTAGGCAAGATAGTGGTTGCGGGCGAATACGAACGACCTGATAAAGGCGGCTACGACAGACTGCGCGACAACGCGTTGTTTCTTAACGCCGACGGCAATACCAACGTGCTTCAAATAGAATCTTCGGTCGCGCACGAGGGCAAAACCACCGTTGCGTGCAATCTTGCGGTAAGCCTCGGTCAGACGGGCAAGAAAACCATAGTTGCGGAGCTGGATTTTCATCGTCCTACGGCGCACCGCGTTTTCCGCGTGGAAAGCGAGGGTATCGCGGGTTATATTCTCGGCACGGCAACCAAGGAAAAGGTGATAAAGCACACCGCGTTCGAGAACGTGGACGTTTTGCCGCGCGGCGGGGAGATAGACAACCCTTCGCTCGTGCTTATTTCGGAAAAATTCAAGAACCTTATCGCGGAGCTGAAAAAGGAATACGACTACGTTATTTTAGACTGCGCGCCCGTACTGCAATCTTCGGATTTCATTCATATTTCCAAGGTTGCGGACGGCACTATTCTGCTCGTGGCGTATGCGGAAACCACCCGCTATCAGGTGGAAGAAACGGTTACCGAGCTGAAAAAGAGCGGAGTAAGGCTTCTCGGCACGGTTTTCACCAAATACGATCCCAAAAAGGGCTACGATTATTATTACGGCGCGGAACACGGCGCGAAAGAAAAATAATCCGACGAGGTGCGGAACGAAGCGGCAAAAGCGAAGCGCGTGCAAATCGATCGGGAAAGGGGAAAGTAGATTATGATAGACGTACATTCGCATTACCTGCCTATGGTAGACGACGGAAGTCCTTCGGCGGAGCTTTCGGTGCAGATGCTTAAAGAAGCGGAAGCGCAGGGGGTTACCGGCGTTATTCTCACGCCGCACTATCGCAAGCAATACCGCGCGGGAAAGGCGGAGCTTCTGCCCGCGTTCAAAAGCTTTTCGGAATTTTGCGAGAAAGAGGGGCTTAACCTTTCGCTCTATTTAGGACAAGAGGTGTATTACGAAAAGGGCGTGTTCGACGACGTTGCAAACGCCGAATATCTTACGCTTTGCGGCGGCAAATATCTTTTGACGGAGCTGCCGTTCGACGTGGAAATAGAAGCTTACGACGTCGCGCTTAAAATCATAAATCAGGGTTATATCCCCGTTTTCGCACACGTTGAAAGGTATCCGTATTTAACGCCCGCGTATATTGCGGAAATCAAAGAGTTGGGTTCGCTTATTCAGGTGAACGCGGGTTCGATTGCGGGCGCGGCGAAAAAGGCTTACGGCAAGACCGTTACGGAGCTTTTTAAGAGAAATCTCGTGGACCTCGTTGCGAGCGACTGCCACTATAACAGAGAAAACAAGATGGACAAGGCGTACGCGTTCGTCAAAAAGAAATTCGGGGAAGATACGGCGGAACGCGTTTTCGTCGAAATTCCGAAACGGATTATTAAAGGCGAATAGGCGATAAAAGCACAGACGGAGCGCGAGGAGCGAATAGTACCGCGCGCGGATTTATAACGTATGCGCAGACGATAAGCGCAAAGTGCGTCGGAAGTATAATGTATGCGCAAACGTAGGTTATAAACGTTAAAATCGAAAAAGAAGCGTACGAATAAACGCGCAATAAAAATAACGAAAAAGCTTTCCCTTTGCCCGAGCGGAAAGTTTTTTTACGGAAAACGGGCGCGGAAAACGCGAACGTCTTAAACCGCAGGCGGAAAACGCGGGGTGGCGAAATGGCGACGCTTGAAAGCGAACGACGAGGAACGAAGCGGAAAAACGGAGGAGAAACGAACTGTAATGGATAAATATCTGGTAGCGATAGGCGGCGGCGAAATCAAGAACAAGACGACGTTAAGGATAGACGAATACGTTGCGGAGCTTGCAAAAAAGCATGCGGGCGAAAACCGCGCGACGGGGCTGTTTATCGGCACGGCTTCACACGACAGTATGCCGTATTTCAACAGCTTCCGCAAGACCTATACTTCGGTTTTCGATATAAAAGCGGAGGTCGCGCTCATCGTCTACGGCGAAATGAACGTCGAGCATATCAAAGCCAAAATCGACGCGGCGGATTTTATTTACGTCGGCGGCGGCGACACCGTGTTTATGCTTGAAAAGTGGAAGGAAACGGGGCTGGACAAGCTGATTTTAGAGGCTTACGAAGCGGGCAAGATAATCTGCGGGCTTTCCGCGGGGGCGATTTGCTGGTTCGAGGATATGTATACCGATTACGAAATTATGCGCGGCGAAAGCTCGTCTTACGTTATGAGAAAGGGCTTGGGGCTTATCGGCGGCGCGATTACCCCGCATTTTAACGAGCGGGAAGCGGATTTTATCCCCGCACTCCGCGCGGCGGGCATAAAGGAAGCGTACGGTGTGGAAAACGACGCGGCGATAGTGTTTAAAAACGGCGAGCTTTTGCGTTCACTGTCTTCGGGCGGAAAGGCTTACCGCGTGACGGTGACGGAGAGCGGCGCAGAAAAAACCGAGCTGTGAGCCGCGCGCGGATAAAATACGGATAATAAGCTGAAAACATAGTTATGAACAAAATAAATTACGACGCCGAGCTTGAAAAGTTTATGCGCGAGCTTGAAGCGAAAAACGCGGAAAAGACGGAAAAAGCGAAGGACGGCGACAAACGGGCGGTTGGGGAAAAGACGGAAGAAAAGCAGGAAGAAAAGCCGAGGCTTTTGCTGCACGCCTGCTGCGCGCCCTGTGCTTCCGCTTGCATAGAGCGTGTGAAAAACGCGTTTGCGGTCACGGCGTATTTTTATAATCCGAATATCGACGGCAAAGAGGAGTACGACCACCGCGCGGGCGAGCTTGAAAGGCTTTGCAAGACGTTCGGGGTGAATGCTGTAATAGAAAGCTACGAGCCGCAGGAATTTTTTTCGGCGGCGACGGGGCTTGAAAACGCGCCCGAGGGCGGCGCGCGTTGCGAAAAGTGTTTTTTATTGAGATTGAATCGTACGGCGAAGTTCGCAAAGGAAAACGACTTTGATTATTTTGCGACGACATTGACTTTAAGTCCTCTTAAAAACGCGGAAAAACTGAATGCCGTGGGCTTTTCGGCGTCGGAAAATTACGGCGTAAAATATTTGCCCACGGACTTTAAAAAGCGCGGCGGATATTTAAGGTCAATCGAGTTATCGAAGGAATTAGGCTTATATCGCCAAAACTATTGCGGCTGTGTGTTTTCAAAGATAAAATAAAGGTTTTTAGGCATTTGTATGAATAAA
>CAVBZJ010000058.1:0-10951 GCA_963599785.1 Anaerovoracaceae bacterium
TATGAATACAGAACTCGAAAAATATAAGAGTCTCATTTTTTCCTATGCCAAAGAAAACTATCGCAAATGCTTTCGCGAGCCGCACGGAAAATTCGCCTACCCCTGTCTTGTCCCCGGTGCGTATTATTCCGATCAGCTCTGGGACTGGGACAGCTGGCTGACGGACGTTGCTTTGGCGGCTGCTGCGGACGGCGACGATATAATCGTTTACGAACAGGGTTGCGTATTGAATTTTCTTTCCGCTGCGGACGAGGAAGGTCGTATTCCGATAAATATCATTGCGGATAAGGAAAGTATTTTTGATTTGAAACCGAACACGAGGGTAAATATACACAAGCCGTGCCTTGCGCAACATGCGTTGTTCGTAGCGAAAAAGAGCGGAAACGACGTTGAATGGTTACGAGATAAGTTCTCCGTTCTCAAAAGGTTTGTTAAGTGGTATGAAAAGAATTGTTTTCACGAAGAGACAGGACTTTATTACTGGTTGAACGATTTTGCTATCGGGATCGATAACGATCCTTGTGTTTTTTATCGTCCGGACGGAAGTACCGCTTCTATATTTTTAAATTGTCTTATGTACGGTGAACTTGTCGCAATGGCGGAGCTTTGCAGGCTTTTCGACGACGAGGAAGCGAAGATATACGAGGAAAAGAGCGAAAACCTGAAACGCTCTATACAAAACGAGTGTTACGACGACCGTGACGGATTTTATTACAGCGCGGATATTCTTCTGAAAAAGGTGGACCATAACGAATGGTTGCACAGCGGCGCGCCGAGACACTGGAAGTCTTTGCCTATGCGCATAGGGGTTTGGTCGGGTTTTCTTACTATGTATTACGGTATCGCTACGAATGAGCAAGCCGAAAGAATGGTAAAAGAACATTTGCGTAACGACAAGGAATTCAACGCCGAATACGGAGTGAGAAGTCTTTCCAAAGCGGAAACCCGAATGTACTCGGTAAAAAGCAGCGGTAATCCGTCTTGCTGGACGGGACCGATTTGGGGCAACGCGAATTATCTCGTCTGCGAAGGTTTGCTGAAATACGGCTACGTCGGCGACGCGTTGGAGCTTGCGGAGAAAACAGTCAGGTTGTTTGGTAAAGACGTTGAAAAGTGCGGAGAATTTCACGAATACTATGATCCCGAAACGGGCGAAGGTATTCGCAATCAAGGTTTTCAAAGCTGGAATCTGCTGGCTTATAATATGGCGGATAAACTTAAAAATAATTAACCGGATTTACGGAGGTGTAAAATGAAAAAAACAAGAGTTATATCATCTATTCTTGCGGTTGCCATTTCTGTCGGAACGGCGTTTTCGCTTGTAGGCTGTTCAAAGCCGTCAGACGGCGGAAGCGAAGGCGTAGACAGCTCTAAAACGCAGCTTTACGTCAGGAACTATCAGGGCGGCTTCGGTAACAAATGGTTGTATAACGGAAAGGATAAGCTCGAAGCGAAATACGCGGGTGTATCCTTGGAAGAAGGCAAGAGCGGCGTGCAGGTAATGATTACCGACGTTAAAGAAACGCCTGATTCGGCGAACATTCAGAACGACGAATACGAGGTTTATTTTGTAGAAAAAGTGCAGTATCTTTATCTCGAAAAGCAAGGCGTTTTGGAAGATATTACCGATATAGTCAAGGGGACTAACCCGTACGACGGTAAATCGATAGAGAGCAAGCTCACGAAAGAACAGAAGCAGTTTTACGGTATAGAAAAGGACGGCGTAACGAAGTATTACGCGCTTCCGCACTATATGACTTCTATGGGTATAGTTTACGATATAGATTTATTCGAGGACAGAGGCTTTTATTTTGCCGAAGGCTACGAGAACGAAACTCTTTTAGAGGACAAATTCGTCGTGGACAAGGATAGTCCGCGCAGTGCGGGACCTGACGGCATATCAGGCAATGATGACGACGGCTTGCCCGCGACTTACGAGGACTTCTGGAATCTTTGCGAATATATATCGGGAAGCGGCTATACACCGCTTAACTGGGGCGGAACGGACGCGGCGTCTTACTACGTTACGACTTTGATGGCTCAGTTGATGGCAAACTATCAGGGCGCGGAAGAGTATATGCGTAACTTCACTATGGAAGGCGAATTGTCCGAGGTTGTTAAGCTTGATTCAAACGGAAACGTTGTAATGAAGAGCGACGGCACGCCCGAAACGGAAAAGGTAACGCTCGATCCTTCGCAGAATAACGGTTACGAAACGTACCGTACCGCCGCGTATTACTATGCGCTCGGCTTTGTCAGGGATTTGATGAAATATTCCGACAAGTATGCGATTTCGGCGAACGTATCGAGCAAAAATTACGACGCGTTCAAGGCTCAGAAGGATTACGTCGCATCACGCTTTGCGAGCAATATGAAGCGTCAGGCGATGCTTATAGACGGAAGCTACTGGGACAGCGAGGCGACCTCGTATTTTGAAAAGAACGCGGCGCTTGGCGGGGCAAAGGAGAATTGCCGTTACGGTTGGCTTCCTCTCCCTAGCGCGACGAGAGAACAGGTCGGAAAGAATAATAACACTATGGTAAACATAGTAAATTCCCTTTGCTTCGTCAAAAAAGGGTTGAACGACGTTAAAAAACAGCTCGCGTTTGATTTCGTTCAGCTTATGAACAGCGACGACGCTCTGGTTGATTTTACCGTACAGACAAACGCATTCAAGGATCTCGAATACGATATTAAGCCCGACCAAGTGGCGAAGCTTTCTCCGTTCGGACAAGAAATTTACAAGGCTTGGACGACTTACGACAAGGTGAATCCGATTCATAACAACGCGCAATTCTATAATACGATTTGCACGACGGATATGGCTAAGAGATACGCGATTTCCACTAAGGATTTGTTCCCCGCGCTGGTGTTTGCTTCAAGTGACAAAAAGCCTTCCGAGTATCTTGCGGAATCGTATAAATATGCAAGACAAAGCGTGGCTTTGTGGACGAAAAAATAATTTATCGTGCAAAATTTTGCACGGTTAAGGTGAGTGTATGTTGACGAACGGTAAAAAGACGATGAAAGCGCAAAGAGGCGATTTTATCTTTCATTTGGCGTTGATTGCATGGCCGCTTTTGCAATTTGCGGTTTTTTATGTGGTGGTAAATCTTAACTCCTTCAAATTAGCTTTTGAAGGAGTTAACGGCGGTTTTTCCCTCGAACATTTCAGATACGTTTTTTCCGACGCGATGTTTCCGGCGGTTTTAGACGCGTTGCTTACGTCGTTGGAATTTTTTGCGATAACTATGGTTATCAGCGTTCCTTTGGGGTTGTTGTTTGCCTATTATATATTTAAAAAGGCTGTTTGCGGCAAGCTGTTCAGGTTCTTTCTGTTTTTACCGTCGATAGTTTCGAGTATGGTTATGGTGGTATTGTTTTCGGAATTTTTAGATACCGCCGCCGCGGATTTACTATTCGATTGGTTTGGCATAAACGTTAAAGGACAGGCACTTTTCAACGCTCTCGACCGCTCGTCTTATAAGGCGGTGTTGTTCTTTTATATCTGGACGAATTTCGGAACGACTACGCTTATTTATTCTAATAAAATGGGAGAGCTTTCTCCCGAAACTCTGGAAGCGGCTCATCTTGACGGCGTAAACAGCTTTCAGGAATTCATATATATCGTTCTTCCGTTTGCCTTTCCGACGGCTTCGGTGTTTTTGGTTACGGGGGTTGCGACGATTTGCACTAATCAATATAATATTTTCTCTTTCTACGGCGGAAGCGTCGCATTTGACTCCGGAACGATGGGGTATTACTTGTTTAACCTCGTTCAGGATTACGCTTCGAGAAACGTTTGGGACGTAGTTTGGTTTAACCGTGCGGCGGCGTTGAGCTTAATCGTTACGTTGATAGTAATTCCGATAACCATGGGTATTCGTTGGGTGCTTGATAAATACGGACCGCAGGAATAAGGAGAAAAACATATGAAAAAACAGAAAAAACTTGTTTCACCTTTACTTGTGGCGTTGGGCGTGATGCTTGCGCTTTACGTTCTGTCTATGATAGGATTGTTTTTCTGGGGCTTTATAACCTCTTTTAAAGACGCTTATCTTGACATCACGTTCGGAAATACCTACGGTTTCCCGAAGGAATGGCATTTTACTAATTATACCGACGTTTTTCAAAAGTTTACTATGGCGGCGAGACCGGGTGAGACCGCAGGTTTTTCCAAGATTTTACTGAATTCGTTGTTATATGCGGTAGGGTGCGCGTTTTTCAAAACTCTTGTTCCCTGTTTAACGGCGTACGCCTGCGCGAGATTTAATTTCAAGACTTCCAAAATAGTATACGGCATCGTTCTCGTGACGATGATTATTCCTATCGTAGGTAGCTTGCCCTCGGAGCTGAAAGTCGCGTATGCGCTCGGACTGCATAACAACATCTGGGGTTTGTGGATACTGTCGGCTAATATGTTGGGCTTGTATTTCTTCGTTATGTACAGCGCGTTTAAAGCGTTGCCGATGGGGTACTCGGAAGCCGCTAAAATCGACGGGGCAAGCAATATGCAGGTGCTTTTGCAAATAGTATTACCGCTTATAAAAAACTTGTTTTTTACGATTTTGCTCATCAACTTCGTCGAATTCTGGAATAACTATCAAACGCCGAAGGTATACCTTCCGTATTATCCTACGCTCGGATATACGCTGTTCTATTATGCTAACAGCAATAATTTCAGCGATGCGACGCAGGTTATTGCTTTGGCGTTTATCGTAGCCGCTCCCGTTCTTCTGTTGTTCCTTATATTTCAGGAAAGGCTTATGGGGAATCTTACCATGGGCGGGCTTAAAGGCTGAAAATTACGGAGAATTTTTATGAAAATCAAGAACAGATTATTCTATATCGTCGGCTTATGTATAATAGCCTCGTTATGTCTGATTTTATCCGGAATTATAAGTATCTATGCGAATAATTCACAGGGCTGGTCGGTTTGGGACGTAGCCGCCGATTATCCTTATAAATCCGAACTGACAATAAAGGACAGAACGTACGTCGAAGGGAATAAAAGCTACGACGCTTCGTTTATGACTCGCTATCCCGACGGGAGCGTTACGACGGACAAAACTTTAACTCTCGATCAGGCAGGCAGATATGAAATAAAATATTCGGTTGCCGTGAACGGAAAGGTTTATGCGGACGCTAAAAGCTTTATAGTAGATTATCCGAAATACGATGTTTCGGACGTCAAGTCATCCGTTGAATTCGGAACGCCCGACAGAGCTTCCGCTTCGGGAGCGATTGCAAGAATAGCGCAGAACGATTCCCTTACTTTTACGGATTATATTGATTTTACAAAAGTAACGGCTGACGATTACCTTGTCAAGGGCTACGTCGTTCCGGACGCCGCTAACTCCGCAGATTTCAGCGAGCTTGTGTTTACCTTTACCGATTCGGTAGATTCTTCCGTATATTTTCAGGTACATCATTACGGTTACGACTGGACGTATTCCACTTATGTTGCCGCAAACGGACAAAATCAGACTCCGTTCGGTGTGCATCAAAGCGAAGGCTTACACACCGGCGACGGTTACGGAACGTGGAGTTACGTTTCGTTCAAGTCCGCGGGTAAGGACGGCGTAGCCGCTCCCGACGCAACGCAATTCTACGTTGCAATGGATTACGCGGAAAAGAAGCTATATTGTTTAGGTTATCCCGGCGTTAAGACGATGTGCGCCGACCTTGACGATTTAACGTTAACGAGTGAAGCTTGGACGGGCTTTCCGTCCGGCAAAGCGCGCCTTTCGGTAAGCGCGTACGGATATACGGGAGCCGCAGCTACGGTATGTATAACCGAGGTCTTCGGTACGAGTGATTTAAGCGACAACGTTTTTAAGGACTCGGTCGCGCCGGTTATAACGATAGACGACGAATACGAAACCATGCCGATAGGCTTGACAGGTTATGAGTACGGTATTCCGTCGGCTTCCGCATACGATGATTTTTCAGGCGAGTGCGAAGTAAGGACAACGGTTTGGTTCAATTACGGAATGTCGGGCGCGGTTAAGGTGCAGACTGAAAACGGTAAATTTAAAACCGATAGGGTAGGAACTTACGGAATCGTATACGAAAGCAGCGATAAAACGGGAAATACGAAAAAAGAAGTGAGACTTGTTACCGTTTACGCGAGCTACGACGACGCGGACTTCGATTTTCCCGATGACACTGTAAAAAGCGTAAAAATCGGCGAATGGGTAAGCTTACCTGTGCTTGAAGAGTCTTCGATAACAGGCGGAAGCGGTAAAAAAACGATACGAACCTTTATAAGGACAAATGAAGGCAGGGAGGAAGTTTTTGGCGGTTTCCGCGCAAGCGTTCTCGGAACGGTGATTGTAGAATACGACGTAACAGACTATATCGGCAAGGTAATTACAAAATCTTACAAGCTTGATATTACAATGAACGACGCTCCCGTGCTGGAAAAGGATTACGACTTTTACCCGACTTATATTTCGGGCGGAACGTACGCCTTACCCGAATATTACGCTTATTCGTACGAAAACGGTACGCTTAACAGGGTATTATGCGACGTAATCGTTAAAGACGCAAGCGGAAGCAAAACGTATAAAGCGGGCGAAAACGCGGTTATTACGGTCGAAAACAATAAAGATAAAATAAATTTTGAAGCGGTATACGGCGGCGTTGTCCTTACTCGGCACGAAGCGGTGGGCGTTTTGGCGTGGTCGAACGATAACGGCAAGCGTTTCAGTCTGGAAAATTATTTTGTAGGCGACGGGTTCGATGTGGAAAAGGCAGAACGGGGAGTGGTTTTATCTGCTACCGATGGAAATTCGTTCTCGTTGGTTTTCGCGAACGTGATTTCCGCGGGATATGCTCATCTCAAATTAAATGCGATGACGGGTGTGACGGAAAATACTCGTCTTACGATTCGTTTTTCAGACGCATTTGAACACGACAAGGGCTTTGAAATTATCATAGGTAAAAACGGTAACGATTCTTACGCGGAAATAAGCGGCAAAAGATACAATCTTATCGGTAAGGAATTCGGAGAAAACGGAGAATTTGAAATCGGTTATGAAAACCTTTCGGTTATGGTGAACGGTTATCTCGTTGCTACACTCGATGAAGAGCTTTTCGCTTCGGATAAAGCTTTTGTCGAGGTAGGATACGAAAATTGCGGCGCGGGCGGCGGTTTCATGTTCTCGGAATTCGGAAATTGTACTTTGAACGCTTCGAGAACGGACAGAGTAGCCCCCGTAATATTTGCGCGGAGCGAAACGGGCGGCGTTTTCGATAAAGGAACGAGATATAGAATCGTCGCGCCTACGGCTTACGACGTATATTCTCCCAACGTCGTTTATACTTTGACGGTTACGGCTCCCGACGGAAGTTCTATGCAATCCGTTGACGGCGTGCTGCTCGATAACGCAGATCCTTACAGAGATTATGAGATTGCTTTGGATTCTATCGGCGACTATCTGGTGAGTTATCGGATAGAGGAGGCGGAGAGCTTCGTTTCAAAAACTAATCCGACTTTCCTTCGTTATTCTTTAAGCGTGACGGATAAAGAACCGCCCGTGATAGTATGGAAAGGCGAGTTCGCTACGGAACTGAACGCGGGCGATATTTTTGTCGTTCCGAACTACACGGTTTCCGATAATCATTCGGCGGAAGATAAAATAATCGTCCGCGTATTCATCGAAACTCCTGTGTATCAATTTATAATGTTGCCCGGAAATTCTATAAAAATGAATCATAAAGGCGTTTATCGCGTGAGAATAATGGCAGTGGACGAAGCCGGTAATATTTTCTCCGAAACGCATTACGTTACTGTGAAGTAGAGAGGTAACAGAAAAATGAAAATGAATAAAATATTATCCGTCGGTATTGCCGCGGTTATGGCTTTTACCGCGATGCTGTTCACAGGGTGTAAGAGCGATTCAAACGGCGCTTTAACGCCCGAAAATACCGTTTCGGACAGACTTGACCGCGGAGAGATCGATAACGCTTTGCATAAAGTAAACGTTACTCCGTCTTCGCGGACGTTTGTCAAAAACGTGAATACCAAAGCCGCGATTACCGAATACAAAATCGTGGCGGACGCAAGAAATAATTACGCTGTACGCGCGGCGAGCTTTATTGCGGGACAGCTTTTTAACGCTACGGGCGCTCAATTTCCGATAGAAGCATACGACGGTACGCAGACTTTTGAAGTTTCATCGTCGTCGAAATATATAATAATCGGTTGTAAAGATATTTTTTCGTCGTGCAAACTCACGATGCCCGAGGACGAGCTTGGACCTGCCGGTTATTATATTAAATCGTTCGGCGATTCCGTGTTTATAGAGGTCTTTATGAACGACGGGTATCAGATGGGCGCGCTTGCGTTTTTGAGAGAGTGCGTCGGTTACGATATGATAGCGCACGATACCGTTGTTTTTGAAAACGGCGGAGAAACGCTGCCCGATATGGAAATAATCGAACGTCCCGATTTCGATTATAGAAATTATACGAACTATATGACTCAGGACGGGTTATATGGAATGGGCTTCAATTATCAAAGTCTTTTCACCTATATAAGTCAGGACGGCGGAAAGACTAATAAAGCCGCGGTTCATAATATTTTCTACTATTTACCGCTCGAAAAATACGGCGACCATTATAAATGGTATAATTCTACGAATAAACAGCTTTGTTACACGGCGCACGGTGATAAAGCCGAATACGAAGAGATGCAGCAAACGATGCTTGGCGTAATGCTTGAATGCGTTCTCGCTCAACCGGATCAGGGCGTCGTTACGGTAACGCAGGCAGATGAACCCGTTTGTTGCGACTGCGACGAATGTACGAAAGTCGTGGAAAAGGACGGATCGATTTCGGCGACGATAATTCGCTATCTTAACGACCTTGACGAAAAATTTCAGGCAGCATTGACCGAATATGCAGAAAAAACGGGAACGGAGCGCAGGACGGTTCAGATTGCGTTTTTCGCGTACCAGACCTCGTATAATCCGCCGACGACTCCCGTAGAAGAAGATCCGACTCTTAAATGCAGTCCGAACATTACGGTTTTCATCGCTCCGATTTATGCTAAATACGTTTACTCGTTTTACGACGAGGAAAATCGCGTGTATGCCGATACCGTTCGCGCGTGGAGCAAATATACCGACCATATAATGTCTTGGTTATACGAAACGAACTTTCATCACTATATGTTCCCGTATAATACTTATTCGGCAATGATAGATAATTATTATTTCTTTAAGCAGCAGGGCGCGAACATTATGTATAATCAGGGACAGCGTTGGAGCGAAAACGTAACCTGCTTCGGAAAGCTTAAAGAATACCTTGATTCAAAAGCGCAGTTTGACGTAACCGTTTCTTATGAGGAACTGAAAGATAAATTTTTCAAAAACTATTACGGCGCAGCGGCGGATATAATGGAACAATATTATAACGAATTGCGGCAATGGGAAACTTATCTCGAATCGGTGAGAGATTACGGCTTGGGCGGCGGAATCTACGAGGAGATAGGTCTTTCCACCACGCCGCATTACTGGCCTAGGGAAATGCTCGAAGACTGGCTTGCAATTATGGAAAAAGCGCGCAAAGCCGTATCGTATCTTGAACTTGAAAATCCGACTCTATACAAAAACATTATAAAGCATATCAAGATAGAAGAGTTGTTCCCTAAATACGCGCTATGTACGTTGCACGAAAGTACCTATACTTCGTCACAGCTTTTACAATTACGACTCGATTTTAAAGCCGAAGCAGACGAACTCGGACTTGTCCAGCATAAAGAACATGACTATATAACTTCCGTCTATAAGCAGTGGGGTATAGATTAATTATGAAAAATCTTCTAAAAAAGTATATACCGATTTGTTTAATTCTAATGTTATCCGTTTTTTGTATTGCCGCATGCGGCGGTTCGGAGGAAAACGGGGTTCTTAATATCGTAGATTCCGTATTGATAATGGATAATTTCGATACCTATCTACTGAATTGCGAAACCGAAAACGTCGGCGAAATTACTTGGAAAAGCTCCGATCCGTCCGTCGTGTCGGTAGACGAAAACGGCTTGCTCACTTCGCGTTATGCGGAAGGTAAATGCGAGATCACGGCAACGAGCGGAAAATACTCCGATACTTGTTCGGTGACGGTGTTGAAGAAAAATGCTACTCCTGCGCTTCTTATAGAAAACGACGTCGTGGTAGCGAAAGGCGGAGAATATACGATTACGGCAAACGCTTTCTATAAGGATGTTTCTCTTGTCGATTATCTTGAATTTTCCTGTGATGCAGTCGAGGAAGGCTCGGGGAGAATTGCCGAAGCAGTCGTTTCCGGAAATACCGTTAAATTCATCGGTTTAGAAACGGGGAAAGCCTCTTTTACCGTTTCCACTACGATATTCGGCGTGTTATATGCAGAAACGATAAACGTAGAAGTCAGAACTGTCGGAATCGTTTATGTTGTAAACGGTAAGGGCGCGGTTGACGGTAATTTGCAGGTGAGAACGGATAACGAAGTTTTCACTTCCGACGTGGAAATTTACGACGACAACGGGCGAGTTCCTGATGATGAGCTGCTTTGGAAGATTGCCGACGAATCGATTGCTTCGATAGGAGAAAACGGTATTCTCGTTATGGGAAACGAGGGAGTGACCACGCTTACCACCGTTTATGACGGAACGGAAGTATCGGTAAACGTTTACGTTATTAAAGATTATTTTTATTCGACGATTGAAAGTGAAAAGCCTTTCGAGTTCGATCTTGATACGAAAATCATCGTAGACAAGTCGCAACAAAAGAGAAAATACGAGAGCGCGGGAACGAAAACCTTTGAGATCGCGCTTCCCGAAGCTACGGATATCGGTAAAATAGTACGCGCGTCCGCAAATGAGGAAAAATTAGACGCTTCTTTATTTGATTATAAGGACGGGGTTGTAAGGATAAAAGCCGAGACCTTCGGTACGGATATTTAC
>CAVBZJ010000059.1:0-10652 GCA_963599785.1 Anaerovoracaceae bacterium
ACTTACGCCATGCTGTTTAAAAGCGTTTTCGAGCCGATACTCGCGCGATTTAACGTTAAAGAAAGCGAGACGAAATATATTATGGCGTTTTCACTTAACGGACTTATGGCTATCGTCACCGAATGGCTTAAATCGGACTGCAAGGATTCCGTGGAAAACGTCGTGGGTATCACGATGAAATGTATAAATTTTTACGGAAAAAGCCTCGAACCGCTCGAAAAAAATTCGATTTAATACTTCTTGCTTACGTTAATCAGCCCGCTCTTCCTGTCGGAAGAGCGGGCTGATTCTTTTTCACGTCGCCTTTTTGTATCGGCTTTTCTATCGCGTTTCAAATGCTTTTCGGTTGCGTTTCGGTCGTTTCTTTGTCGTTTTTCGGTTGCTTTTCGGTTGCCGCAACTTTTATTGCGCCACGTTTTCCGCTTTTTAGTCGAGCGCGATTATCGTAAGCATGCAGTTAAACGACTCCAAAATCGCGTTGTAATTCTCCTGTTCAAAATAGAATTTAAGAGTAACCTCCGTGTCCTTCGCGTTATATATTCTGTTAAACGTGAACGTTTGCTGAAACCATTTCTGTTTTTTACATTCACCGATGTCGTTGATTCTCGTAAGATTTTTGCATAGCTCGTTATCGTAACCGTCGGTCATCACAACGCGTATTTTTTGCTCGTCGTTATTCGCGCTTAGCTCAATCGAACCGCTGATACACAAGCTGTATGTATGACCTTTTTTGAGCGTAACCGTATTCTGGTTGCAGGATATAAGATCGCCGCTGCTCAACTTGTAATTAAACCACACCGCAACCGGACCGCGGAAAAGGAACGTCTGAGTCATACTGCTTACACCGTAATACCAACCGAGACTGCTGCCGTCCTTTCCGTCCGCGCCTTTTTCGCCCGCGTCGCCCTTATCGCCTTTATCTCCTTTTTCGCCTTTCGCGCCGTCCTTTCCCTCTGCTTTCACTCCGGTGTCGGTCGTGCCTATCCACCAGTTTCCGTTTTCTCCTATAAACGGCGTGTTACCGTCTTGCCCGTCTTTGCCGTTGGTTCCGTCCTTGCCGTTGGTTCCGTCCTTGCCGTTTTCTCCGTCTTTTCCGTTCAAACCGTCTTTTCCGTCTTTGCCGTCAAGACCTTTAAGCGAGGAAAGGTCGTATAAATTTAACCATACCTCGTCGCCTTCGTAACGCCATTGCAATACGCCTTCGTTCACGCGAAATTCGGGCGTTTTTCCGTTTACGCCGTTCGTGCCGTTTTGCCCCGCAGGTCCTCTGAGGTCAGCAAGCGCAACAAGATTCAGCCATTCGCCGCCCTCGTATCTCCACTGTATGTAAGAATCCGACGTTCTCACTTCAACGGTTTTACCGTTTTTGCCGTCCGCACCGTTGACGCCGTCCTTGCCGTTTTGTCCGTCTTTACCGTCGATGCCGTCCTTCCCGTCTACGCCGTCTTTTCCGTCTTTTCCGTCAACGCCGTCTTGCCCGTCAATTCCGTCTTTACCGTTTTCGCCCGCCGCGCCTTTAAGTTCTTCGAGAGAAACAAGGTCGCGCCATTCGTTTTCGTCGCTGTATTTCCACTGAATAGTCGTTCCGTTATTTCTGACTTCGGGAATGCCTTTCTTCGCCCCGCCGCACGCCACGCCGAGGGCTACGCTTAACGCCAATATGACGCAACACAGCACGGATACCGTAGCTATAAACAGATTTTTTGAGTTCTTCATTTCGTTGCCTCCTTCTGAAATGATTTTATATTACCGCGACTCCTTACAGAAGCTTTCGCCCTCAAAAAGCCGCAAACCGTTCACGGCAATTATTTTTCGTCAACGGTTTAGGTTTCAGGTTTATTATCCTTATACTTTTCCGCAAAAGCCGCCACGCATTGCTTTAACACTCCGAGCTGACTTTTAAGATAGTATTCGTCCTCAAACAATGCGTAATGCACGCTCGCCCGCACGAGTATGAATATAAGCGGAATCAACGCGTCGTGCGGAACTCCGAGCCTTGTTTCCAAAATCTTGGCATATTCCGCGTAACGCCGATTTACCCCTTCAAAAAATTGCTTACCGTATGCAATATACTTCGGATGAGTGTATACCTGATACATAAGTCTGTATTTTTTCCCGTGCTTTTGCGCCGTCCAATACGGAATTTCGTCTATAAAACGCATCGCTTCCGCAAAATCCTTCGGGGCTTTCAGCATAAAATCGTCCTCTACCTTCGCCATACAATGCGCCGTGGATTCTATAATCAATTCGTCTAAATTCTTGAAATAACAGTAAAGATTACCCGTCGTACAATCGCAAGCCTTCGCAAGAGCCTTTATGCCCGTACCGTTAAGTCCGTTTTCGGCGTAACATTCAAAACACTTCTCCATTATTTCCTGTTTTTTCTCGTCGTGCTGTCGCTTTGTCGTTTTCATTTACGCCCTCTTTTAATAATGACTAATCGTTCGTTCAGTATTAGTATAATATGAGTATAACATATGCGCGGGAAAAATGCAACAGAAAAAAAGATTTTAAAAACACGAACATTTGTTTGACTTTTAAATTATGCCGTGATATACTTATAAACGAAAAACAGAGAAACGCTTTGATGCGCAAATTTTGGAGAACGGAGATATGATAGACGAAAAACGGCTTGCCATACTTGCGGACGCCGCAAAATACGATGTTTCGTGTTCTTCCTCAGGTTCTCGCAGAAGCTATAAAAATGGCGAAATTGGCGACGCGAGCTTTGCGGGCATCTGCCATTCCTTCACGCAGGACGGGCGGTGCATATCGCTCCTTAAAATCCTAATGTCCAACGACTGCGTTTACGACTGCGCGTACTGTTCCAACAGGCGATCCAACTCCACGCCGCGCGCCACCGCCTCTCCGCAGGAAATTTGCGAGCTGGTTATAGAATTTTACAAACGCAACTATATAGAAGGCTTGTTCCTTTCCTCCGCAATTTTCAAAAGCCCGAACGACACTATGGAGCGGTTATACGAAACGGTGAGGTTACTCCGAAAAGTTTATCGCTTTAACGGGTATATTCACGTTAAAGGAATACCCTCCGCGGACAAGCTTCTTATAGAAAAAACGGGGTTTTTAGCGGACAGAATGAGCTTTAACGTTGAGCTTCCGACCGAAAAAAGTCTTAAACTGCTCGCGCCGCAGAAAAACAAAAACGCTATAATCGCGCCGATGAAAATGCTCGCGACGGACAGATATTTCGACGAGGGTTTTAAACGAAGAAAGGACTTTTTACCCGCGGGACAGACTACGCAGATGATTATAGGGGCTTCGCCCGAGCCGGACGCGCATATTTTGAACCTCACCGAATATATGTACAAAAATTACCGCTTGAAGCGCGTTTATTATTCGGCGTATCAGCCGACGAATTTCGATAATTCGTTGCTCCCCGTCCGCCCCGCCTCCAAAATACGCGAAAACAGGTTGTATCAGGCGGACTGGCTGTTGAGATTTTACGGTTTTACCGCAGAAGAAATCACCGACGGCAACGGCAATCTTTCCGAGGAATACGATCCGAAATGCGCTTGGGCGATGCGACATATGAACCTCTTTCCCGTAGAAGTCAACAAGGCTTCCTTTGCGGAGCTGTTGCGAGTACCCGGTATCGGCGTGCGCTCCGCGATGCGTATCCGCGCGGCGAGAAGGTATACCCGCCTTACGTTCGAGGACTTGAAGCGTATGCGCGTAACTCTTAAACGCGCCGTGCATTTCATTACCTGCGACGGAAAATTTTTCGGCACTGAAAACGCGGAAACGGTTAAGCTTTCACTCATCGCGGCGGAAAGCGGAACGAGTTACGAACAGCTTTCTATGTTTTCGCAAAAGGGTTTTTTGCCCGATTTTAACAAGAAAGCCGTTTTGAACGAAAATGCCTCGATTTCGGGAAATCGCGAAAATATTATTCGCGAAAATTCGGCAATTTCCGCACTTACTGGCGAATTGTAATTTAGATTTTAACACAATATTTAAAAAAATCGGTGAATTATGAAAGTTTTTATTATTGAAAACGATATAAACGCTTTGCTTTGCGCACTCTTTTTCAGCTTTGAAAAGAGCGTTATACCCGAAGCCGTCTTTTATTACGAAGAAAACAGGCAACAAGGATTTGCGGACGAGGTTTTCGAGATAAAAACAGACTGCAAAAAAGCCGAAAGAATCAACGACGCTCTCGTAAATTACGGCGGTTACGGAATAATTTCGTCGCTTAAAACCTGTCTTTGTTCTTCCGACGAAAACGCCGCGCTTTACGCTTTTCGATTTGCGTACAAAACGCTTTTTCTGAAAAAGGACATTAAAGGCAACCTTGCGGACAAAACGGTTTCGGATTTTACTTTCATTGTCAAAAAAGTCTGGACGGAGGTGCACAGAATAAAAGGTTTTTTAAGATTTTCGGAATCGCACGGCGGCGTTATTTACGCGCGTTTTTCGCCCGATAACGACGTTACCGCGCTCGTCGCCCCGCATTTCGTCAAAAGACTTTCGGGACTTCCGTTCGTTATCCACGACGTAAAACGCGGAAAAATTGCTGTATCTAACGGTTACGAGTTGATTTTAGACCAAACAAAGCTTGCGGCAACCTTCATACCATCCGAAAAGGAAACGAAATTCGAGGAGCTTTTCAGAACGTATTACCGTGAAATAAATATCGAAGCGCGCAAAAATTTACGTCAGCAAGACGGCTATATGCCGCGGCGGTACAGGCGTTTTATGCCCGAAACCTACGAATAAACGCTTCTCCTTGTTCTGATACAAGAAGCCGGTGCCCCGTGTCGCGTTGTTTTTGGCTTCTTGTATCGGAAATAATAAACGCAAGTTCTTATTATATCGGGAACAAGCCAAATCAAACATAAAATTGTCAATCCGCACCAAAAAGGAAATCGAAAACAACAAATTCAGAGTTGATAAATCATATAATATAAAAAAACAACCCGGCAAAAAAGCGATATTTTACACGAATATATAAAAACGCAACGGCGGGGAAAATTTTGCCGATAGTGTTTACCTTTTATTTTTTCCCGTATTTTTTACGTCTTTCATAAAAACATAGTTTATAAACGCAATCTCGGCAGAAAACGATATTTTAACCCGAGTATAATATAAACGCGACGGCGGGGATAGTTTTAATTTCATACTTTACCCATTTTTTAATTTTTTGAACGGTTATAAACGCTTATATAATTGCGTTTTAAAATAAAAAAATCCTTACGGGTGTACGGAAGCTATCCGTTCCCCGCAAGGATTTTTTCGTCACATAATTTAATTTTGCCACACAATTAAATACTAATCGCTTTTTACGCAAAAACAAAGAAATTATTAAAATTCTCCTTACGATTTACCGTCGTTTTTCTTGAATTTTGCGGCAATCGCTTTTTTGCGTTAAACACAGCACAAATTTTCAAAGGTTTTGCCATTTATCGTAAACCCGCAACCCATGCTTTTCGCATTATTTATAAAATTGAATTTTATTAAACGTTACCCTGCGCCTTCATCGCCTCCGCCACTTTAAGGAAGCCCGCGATGTTCGCGCCCGCCATATAATTGCCCGGCATACCGTATTCTTTCGCCGCTTCGTCGCAAGCTTTGAATATGCTTCTCATTATGCCGTGGAGTTTTTCGTCTACTTCTTCAAAGCTCCAAGAAAGTCTTATGGAGTTCTGGCTCATCTCCAAACCGCTCGTAGCAACGCCGCCCGCATTTGCCGCTTTCGCAGGACCGTAAAGAATCCCGCTTGCAAGGTATTCGTCGATCGCTTCGGGAGTGGAAGGCATATTCGCGCCTTCCGAAACACACTTGCAACCGTTTTTGATAAGAATTTTCGCGCTTTCGCCGTCGATTTCGTTCTGCGTAGCGCAAGGAAGAGCTATATCGCACGGAATCGTCCAGATGCCTTTGCAACCTTCGTGATATTCGGCGTCCTTATGATAATTCAGATATTCTTTGATTCTCTTTCTTTCGACCTCTTTTATCTGCTTTATCGCGGCAAGGTCTATTCCGTTTTTATCGTATATATAGCCGTTGGAATCGCTCATCGCAACGACCTTCGCACCGTAGGTTTTAGCTTTTTCGCACGCGTAAATCGCAACGTTGCCCGAACCCGAAACAAGCACGGTTTTACCCTCGAAGCTCGAACCGTTTGCGGTAAGCATTTCGTTGGTAAAATAGCAAAGTCCGTAGCCCGTGGCTTCCGTTCTCGCAAGGCTTCCGCCGTAGGTCAAGCCCTTGCCCGTAAGCACGCCTACCCACTCGTTTCTTATTCTCTTGTACTGACCGAACATATAGCCGACTTCGCGCGCGCCCGTGCCTATGTCGCCTGCCGGAACGTCGCAATCCGCGCCGATATATTTACAAAGTTCGGTCATAAAGCTTTGGCAGAAACGCATAATTTCCGCGTCCGATTTGCCTTTCGGATCGAAATCCGAACCGCCCTTTGCGCCGCCCATAGGCAAAGTCGTAAGACTGTTTTTGAAAACCTGTTCGAAGCCCAAGAACTTTATAATGCCGAGGTACACCGAGGGGTGAAGTCTTATGCCGCCCTTATAAGGTCCTATCGCGGAGTTGAACTGCACTCTGAATCCCCTGTTGACCTGAACTTTTCCGCTGTCGTCCGTCCACGGAACGCGGAACATTATCTGTCTTTCGGGCTCTACGAGTCTTTCGAGAACACCCGCTTCCACAAGGTCGGGACGCTTTTCGATGACGGGTTCGAGCGAAGTGAACACTTCGGTCACAGCCTGAATAAATTCCGGTTCGCCCGGATTTCTCTTTTCCGTTCTTTTGAGAAGATCAAGAAGATATGCGTTTTTTATTGCCATAATCGTTTCCTCCGAATTTTTTCGACAAGTATTTTTTTCACTTTATCTAAACATTATTTTAGCACAATGCGCGCTTTTTCGCTCGCGTATTCTTTATATAAATATTTTATAACGAATATAATTATTTTTTATCAAACCGAATCGCCGCACGGCGTGAGAGAACTCGGCACCGCCATTTAGGCGAAAATGCGAATTTTATCATTACAAAGCAAAAACGCCGCGTAAAACGCTTTAAAGTGTTGCATTCGGAACGCGCCAAAGACGGTTTTTCGCTTTCGTTCACCGCTGAAAATTTCTCTTAAAAGCAACGCTGCAAGTCTACGAAAACGGCGAACAGCAGTATCGCGATAAAACCGACGGTGTGAATTATCCCTTCCACCTTGCGATTGAGCGGCTTGCCCCTTATCCACTCTATCACGGCAAACAGCGCGCGCGAGCCGTCGAGCGCGGGTATCGGCAACAGGTTGAACACCGCGAGGTTGACCCCGATAAACGAAGCGATATTGAGAAAGCCCCAGAATTTACCCGTCTTTATAACGTTCGCCGCGACGGAAATCGTTGTTATCGTGCCGCCGAGCGAGCTTATGCCGAGCTTACCCGTAAGCAGTTGATGCAATACCGTGAACACCGTTCCCGCAAGCCGCATCGAATACTGAAACGCGCATCCTATCGTCGTGAAAAAGCCGCGCCGCACCGAGGTCGTCGCAAGTCCGTGCGCTGTCAGCGCGCCGCTTTCGTCCGTTTCGTATTTTATTCCGAGCGAACGGCAAAGCCCCGCTATATCTTCTACACTCGTGAAATCCGCGTCCGCGCGAACGAGTACGTTCAAAGACCTCTTTTCGCCGCCTCGCACTATATCGAACCTGACTTCTTCGCCCGCTTTTTTACCGTTCACCGCAGAAATCAGGTCGGTCACGATAAACACATTCTTTCCCTCCGCCGTCACGATTTTATCGCGGGAGAGAAACGAATTTTCTTCCGTCAGAGTTATACCTGAGGGATTTTCTTCCGAAACCTCGTACGCCATAAGCGCGGTAGTGCCGTAACCGCCGAACATAATGCAGATCATAAGCAGTGCGAACAGATAGTTCATAGTCGCGCCCGCAACGAGTACGATAAGCCTTTGCCAAGGCTTTCGGTTATTAAAAGCTTTCGGATCGCTTTCGTCTTTATCCTCGCCGAGAAACGCGCAAAAACCGCCGAGCGGCAAAAGCCTTATCGAAAAGACTTCCCCGTTCTTTTTCGTTCTGGAAAACAGCTTCGGTCCGAAGCCTATCGCAAATTCTTCTATGCCGAACCCCAGCATTTTGCCCGTGATATAATGTCCGAACTCGTGTACCGTTATGTTCGCGAGAAGCACCAGCACCGCTATCAAAACGTACCCCGCGTACTGCATTATTTGCGCAAAGCTTGCGAGAAATAGAAACTCCATTTACACCCCGTATTTGTTTTTTACGAAATTCGCGCCGTATTCGTCCGCCGCTTTATACCCTTCGTAGTCGGTTATTTTTTCCTCGCGGTACGAGTCGAGCGCGCCGCTTATCGCGTTATATATATCGTTATACCCGATTTTATCCTTCAAAAACAGCGAAACCGCCGCTTCGTTCGCGCCGTTCGCCACGGCGGGATACCCCCCTCCCGCTTTTGCCGCGTTCACCACGAGGTCAAAACACGGAAAACGCTTTCTGTCGAGCGGCTCGAAGGTTAGTTTGCCTAATTTTTCAAAATCTAACCCGTTCACGTTAGAAACAAGCCTTTCGGGATAGGACAGCGCGAGCGAAATGGGAATTTCCATCGTGGGATAACTCATCTGCGCTATCACCGAGCCGTCCTTAAACCCGACCATTGAATGGACTATGCTTTCTCTGTGGACTATCACTTCTATTTTATCGAACGGCGCGTTATACAGCCATTTCGCTTCCGTCACCTCGAACGCCTTGTTTACGAGCGTGGCGCAATCCACCGTTATCTTCGCGCCCATATTCCAGTTCGGGTGCTTTAACGCGTCCTTCGCCGTCGCGGAAGCCAGCTGTTTCTCGGTATAATCTCTGAACGCGCCGCCCGAAGCCGTCAGTATAAGCCTTTCAAACGGACGGGTTACGTCGAAATCGAGTGCCTGAAATATCGCAGAATGCTCGCTGTCTATCGGTATGATTTTAAGTCCGCGCTTTTTCGCCTCTTCCGTGACGAGCGCGCCGCCGACGACGAGGCTCTCTTTATTCGCGAGAGCGACGTTTTTATTCTTTTTCAGCGCGTCTAACACCGCGATTATGCCCTTAAATCCCACGAGCGCGACGACGACTATATCAGCTTCGTCTATAATCGCTTCGGTAAACGCGTTTTCGCCGTAAAAGCATTCCGCACCCGTCGCGACGTCCCCGTAAGAAGGGCGTTTTGCCGCGGTCGCCACGAGCGGCTTGAACTCGCGCGCCTGTTCTTTGAGCGCAAGTATATTATTCCCCGCCGCAAGCGATACTATCCTGAATTTATCGGGATTTCTCCTGACGACGTTGAGCGTTTGCACGCCGATCGATCCCGTACTGCCGATTAACGCGATTTTTTTCATTAGTCCCTCTTCTTTATATACCTTCCGAACGACGAAATTATGCCGATTTCCCGTTTTTTATTCAAAAAAGGCGAAGCGTCGCGCCCCGCCCTTTTTATCGTTAAAACAATCCGTCTATAAATTCGTGCGCGTCGAATTCCTCTATATCGTCTATCTTCTCGCCCGTGCCGACGAACACCACCGGCACTTCCTTCTCGTACGAAAGCGAGATTATAAACCCGCCCTTCGCCGTGCCGTCGAGCTTCGTCAGAACTATTCCGTCAACTCCTACGGCTTCTCCGAACGCTTCTACCTGACTGCTCGCGTTCTGCCCCGTCGTCGCGTCTAAAACGATAAGCTTTTTATAGTTCGCTTCGGGATATTCGCGCTTTACAACCCTGTCCATCTTTTTAAGCTCTTCCATAAGGTTGGATTTAACGTGAAGTCTCCCCGCGGTGTCGATTATAAGCACGTCGGTATTTTTCGCCTTTGCCGAAAGTATCGCGTCGTAAACGACCGCCGAAGCGTCCGCGCCCTCCGCGTGCTTTATTATTCTCACCTTCGCACGCTCCGCCCAGACTGTCAGCTGCTCCGAAGCCGCCGCACGGAAGGTGTCCGCCGCGGCTATCGTCACGCTTTTTCCGTCTTTCACGAATTTGTTCGCGAGCTTGCCGATGGTCGTGGTTTTGCCCACGCCGTTCACGCCGATTATCATCAGTACGAGCGGCGTTTTGAGGTCGATGGGATCGGCGTAGTTTATCGTGTCGTAAAGCTCGTCTTTAAGAAGCTTCGTAACGTATTCCTTGTCGCGGCACTTCTCTTTTATCGCCGTATCCTTTATCTCTTCCACGATTTCGGTTGCGGTCGCCACCGATACGTCCGAGGAAATGAGAACGTCTTCCAAATCGTCGTAAAACTCGTCGCCGAGCTTGTTTTTGGCGAACAGGTCGTTAAGTTTTTTTGCTATTCCGTCCCGCGTTTTCGCAAGAACGGCTTTCAGTTTACCGAAAAAGCCCATTTTTTATCCCGTTTATTATTCTATGCAAGATCTTTGCCTTCTATATCCGCAACGTCCGAAAGCTTGACCGAAACCAGCCTCGACACGCCCTTTTCCTGCATCGTTACGCCGAACAAGGAATCCGCAAGCTCCATAGTCGGCTTTCTGTGCGTGATGACTATAAATTGTGTCTCCTTGGAGAATTTTTGCAGGTATCTCGCGAATCTGTCTACGTTCGCCTCGTCGAGCGCCGCTTCGATTTCGTCCAGCACGCAGAACGGCATCGGAC
>CAVBZJ010000060.1:0-10622 GCA_963599785.1 Anaerovoracaceae bacterium
GCCTATCTGGTAGATATTCGTACACGCGCTGTCAAAATCTATCGCAAGCTTTACCGCCGCCATAATTCACCTCTTTAAATAAAAACGCCGCGGCAATTCACGGCGTTTTCCTTTTTCTCTCCGTTAAAGTATTTCGAGATTCTTTTTGAAAATCTTACGGAAGTCCGCGCCGATCTCCATTGCGGAGTTGATTTCGAGCGTAGCGTCGCCCGCAAGCTCCGTTTTCATTATGACCGAATCGCCGAGTATATCGCAGTTGATGCCCGTAACTATCGAAGAAAGGCTTCTGTCGAGACAGCTCGCTATTTTAAGCATAACGCCCATCTTTCTCACCGCGTCTATATCCTCGTCGCCGACAAGGTCGTGATAACGCGCCCATTCCTGCGGATTTACGTCGTCTATTCCCGTGCAGCTGCACACGAACGAAGCCATAACGAGGTCTCTGTGGCTTACGCCGTTTATGGGCGAATTGAGTATCATATACGCGCTATTCTTTTCAAAGTTATAAAAGCTTATCTTCTTGCCAGCTTCGTAGAGATACGCCGCGACCTTCAATATTCTCAGATACTGTCTCGGGAACTTATGCAGAACGCGGAGCTGCTTAAAGAGCTGTATCGCGAGCATAACCACCTGCTCGATATGAGTCTTATCCTCTCCGTAATAATCGAGAAGGGCGTTCAGGCTGAATCCCATAACGTCCGAAACGGGCTTGTCCACCGTGGAAGGCACGGCGTAGTTGAACATTATTCCCGTACGAAGTCCGCTTCCGCTGATTATCACGTTGCCGAGGTTCATATACTTCTTGAACGCGGAGATTGCCGCGAGCGCGCTGGGCAGAATGTCCGCTCTTCCGCTCGACAAGCCTTTTATCTTCTTCTTTCTGTCAAGGTCGAGACTCTTCAAAAGGTCGTAAACGTGACCGAAGTCGCTGTCCTGCACGACGTAGTTATGTATGGTACGGAGCGGATATTTTTTCATAATCTTGGTCATTCTGCAAAGATTACGGAACGAGCCGCCTACGCCTATAAACTGCGTGTCGGGATCGACGTCTTTAAGCCATTCTATATTCTTTAAGTGTTCGGTAAAGAATTCTTCGACCTTTGCGCACTGCTGTTCGGGCGTAAGTCCGTCCCCCGCGAAAAGCTCCGTAAGCGTTATCGCGCCGAACGGAAGCGTTTCGTAGTGCAGAAGGTTTCTTCTGTTATAATAAATGATTTTCGTACTGCCGCCGCCGATTTCGAGTATCAGTCCGCGAGGCACGTCCATAGTGTTGATAACTCCGCGGTAAACGTAAATCGCTTCTTCCTCCGCGCTGAGTACCCGAAGCTTGATGCCGCAGGTTGCCGAAACCTCGTCCAGAAAGCTTCTCTGGTTTTTGGCTCTTCTGACCGCCGCGGTCGCTACCGCGATTACGCGCTCTATTCCGTTCACGTCGCAAAGCTTTCTGAACATTTTGAGCGTTCTTATCGTTTCCTGTATACGGGCGGGCTTCAAGAACCCGTCTCTTTCCATACCTTCTCCGAGTCTCGGAGCTTCTTTGAGCTGATCCACTATCTGATAATGTCCGTTTTCGGAAACGTCCACGATAAGCAGTCTTGCGGTGTTTGATCCCAAATCGATAATTGCTATTCTTTCCACTGTGTCACCCTTTTTGTTTTATTTTAACAAATCCTTGATTTTTATTTCCCGATTCCGCGCTTTCCGCGCGCCTTTTCAATCGTTTGCATTTTCTTCGACGGATACATTATACCACAAGATATTGTGTTTGTGAATACGTTTTTTTAAATTTGTGCATATTTTTCGGCACGATTAGCCGATTTTTTATTTTATGTACGAAAGGTTCAAAACGTCCGTATTTTTTTAGCTGTTTTTGTGAATTTTTATCAATTTCCGCCCGAAAACGCGATAATTCAAAGCCGCCCCGCGCTTGGGCAAACTGCACAAACGGACAAGCCCCGCGAACGCCCTTTCGTCACCGTTATCTGGCAATTCCGACAAACTTCCGCACGGCAACGACTTTGCCCTGCTTCCCGACTTTCCCCGCGCGAAGCTATTTTTGTTTCCTTAACCCCGTCACGAGCTGAAATACGGACAGAAGAAGCAAAAAACCGCCGAAGCACCTGCGCAAAACCGCGCCCGAAACCGCTCTCGCTATATACGCGCCCGCCACGCAGGTACATACGCCCGAAAGTATGACGTACAGCACGCCGTGGAAATCTACCCGCTTGTTTTTTATATGCACGAACAATGCCACCGCCGCCATAGGTATAAAGCTGATAAGATTTATCGCCTGCGCCGCGTGCTGCGAAACGTCGTAAAATATGCCGAGAAGAGGTATAAGCACCGTTCCGCCGCCCATACCCATTCCGCCAAGCACTCCGCCGAGTACGCCCGCAAACGCATACCACAAATATTCAACGAACATAATAATCCCCCAAACTTAAACCTTTATTGAAATTCCATCGCGTTTTTCTTATAAAAGCACTTATCAACCCGTTTATTTTCATCTTTTTCCCCGTCGCTTTTATTCCGCCGTTTTTGTTCCGCGATTATTTGCGCTTAAAAAAACAGCATTTTAACGCCCGCCGCCGCCATCACGAGCGAAAATACTACGATTATCCATTTTGAAGAAAGCTTGCCGAGAAGCACCGCGCCGAGCGCGCCGCCTATAACCACGCCTATTCCTACGGGCAAGCCCGTCTGCCAGCGGAACGAGCCGAACGAAGCGTATAAAAGTCCGCTCACTATCGACATAGGCAGTATCAGAAGTATCGCCGTGGCGTGCGCTACTCTCGGCTCTTTTTTGAGAAGATAAACGAGCATCGGAACGACTATCATTCCTCCCCCGCCGCCGAACACTCCGTTGATAAGCCCCGCGCTTGCGCCCGTCAGCACCGAATACAGCTTTTCGTGCTTTACGGGCTTTTTATTCTCTTCTGTCGGCGTTTCGGTATCGGCGCGCGTTTTTCTCCGTTGCTTTTCATTATCCGCGCGAGTCCTTTTCTGCGGCGTTTTGATTTCCGCGGTTTCTCCGCGCTTTTCGGTTTGACTTTTTCTCGTTTTCGTTTTCCGTTCAGCCGCTTCGGAAGCGGTTTCCGAAACGGATTTCTTCTTTTTTGCGACGACTGCGGTATTTTTCATAAAAATATTGTCTGCAAAACAAAAATTTTCATTATCTTTTTTCTTAAATAGCAATTAACGGTTGATTTTTATCGAAAAATCTTATATAATAGTTTGGTAAACGGTATAAGCCGATTTGAAAATCGGTTTTTCCGCGCAAGAAAAACGAAACCGAAAACTTTTAAAGGGTGATTTTATGACAAGAAACGATCGCTTAAACAAACTCAAACACGGACTTGTAGTCTTGCTCGCTCTCCTATGCGCGTTAAGCGCGTCTTTATTCACGCTCACCGCGTGCAATAAGAGCGAAAGCGTGACCGATCCGAGCTACACCTATTCGGATAAGGACGACAGCGAGTTTATCACTAACTCCAAGTTCTCCTACAATCTGACTACCAAGCTTTTCACGGATTTCCCCGTGGCTTCCCCTTCGGGCTGGTCCAAGTCCACCGAGAATTCGACGAGTTCTACCGTCAATTCCGGCGTAGTCGATACCACCGACGAAGGCTGGACGGAGCTTCTTAACACGCTTTACAAGGATTCCGATTTCGTCGCGTACGTCAGAAACGCTTACAGAAGCGAGGTTATCGCCGCTATGGACAAGGAAGATCCTTCCGACAGCGATATGAACACCTTCATCAAAGAGCATAAGGGCTACGACGGCACAAACGTTTTCCCCGCGAACCCCGCGAGAAAAGACGGCGACAAGTACGTTTATATGCTTAACAACTACGCGAAGTCCGAGGACTACGGCTACGGCACGGCGCAGAAGGTCACTTCTTCCTCCACCGTCACCGTCAAAGCGGGCGAAACCTATAAGGTTACGTTCTGGGTTAAAACGCTTAACCTTACCGCTACGACCGACGAGTCCCCCCTCGCGAACGTTCGCTTTACGAACTCCGTCGGCGGCAACAGCCAGTCCGAATACAGAATCGAAAACATAAACACGAACGGCGAATGGAAGCAATATACTATATATATTGAAGGCGACGCCGATTACGATTCGACTTTCGGCATCGTTCTCGCGCTCGGCAGAGGCGGCAAGGATTCCGACGACGGAAGACTTTTCGCCGAAGGTACCGTTTATTTCGACGACGTTATCGTTTCTAAATTAGAAGAAAACGAACAGATTCCCGAGGGCGCGGTCAAGAGCGTTATGGCTTACGGCTCGAAGGACGCAATCGTCGGTAACGCGACCGTTTCTTCTACCGAAGAATACGCTTACTCTATGGATCTCGAAGCTTCCGTAGAAGCTAACCTTTCGGAAGAAAGAAGAACGGTTGACTTCCCCTCCTCCGCAGAATTCACCAAGTCCAACGTGACCGAAAACGGAGAATATATCACCAGCAAAACCATCGCCGCGGACAGCGCGATTACCGCGCACGCATCGAATAACGGCAGTCTCACTCTTACGCTCAAAAACGCGAGCGCGACCGTTTCCGTTAAAGACGGTTCCGCCGATTTCACCCTCGGCGCGAAGTCTTATCTTTACGCGACCTTTAATCTCACCAACCTCCTGAACAAGCTCGGTTCGACTACCGTTACCGTAGACGTGTTCGATAAGGTTTCCGGCGGCGAATACAAAAAGACTGCGGCGGCTACCACCTATTCCACGGTCGGCGAAGACGCGATTAAATGCGAGCTTTTATTCAAAAACAACTTCACGGACGGCGCGAGAGAATTCTACTTCGACATCGTTGTCGGTCCTGCGGACGTTGCAACCGCTAACCTTGCGGGACTTGCAAGCGGCGAAATTACCCTTTCCGACCTCGAAGTAGTTACCGGCAAAATAGATTCCGACGATTACGAGGACGGCAGCGATACCCCCGCGTACAAGCTCTACTCCTTCTTCTCGTCCAAAGCGGACGCGACCGTCGCGCTTTACTCGGGTTATAATTCGGATTATTCCGAACCCTCCAAAAACGAAAGCTACGATATTTCGGTTGCCCCCGGCAATATCGGCGAAATACTCTTCCACCCCACCGCGCCCAAGGGCTTCTACGGCATCACCGCTAACCATATCTACGTTAAAGAAGATAACGGTACGGAAGTTCTTGATACCGAGGTGAACGACAGAGTCGGCAAGGCAATCGAAGCGGGTAAGAGCTATGCGGGACTTATCAACAGCAAGTACCTTGCGGCTTACGGCAGCGAAGAGCTTACCGCCGCGCTCGGTCTTAAAGAAGACGACGACGATATTCAGCCTATCGTTATTTATAACGACGGCGCAGAGCATTACGGCTTTATCGGTACTAAAAACACCGTTTCTTCAAGCTCTTATGCAAAGGTTACCGTAACCCTCCGCGTTGTCGGCAACGCAACCGCGTACGTTTGTCTCGCGGACGTTGCGGGCAAGCACAAAGAGGTTATGGAGCTTACCGAAAACGTAAACGGCGCACCCGTTGCGACCTCTCACAAATTACAGCGCGCAATCACTTCCGATATGATGGAAAAGGGTTGGCTCACCGTTGAGTTCTACGTTGCGACAGGAGCATCTTCCAAAGACTTCCGCGTAGAAGTATGGAACGGCGGCAGAGATAACTCCACCCAGACCGCAAGCAACGGTTACGTCTTTATAAAGAGCGTAAGCGTCTCCACCTCCTCCGCGTTCACCGAACCCGCGAGTATGGCGCAGGCGTTCAGCGACTCCTCTAACCCGCTCGGCGCGGCAGGACGTATCGCTATCGAAAACGGCAAGCAGGTTTCCTATACGAGAGCGCTTACCGACACCGAAAAGAAGTTCAACAAAGAATATCCCGATCAAAAGGTAGAATACAAAGAAAACTATATCTGGGCTGAAACCGATTCTATGGTATATGCGATCTTCAACACCATAGACCCCGTCGATTCTAATCCGTACGACAACATTTCGGACGACGACGATAAGGGCAGCGGCTGCAACGCCACCACCGATTCCTCTACCTTCTGGTTGCAGTTCTCCACTATTCTCCTTGCGGTTGTTCTCGTACTCGCGATAGTCGCGCTCATCGTTAAGAACGTCCGTGCAAAGAGAAAGGCGAACAAGAGCGACGCGAAATCGCACTACACCGTTAAGAGCCGCATTCAGACTTCCGATAAGAAGAGCGTGAAAGCTCCGAAAACGAAAAAGGTTGTTGAAACCGAAGAAGAAAGCGAAACCGAAACGGAAGAACCCGCGGAAACTGCGGAAACGACCGAAGAAAACGGTGCAAACGAAGAAAACGGCGAGGAAAACAAGAACCTTGACGATTACGTTTACGGCGACGTTCAGGATTTCGGCGACGCGGTAACGAACGAAGACAAGGAAGACGATTCCGAAGAAGATAAATAATTTTTGAAAGACTTTTAAAAAAATTATGAAACGCCCCTGCGCGAATATTTCGCGCAGGGGCTTCTTTTTTTACTATCCATAAAAGGAGCAACGACAAATTCGCCGAAAGCCGTTGAAACAAACAATTTAAGGGAACGAAGCAAAATCGTCGCCCGCCTCTTTTTTTATCAACCTCTTTCGGAAATATGGTTTGACGAATTTTCCGCGCCGCCGCTTTCGGAAGTATGTTTTACCGAATTTTCTACGCCGACGTTTGCGGAAGCACCGTGCGGCGAGTTCTTTTTGCCGCCGTCGGCGCGTTCTCGCCGTAAAACCCGCTTCGTATACCTTTTTACTTTTTACGCATATATATAATTGTATGGCGACTTTAATTTTTACGGGCGGAGGCACGGCGGGACATTGCACGCCTTGTCTCGCACTTCTCCCGTACGTTAAAAACGATTTCGATAAGATTTATTATATCGGCAGCGAAAACGGCATAGAACGCGGCATCGTGGAAAAAACGGGTATTCCCTACTACGGCGTTCCCTGCGCAAAACTCGTGAGAAGTTTTACTTTTAAAAATTTCTCTATTCCTTTCAAAGTTTTTTCTGGCATAAAAAAAGCGGGGAAAATTTTAGACGAGCTTTCCCCCGACGTAGTATTTTCCAAAGGCGGATACGTTTCCCTTCCCGTTGTCGTAGCGGCGAAAAAACGCGGTATTCCCGTTGTCTCGCACGAAAGCGATTACACCGCGGGACTTGCAAACAAAATCGCCGCGAGCTACTGCAAAAAGGTTTTAACAGCCTTTCCCGAAACCGCCGCAAACGTTAAAAACGGCGAGTACGCGGGCGCACCCATTCGCCGCGAGCTGTTCACCGCAAATAAAACCGCCGCGCTTAAAAGCTTCGGCTTTACGGACGGCAAGCCCGTTCTTCTGGTCACGGGCGGCAGTCAGGGGGCAAAAGCCCTGAACGAAGCTCTACGCGCCGCTCTCCCCGACCTTTTGCCGCGCTTTAACGTTATTCACCTTTGCGGCAAAAACAATCTTTCGGGCATGGTCAAACAAAAGGGTTATTTCGAGACAGAGTTTTTAAGCCGCGTCGAAGACGCTTTCGTCTGCGCCGACGTGTGCGTTTCCCGCGCAGGCTCGAACAGCGTTTTCGAGCTGCTCTCCTTAAATATTCCGTGCGTTCTCGTACCGCTCCCGAAGGGCAATTCACGCGGAGATCAGGTGCTTAACGCGGAATACTTTCAGAAGCTCGGGTTGTGCGCGGTTCTCCCACAAAACGTCCTCACAAAAGATTCCTTGCTATTCGCAATCGACTCCGTGTATGCGGACAGAAAAAATATTTCGCGCAGATTTCTCGCCCACCCCGTTAAGGACGCAAGCAGAAAAATCGCGGCGGTCATAGCGGATTACAAGCCGCTAAAATAGCGCGGCAAACCGTCTCTCTCGCCCAAAGCTCGCTTTCCGTGGAATACCTAGGCACAGCGGGCTTATTTACTTTTCCCATAAAAGCGGCGGCAAACGACCTCTCCCTTAAAGCCGTCGTTCTTTCGGGCGGCAAAAAGCTCGACTCCGATTTCTTGCGCATAACCGTAACGCCGCGCCCGTTTCCGCAAGCCGTGCCGCCCGCGCGACCGCGAGACAAGCCTCTGCCAGCCGCGCTTCCGTCTGCCGCGAACGACTCCGTTTCTTTCGTCATATAAAACGTTACGAGTGCTTTTTCTTCCGCCGTTTTCTTTTCGGCAAGCAGTCTTTTTATCGCGCCTTTAACGCCCGTGAATAGTTCAGTCATAGTTTCGTCCTCCTTTTCGGATTGTTTACGCTTATATTTTACAAAATATTGTTGCCATATGTTTGTCAGCTTTACAAAAGTTTTTTTATATGTTAAAATATATTCAAAAAAACGAGGCGAAATACTTATGAAGCTCGAATACGTTATAAGAATATTGTTCGACCTGATGTCGAAAAAAACGGTTTCCGCGACGTACCTTGCCGAAAAATACGGAATCAGCAAAAGAAGCGTTTACCGCTACGTCGAATGTCTGGAACGGGCGGGCGTGCCGCTCTATTCCGTTCGCGGCAAAAACGGCGGGTTTTCCGTTATGGATACATACCGTCTTTCTTCCACGTTTATGACCGTCAAGGAATTCGAGGCGACGATAAACGCCCTCACCGCCATAGAAAACAGCGTTCCCGATCCGATTCTGAGCGGCGCGGTCAGCAAGCTGAAAGCCACCAGAAAAAACGAATTCAGCGGCTTTGAAATAAAAAGCGGCGGTCTTATCATAGACGCCGCGCCTTGGGGCGACGCGCACGGCTACAAAAGCAAGCTCGCCGTCGTTATGAAGTGCATAGAAGACGATAAATGTCTGCTGATTCGTTACCACGACCGCAACGGCGAAGTGACCGAGCGTACCGTAGAACCGCACGTTATAGTGTTTAAACAGGGGCTTTTTTATCTGTACGCGTTTTGCAGGCTTCGTCGCGAATTCAGATTTTTTAAGCTCGGCAGAATCGAAAGCGCAACGGCGACCGCGGAGAGCTTCGTTAAGCAAAGCTTTACCGAAGCCGACCTGCCGCTCGATTTCTGGCACAACGTTAAAATTGCGGAAACGGTTGAGTTCGAAGTAAATAAGCGCGTTTTATCGGACGTCGAAGAATGGCTCGGCATAGAAAACGTGGAAAAGCTCGGAGATAAATTTATCGCGCGGGCAACCCTGCCCGTTGACGAAGGACTTATTACAAAGCTTATGAGCTTCGGCAGCGGAGTTAAGGTTTTATATCCCGAGAAGCTGAAAACCAAACTCTGCGCCGCCGCAAAAGAGGTTCTCGATATTTACGGCGTTTCTTTCGGGGCTTCTTCCGTCGGGCGCGGCGGCAACGGCGGCAAAGGAAAAAATTAGAATTCACGACGATGTAAGAATAAGCGTAAAACCCCGCGGGCGTTACAAAACGGGAGTTTCGACGAAAGCGGGCGTTATAAAAACGGGAGTTACGAAAACGAGCGTTAAAATTTACGCCCCCGTTACCCTGCTTGAAAATTTATAAAATTTTACAAAAGTCTACTATGATTTACGAAATTTTAAGGTTCGGTTAAAGTTTTACTCTTATTATATATAATGAATACGCGCGCGAATCGTTTGCCTAATCGTTGGACTAATGACTAATCGTCTGACGAAACGTTCGCAAGGCGTTTACGATGCGTTTACAGACTTTGTGTCGTAATACTTAAAAAGGAGAATTATATGAGAATATTGCTTGCGGAGGACGAACGGGCTTTATCCGCCGCGCTCGTACGGATATTAAAGCACGAAAACTATTCGGTGGACGCGGTTTACGACGGAGAAGCCGCGCTCGATTACCTTTCTTCGGGAGTTTACGACGCCGCCATTCTCGATATTATGATGCCGAAAATGAACGGGCTGACCGTTCTTAAAACTTTGCGCGAAAAAAAGAATTCCATACCCGTCATTATTCTCACCGCAAAAAATCAGGTCGAGGACAAGGTTTTGGGACTCGACCTCGGCGCGGACGATTATCTCTCCAAACCCTTCGCCGCTACCGAGCTTTTAGCAAGGCTTCGCGCCGTCACCAGAAGGCAGTCGGCAACGCCCGAAAATTCTCTTTACTACGGAGATTTGGAGCTTGATAAAAAGTCGTTCAAGCTAAAAAGGGGCGGCGCGGAAATTCTTCTGACTTCCAAAGAATTTCAGGTGACGGAGCTGTTTATGCGTTCCCCCGAAACGGTGATTTCCGCCGAAAGCATTATGGAAAAGGCGTGGGGCTTTGATTCCGAAACCGAAATTACCGTCGTATGGACTTATATTTCATATCTCCGAAGCAAACTCAAAAAGCTCGGCTCTTCGGCTAAAATAAAGTCCGTACGCGGCGCGGGCTACCGTTTGGAGGGTTAGCATGATTAAAAAACTTCGTCTCAAATTTATAGCGATCGCCGTCGCCGCAACCGCACTCGTTCTTTTTACCATCGTGGGCGGCATAAATCTTAAAAACTACTTAAACGTAAATTCAGCCGCGGAACGCACGATAAACCTTATCGCCGAAAACGACGGCAAATTCCCCTCTTTGCCGACAAACGGAAAACCGAGCGACACGGACAGTGCAAACAATACAGGCGACAATTCGAGCAATGAAAGCAACGACAATAAAAGCGGCGACGCGGACAATACGAACGGCGACAACAAC
>CAVBZJ010000061.1:0-10495 GCA_963599785.1 Anaerovoracaceae bacterium
AATCTATAAGGAACTTACCCACGGGGTCTCTGCCGACTCTGCCGATAAAGGCGACCTTCGCGCCGGACTGTTTGGCGTTTACGGCAACGTTGAAGGGCGCGCCGCCGCAAAACATTTTGAATACAGGCGCGCCGTCCGCCCCCGCCGCTTCGCCGATCATATCGGCAAGGATTTCTCCGATACAAAGAATCATAAATAACCTCTTGATGAATTCGGTAATATTCTATCACGAAATATTCGTGATTGCAAGCGGTATGAAAAAAATCTTTTGCGATAATTAGCGAACCGTGCGCCTCGCCGAAAACAAACGAAAGAAAGCGGGGGAAAGCGGGGAAGCGTTTCGCTGATGTCTTTGGTGTAAAAAGCTTACACGCACCCCCTGTTTGTCATTCTGAGACATTCCTCTTGCCCCTTCTTCCGAAGAATCTGTGAACGCCCCCCGTTCGTCATTCTGAGCCTATCCACCCCGACGGACTAACGGAGAATCTCTACACGAAACTTCCGATTGTCATTCTGAGACACTCTTCCTTGACGGACTTACGAAGAATCTCTACACGAAACTTTTGATTGTCATTCTGAGCCACTCTTCCTTGACGGACTTACGAAGAATCTCTACACAAAAGCCCATTATTGTCATTCTGAGACCGACCTCTTGCCCCTTCTTACGAAGAATCTCTACACAAAAGTAACTTTTTAGATTCTTCGCGGGATTGTCTTTGTAAGCATCGCTCAGAATGACACAATATACTTTGCGTTAAAACGTTGTATACAGTTACAAACTGTATGCGCTCCATAGGGCGAGGTAACTTCTTACGCCCCGTAGGGCGGGGGCTTGCTCCCGCCGATTTTTGCATTTTATCGCCAAAATATTATTGCCCTCAAAATGATTCTACCACAACCACTCAAAATAAAAAGCAAACGAAAGAAAGCGGGCAATCACGCCCGCTTTCTTTATACTCTCAATAGTCGATTCACCATTTAAGAAAATCAAACAAAAGTCTGTCGCCTTTTATGCTATCTTGAATATCTATATATTCTTTTTTATCGTTCAACTTGCTCCAACTGCCCTCGACCACTCTTCTATTGAGTTTATTAAGAATAATCCCGTCCAAGGGACAGTCCGCTTCGTCAAAAGCATATTTCTTTACAACGTTTTTCACACCCAAAACGTCACTAAACAAATAAATACAAACATACAGCTTTACGGCGATATTAAAAATCTTTTGAGCTAACCCGATTGTAAATTTTCCTTCCTTATATTTACTTATATCACCCGCCATATCGTCGCGAATTTCTTCAAGCATATCGGCTTTGTCGGCAGAGCTTTCTGTATTCGCATAATCTCTGAATCTATCTATACATTTGTGGTCAGTAAATATTTTCACTTTAACTTTGCGATTTATCTCAACCCCATTTTTATTTTTCAACGTACGCCTGAAAGCGTCGTTCCACCCGAGACAAAGACAGGAAAGAATAATTTCGTCCTCGCTTTGTTGATTTTCGACTTTTTCAAACTCGTCGCCGAGCGTAACCCTGAAAAGAAATCTTAAAACGTTGTCTTTTGTTACCATCTTTTTTCTCCTTTTATGTTAAGATTTTTTAATATCACCGTCGGTGCAATGCACGACGTAATCGCCTGTTTCTCTATCCCAACTTTCACTTTTTTCTATCTTGTTCCATTCTTCCATACTGCATTTGTAATTTATATCTGTAATATAACACGCACGGAACGCATACTCTCCAATACTCGTCACGCCATTTCCGATAGTCACTATATTTAAGTTGTAGCAACCAGAGAACGCACCCTCGCCTATAGAAGTTACGCTGTCCCCGATAGTCACACTCTTCAAACTGTAGCAACCAGAGAACGCACCCCTACCTATAGAAGTCACGCTGTCGGGGATTGTAAACGAGGTATCATTTTTCCCTATAGCGTATTGAATTAAGGTTTTACCGTCTTTACTATACAAATTACCGTCTATTGATGTATAATTTGCATTATCTTTTGCTACGGTTATACTCGTCAAACTGCTACCCGAAGAGAACGCACCCTCGCCTATAGAAGTCACGCTATTCCCGATAGTTACACTCGTCAAACCGAAGCAACAATTGAACGCCCAACTACCTATAGAAGTCACGCTGTTACCGATAGTTACGCTCGTTAACTCGTAGCAAGTATTGAACGCACTATTGCCTATAGAAGTCACGCTGTCGGGGACAACTATACTCTCGAGCGAAGTGCAACGAAAGAACGCATACTCGCCTATAGAAGTCACGCTGTTACCGATAGTTACACTCGTTAAACTTTCGCAAACACTGAACGCACTACTGCCTATAAAAGTCACGCTGTCCCCGATAGTCACGCTCGTTAAACTGTCGCAACTCTCGAACGCTCTATCGCCTATAGAAGTCACGCTGTTACCGATAGTTACACTCGTTAAACTGTCGCAATTATAGAACGCCCATTCCGCAATGCCTACCGTATCCGTTTTCAATTCTACTTTCGTAACTGCTGTATCACAAGATACCGCCCATTTATCAACGTAACCTACGCCTTTAAGGTACTTTATCAGACCATTGCACGCATAGAACGCATTTTCACCTATACTCGTCACGCTATCGGGAATCGTCACACTTGTAAGCGAACTGCAATAATTGAATGCTTCCTGCCCTATATTTTCTACACTGTTTCCGATAGTTACGCTCGTGAGCGAACGGCACTCATAGAACGCTTTCTGACCTATACTCGTCACCCTGTTACCGATAATTATACTCGTGAGCGAACTACAAGAACTGAACGCAGCCCTTCCTATAATCGTTACCTTATCGGGAATAACGATTTTTTCTATTTTATCACAACCATAAAACGCGCTGTCGCCTATCGTCAGAAGACCGTCTCCGAAAGTAACCTCTTTCAATGCAGGACACTGATAAAACGCGCTGTTTCCGATTTTTTCTATGCTATCGGGCAGGACGACCTGTATAATATCAGACTTTTTATAAAACGCCGCTTCGCCTATCTCTTTTACGGGCAATCCGTTATACGTTGCGGGTATTATAAAATGTTTACGGGTGCAGTCTCCCATTTCGGAAACTATATAATAAGTTTCATCCTCGCTCAAAGTATATTCAAGCCCCGTCGCTTCTATAAGCTCCACCGCGCCGCAAACCGAACAAATTTCGTCGTCAAAGGTATGCGCGGCAAAGGGTATTTCCGTTTCATCCGTTTTAGCTTCGCAACGCGTGCAATGGTGAGATTTTATACCCGTTTTCGTGCAAGTCGCTTCTTTATCCGTCGTCCATTCGGTAGAATAATCGTGTCCTTTTGCGGGTACTTCTGCCGTTTCAAGCGTTTCTCCGCAAACCGTACATTCTTTATGCTTACTGCCCGCTTCCGTGCAGGTAGGCTCTTTATCCGAGATATAATCGCTCGGCTTATGTCCTTTTGCAGAACCCTCGTCCGCTATCGTTTTAGTCTCGTCGCATCTGTCGCATTTAGCCGTTTTCGTTCCGTCCTTCGTGCAAGTCGCGTTTCCGTCCAAAACGTAATTCGTAAAGCTATGGTCTAACGCGCTGACGTAGCTATCCTCATATTGTTCCCCGCACTTGCATTTATGTATGGTATATCCCTTTTCCGTGCAAGTGGGTTCTATAACGGTATCCACAAACTTATGCTCGTGGGTTTTTGCGGGGATAGCTTGTTCTTCCGTTTCTCCGCAACGGGCGCAGGTGCGCTCCTTCAAGCCGTCCTCTTCTTCCGTCGCGGGTTTTATCTCTTTCCACTCCCCGAAATTATGTCCGAGGGCTTTTTCGTAGTCCGCGTTATAGCTGTTTCCGCACTTTTCGCAAGTATATTTCGTATATCCCCTCTCGGTACATGTGGGTTCTACTATCGTAGTGATATAATGGTGAGTATGAGAAAGCACGGGTATTGCACGCTCCTCTTTAAAGCCGCAATTCTTCCTCGCGCATACCCTTTGTTCAAGCCCTTCGCTATCTTCGGTTGCGGGCGTTATAGTTTCCCACGCGCCGAACAAATGCCCCAAGGCTTCCGTTTCGTTATCTTTATACTCGTCTCCGCAAGCACATTTATGTAAGGTATAGCCCTTTTCGGTACAGGTCGGCTCTATAACCGTTTCCGCATACGAATGCGTATGACTTAACGCGGGAATTTTGCGCGTTTCGGTATACTCGCAGTTCTTGCGCGTGCAAGTTCTCGTTTCTTCGCCGTCTTTTTCTTCCGTCGCGGGCGTTGTCACTTCCCATTCGCCGAGCTTATGATCCAGCGCGCTGACGTAGCTATCCTCATACTTCTCTCCACACTCGCATTTATGTATGGTATAGCCTTTCTCCGTGCAGGTCGGCTCGATTACCGTTTCTACAAAAGTATGGGTATGTTCGCCCGAGGGTTTATCTCCGCCGCCCGTGCCGCCGTTATCGCCCGAACCGCTTCCATTGTTCCCGCCGCAAGCCGCAAAAAGCCCAAGCGAGAAGCACACCGCCGCGATTATCGCGGTCAAAAACAACAAACTTCTTTTTCGCATTATAAAATGCCTCCTCTGATAAAAGTGTTTTTGCGCAAATAAAAAATGCGCAGCCTTTCAAGCAGGGCTACGCACCGTAAAAATGCACAGCTTCGCTTGTTGCCACACAATTGTTATAATACTAGTTTTTATAGTACTTTATATAACGCGAAAAGATAGTACACTTCTACCAAGAAGATGCACTATAAAAAAACTAATATACAATTGTATGGCAAACTATATTTTAGCACTATTCTATGGAATATGCAAGCAACAGGCGGGTTTTTTGCGCATTTTTCGCTTATTTTATCATTAAGCGAGTGTTTTTCTCTATCCGCCGCCGCGGCAGCCCGCACAGAGGTTCTGCACACGAAGGTTCTGCACACATATAATGCGCGAAGGCTCGGCGAGAAGGTTTTGCGTGAAGGCTTGCGCAATGCTTCGGCTATGGCTATCGCAGAGGCTTTCGAGCTATCTTATAGCGGCTATACCGCCTTATATCGCTTGACTAAAAGTTTCTTTTATTATATAATGTTTCTGTTTGAGATATACTTTGTATTTTACGGAGGCTTATTTTACTGTATGGACATTAAAAAAGTAGAAAAAAAGTGGCAGGCGATTTGGGAAAAGGAAAAGCTCGGCACGTTTAACCCCAGAAACATTGACAAAAAATATTATTGTCTGGAAATGTTTTCTTATCCTTCCGCCGCCAAGCTGCATTTAGGACACTGGTATAACTACGGTCCTACCGACAGCTTCGTGCGCTATAAGAAAATGAAGGGGTTCGAGGTCTTTCAGCCGATGGGCTTCGACGCATTCGGGTTGCCCGCCGAAAACTACGCCATTAAAACAGGTATTCACCCCAAGGATTCCACCGAAAAAAATATCGCGAATATGGAAGAAACCCTCAAAGAAATGGGCGCGATGTTCGACTGGAATGCCGAAATCAAAACCTGCAACGAGGATTACTACAAATGGACTCAATGGCTCTTTTTAAAACTTTATGAAAAAGGGCTTGCTTACAGAAAAGAAGCTCCCGTCAACTGGTGTCCCAGCTGCAAAACCGTACTCGCCAACGAACAGGTCGTGAACGGCGTTTGCGAAAGGTGCGGCACTCCCGTAGTCAAAAAGGACCTCACGCAATGGTTCTTTAAAATCACCGACTACGCCGAAGAGCTTTTACAGGGCTTAAAGGATCTCGACTGGCCCGAAAAAACCAAGCTTATGCAGAAAAACTGGATAGGCAAGTCTATCGGCGCGGAAATCGAGTTCACCTGCGAAAGCGGAGACACGTTTAAGGTGTTCACCACCCGTGCGGACACTTTATTCGGCGTTTCGTTCATAGTTCTCGCGCCCGAACACCCGCTCGTAAAAAAACTGACTTCGGAAGACAGGCGCGCGGAGGTCGAGGCGTACGTTTATCAGACCTCGCTCGCAAACGAGATCGACCGTCTCTCCACTACCCGCGAAAAAACGGGCGTTTATATCGGTCACAACGCGATTAACCCGATTAACGGCAAGCTCGTACCGATTTACGTTGCCGATTACGTTCTTTATTCTTACGGAACGGGCGCGGTTATGGGCGTTCCTTCGGGAGACGAAAGAGACTTCGAGTTCGCTAAAAAATACGATCTCCCCATCGTTCGCGTAACCAAGGGCATCAACTGCCCCGACGATCTCCCATTCCACGAGGAAGGCATTATCGTGAACAGTATGGGCTTTGACGGAATGACTTCCGCGGAAGGCAGAAAGGCTATCGTCAACAAGCTTATAAAAGAAGGCAAGGCTGAATACAAAACTAATTACAGGTTGCGCGACTGGCTCGTTTCCCGTCAGCGTTACTGGGGCGCGCCTATCCCCGTCGTTTACTGCGACAAGTGCGGCATCGTTCCCGTTCCCTACTCCGACCTGCCCGTAAAACTCCCTTACGACGTGGAGTTTAAGCCCGACGGAGAATCCCCGCTCGCAAAACACAAGGGTTTTATGGAAACCACCTGCCCCGTCTGCGGCGGTCCCGCGCACAGAGATCCCGACACGCTCGACACTTTCGTGTGTTCCAGCTGGTATTATCTGAGATACCCCGACGCGCACGACTCGAAAGAGCCTTTTAACCCCGAAATCATAAACAAAATGCTGCCCGTGGACAAGTACGTCGGCGGCGCGGAACACGCTTGTATGCACCTTTTATACGCGAGATTCATTACGAAGGCTTTGCGCGATATGGGTTACCTCACCTTTGACGAACCGTTTAAGTCGCTCGTGCATCAGGGCGTTATTTTAGGTCCGGACGGTATGCGTATGAGTAAAAGCAAGGGCAACATCATCGCTCCCGACCCCTACGTCGAAAAATACGGCTCGGATACTTTGAGACTTTACCTTATGTTCGGCTTCTCCTATACCGAGGGCGGTCCGTGGAACGACGACGGCATTAAGGCTATTACTAAATTCCTTGACAGAGTGGAAAGGCTTGCGGCAAAGGTGAACGCGCTCGAAACGGATAAGACTCCCTGCGAAATCGGTAAAAACGAAAAAGAGCTTTTATATGCGACGAACTACGCAATCAAGTGCGTTGACAGGGATATGGAGAATTTCTCCTTTAACACCGCGGTTGCGAGACTTATGGAGCTGCTTAACGCGCTCGTTAAATACGAAGGCGAAGAAAAGAAAAACGCCACGCTGCTTAAAGAATGCTTTAAGAAATTCATTCAGCTTTTAGCACCCTGCGCACCACATTTTTCGGAAGAAATCTGGGAAGGCCTCGGCGGCAAAAAGTCGATTTTCTTCTCTAAATATCCCGAATGCGACGAGTCCGCGCTCACTCTCGACGAGGTTGAAGTCGCCGTTCAGATTAACAGCAAGATGAAAACCAAGCTCAATATTCCCTCCGACATCGACGAAGCGGGAATCAGAGAACTTATCGCAAAAGACGAAAAAATTACTGCCGAACTCAACGGAAAAGAGATTAAAAAACTCATAATCGTTCCGAAAAGGCTTATAAATATAATAGTCTGATTTTTGCGATATGGTTGAAAAAGAGAAAAATATTTTAAATAAAAGCGACTCTTCGGCGGAAAATACCGAAAGCACGAAAAAAACAGACCCCGCTTCCCCCGCAGAACCTTCTGCAAATGCTGAACAAGAACTTAAAGAACGTGCGGACGGAGTATCGGAGCGTGCGGAAGCGGAACGGGTAGGTTGCGCGAATATGCAGTCAAAAAAGGCTGAACCGATCGTGCGGGCGGGAACGGATAAATCCTCCCCCGCCCGTGCCGAAATAACGGGACTTTCAACCGAAGAGGTAAACGCAAGAATAAAAGACGGATTGACTAACGCCGTCTCTAAAAAAATTTCAAAGTCGTACCTCAGCATTTTTGTCGGGAATATTTTTTCCGTGTTTAATTTGCTGGGGCTTATCGTTTTTATTGCTCTTTTAAGCGTTCACGCACAGCTTTTCGACTTTTCGTTCGCCGTGGTTTACGCTATCAATATCACTATCGGTATATTACAGGAAATCCGCGCGAAGCGTTGTATAGAAAAACTTTCCCTCGTCGCCGCTAAAACGGTAACCGTTCTGCGCGACGGCGAAGAACGCGAAATCGCCGTTTCTGACGTGGTTCTCGGCGACGTTATAAAGCTTTCGGCAGGCAAACAAATTCCCGCCGACTGCACGGTTCTCGAAGGCACGGTCGAAGCAAACGAGTCTCTCCTTACCGGCGAATCCGTTCCCGTAAGAAAAAAAGCGGGCGACGAATTATTATCGGGAAGCTTTATCGTTGCAGGCAGATGCCTCGCAAGAGCGGAAAAGGTCGGAAAAGAGAGCTATTCGGAAAAGCTTTCGGCAAAAGCCAAAAAATATAAAAAACCGCACTCCGAGCTTATGAGTTCGTTGACGGTTTTTATCCGCACGATAGGAATTATAATCGTTCCGATCGCAACGGCGTATATGATAAAAGCGACCGTTTTCGGCGGAAAAACGGTTGCCGACGCAATTCACTACACGTCAACCGTGGTCTTGGGAATGATACCCTCGGGGATGTTTATGCTCACGAGCCTTGCGCTCGCGGTAGGAATAGTTAAGCTCGCAAAGCAAAACACCCTCGTTCAGGACCTCTATTCTCTCGAAATGCTCGCAAGAGTGGACGTTATCTGTTTCGATAAAACGGGAACGATAACGGACGGAAAAATGACTTTTGTGGAAGAAATTACGGTTGCCGACGACGAAAACGGCGCGGAACTCGTAATATCCTCTATGCTCGCCGAGCTTAAAGACGCGAACCAAACGGCAATTGCGCTTTGCGACAGATACGGAGACAGAGGAACTCTCAACGCGATTTCCTCTCTACCCTTTAACTCTACGAGAAAGCTTTCCGCCGTTACATTTGAAGGCGACGTAACTTACGCGTTCGGCGCACCGGAATTCGTTTTGACGGAGAACGAGTACGACAAGCTAAAAAATCAGATTGAAACGCACACAAGCAGCGGTTTGCGGGTTCTCGTCCTCGCAAGAAGCGAAACGCCGCTCGACGGAGAAAACGTTCCCAATGATTTTACGGCGATTTCTCTGCTTCTTATCGCGGACAACGTGAGAAGCGACGCCGCGGAAACCATAAGCTGGTTCAAAGAGAACGGCGTCGCCATAAAGGTTATCTCGGGCGACAACCCCGTCACCGTTTCAGAAGTTTCCAAACGCGTAGGAATCGATGGCGCGGAAAAATATATCAGTCTTGAAGGACTTTCGGACGAAGAGGTTGAAAAAGCCGCGAACGAATACGTCGTTTTCGGCAGAGTTTCCCCCGAACAAAAAGCCGTTATCGTTAAGGCGTTGAAAAATAACGGACACACGACGGCTATGACTGGCGACGGCGTAAACGATATTATAGCGTTAAAAGAAGCGGATTGCGCGATTTCGGTTGCATCGGGCAGTGAAGCAGCAAGGAGCGTTGCGCACCTCGTTCTTATGGACGACAACTTTTCACATATGCCGCAGGTTGTTCACGAAGGCAGAAGGGTTATAAATAACGTGCAAAGCTCTGCCTCTCTGTACCTGATGAAAACGTTTTTTACCATAATACTTGCGCTCACGGTATTCTGGATTCGCTCTATCCCCGGTTACCCCTTTACCCCGAAACAAATGACGCCGCTGGAAATGGTTGTTATAGGCATTGCCTCGCTTGCGCTATCTATGCAGCCGAACGACGCGCGAATCGAAGGTAAATTTATAAGCAACGTAGTTGCAAAATCGTTACCCGCCGCGCTTTTGATGGTTATCAGCGTCGGCGCGGTCGGAATAATAAGCTTTTTCGACACGACGACGGATTACAAGGTTTATACGACGATGGCGACTCTTGCCCTGACCTTCGCAGGGTTCGTAAACCTTTTGCATATTTGCAGACCGTTTAATAAATTCAGGGCGGCACTGTGTTCCGTTATATGCGTTATACTCGTCGCCATACTCGCCGTCACCGTAGTTCACGGAATGAATTTTATCGGTCTTACAAAGCTTTCCCCCGCAAACGGTCATCTTATACATTTGATAGAGCTTTTAGCGATTGTAATTATAGATTTGCCGCTTTCCGTTCTTCTAAACAAGCTTGCAAAGCACGTTTCGGATAAGCTTAAAGTAATTAAAGCTCTTCGTAAGCAAAAAGGCAAAGTTTCGTAAAACGCGTGTCGATATAGCTCCCATAAAAACCGTAACGGCATTATTAAACGATAAAAAGCACCGAGATTTCGGTGCTTTTTTAACGCTTTTTAATATTTATCTGATAATATTATTTGAGTTTGCTTATCAAAAATAAAAACCCGTTTTCGTTCTTCCCCGTCAAAAAACCGATTTAACCGAGTTTTTTCGTATATACAGTCATCATCGAAATAACGTATATCGCAACGAGCAGTTCGGTTACAGGCATAGCAAGCCAAATCGCGTTTGCGGACAGCAACGGCAATAGCATTATCAACGCGCCGCTTATCAC
>CAVBZJ010000062.1:0-8204 GCA_963599785.1 Anaerovoracaceae bacterium
GGGTGATTTTTCAAAAGCTCGTAAGAACGCTTCATCATATCAAGGTATGCCGCGCCCGCCGCGCTTTTCGGCAGATAAGCTTTTATAAGTCTTCCCGTAATGTCGTGCGGAGGCGTAAGGTCGCCCGCGATAACGCCGTTCGCCGCGACGAGACAATGCCGATAGCTCACGCCCGCATAAAGCTTATATTTTTCGTCGTTAAGCTTTTCCGCAAGATAATCTATAAGGATTTTCGCTTCCTCGGTGGAAATCTCGCCCGCGCTGTAATCGACCATCGTTTTATCCTCGTAAACGGGTTCTTCGGAAAGGGTTACGAGATTCGCGCGCGCGGTAACGTCGGTATCTTTTAAAGAAATACCTATGCTCGCCGCTTCAAGCGGAGAACGCCCCGTGTAGCACGCCTTCGGATCGTAGCCGAGAACGGACAAGTTCGCCACGTCGCTGCCGGGTTTAAGCCCTTCCGCAACCGTTCTCACAAGCCCCGTTTCGGAAACTTTCGCAAGCGCGTCGGTAAACGGTTTTTTCGCGACTTCGAGCGGCGTTTTGCCGCCGAGGCTTTCCACGGGGTAATCCGCCATTCCGTCGCCTAAAATCACAACGTATTTCATTATAATTTACTCCATTCTATCGGTAGTTTGCCGTGTTTTATAAGGTATTCGTTGGCTTTTATAAAATGTCCGCACCCGAAAAAGCCGTTATACGCGGACAGCGGGCTTGGGTGCGCGCATTCGAGAACGAGGTGCTTTCCCGTATCGATAAGCGGTTTTTTGCTCCTCGCGTTGCCGCCCCAAAGCAGAAACACGACGTTTTCCCTTTCCGAAGAAATCTTTTTTATAATTCCGTCGGTAAACTCTTCCCACCCCTTGCCGCGGTGAGAGTTTGCGGCGTGTTCGCGCACGGTAAGCACGGTGTTAAGGAGCAGCACTCCCTGCTCCGCCCAGCCCGTAAGGTCGCCGCTTTCGGGCATATCGTCGCCCGTTTCGGCTTTTATTTCCTTAAAAATATTGACGAGCGACGGCGGTTTTTCGATTCCTTTCGGAACGGAAAAAGAAAGCCCCATCGCCTGCCCCCTTTCGTGATAAGGATCCTGTCCTAAAATCACGGCTTTAATATCCCCGAACGCCGTTTTCTTCATCGAATTGAAAATGTCGTACATAGAAGGGTACACTATGTGCGAGGAATATTCGGCTTTAAGAAACTCGCGGAGCTTTAAGTAAGAGGGCGAAGCAAACTCGTCCTTTAAAATCTCGTCCCATTCTTCGGTAATTTTTATCATAATACCGATATTGTATCATTTTTTTTTGACAAATGCAATATTATTTTGTATACTATTCGGACACGGCTTTTTACCGCAGGGAAATTTGCCCGCCGCAAAGCCTTCCGAAGTTAGTTTTGAGTTTTTTTTCGGGCGGCAAAGCGAAAGCGAAAAAAACGGGAAAGAAGGGCGAAAAAGAAGGAACGGCTTATGTCTCTTTTAGAAGTATTGTTAATCGGCGTCGCGCTCGCAATGGACGCGTTCGCGCTGACCGTCGCAAACTGCGCGACCTATAAAAAGTCGCTGAACAAGCTGAAAGAATGGTCTATGCCGACGGCTTTCGCGGTGTTTCAGTTCCTGATGCCGGTAATCGGGTTTTATATCGGTTCGATATTTTCTTCGTACCTTGCGACGATTTCAAAATACCTTACCGCGGGAATATTTTTCCTCCTTGCGATAAAGATTGTTATAGATAACGTTAAGGAAATAAAAGAGATAAAGGCGGCGGAGACTGCGGAAGAAAGCGGCTTTACGGAAGTACGCGGCGCGGGCGCGGCAGGCGATGACCTCGCAAACGGCGCGGCGAACGGTACGGCAAGCGGCGCGAGCGCGGCGAAAGATGACGGGAAAAACGGCGGAGTATTCACCTTTTGGGTGCTTATACTGCAAGCCGTGGCGACTAGTATAGACGCGCTTGCAGTAGGCGTAACGTTCTCGGTGGAACTTTCGTTTTCGGTATTCGCGGCGGCGGCGATAATCGGCGGAGTAACTTTTATAATAGTTGCGACTGCGCTTTTAATCGGGAAGTATTTAGGAAAGCTTCTCGGCAAATACGCGACGTGGCTCGGCGCAGTAATACTCCTTGCCCTCGCCATAAAAAACCTCGTGGACGCAATCGCTTAAAAATCGCATAAAAATATCGTTTAATAATATCGGGTAATTAAGGTCAACAGATAAAAAGCGGCGGGGCGCGAAATTCGCGCCCCGCCGCTCTTATTTTATTTCGTTATTATATCTTTATGTTCGCCGCTTAACTACAAAAAAGCTTTTTACTGATTTTCGGCAATCGCTTTTAAAAACTCTTCCGAATCGAGCTTTACGGGCGTTACGCCTTCCTTCTTAAACAGTCCTACAAGGTCGCCCGTCATCTTGCCCTCTTCTATCGTCTTTAAGGTAGCCTTTTCAAGCCTCTTCGCAAACTCAGAAAGTTCGGGTAAATTATCGAGTTCGCCGCGTTTACACAGCGCGCCCGTCCAAGCGAATATCGTAGCCACGGGGTTCGTGGAGGTCTTTTCGCCTTTAAGGTACTTATAATAATGGCGGGTGACCGTGCCGTGCGCCGCCTCGTATTCGTAAATTCCCGCGGGCGAAACGAGAACGCTCGTCATCATGGCAAGGCTTCCGTAAGCGGTAGCGACCATATCGCTCATAACGTCGCCGTCGTAGTTCTTGCACGCCCACACTACGCCGCCCTCGCTCCTGACGATTCTCGCCACCACGTCGTCTATAAGGGTATACATATATTCTATTCCCGCCGCCTCGAACTTATCTTTATATTCGTTCTCGTAAATTTCGGCGAAAATCTTCTTGAATTCCCCGTCGTAAACCTTGCTTATGGTATCTTTGGTAGAAAACCACAGCGGCAACTTTTTATCGAGCGCGTAGTTAAAGCAGGCGCGCGCAAAGCTTTCTATGGACTTGTTCACGTTGTGCATAGCAAGCACCACGCCGTCGCCGCCGAAGTCGTGGATAAGCTCCGTTCTCTTGTTCCCGTTCCTGTCCGTAAACACGAGTTCGGCTTTACCCGCCCCTGCCGCGCCGTCCACCGACTTATAAATATCGCCGTAAGCGTGACGGGCTATGACTATCGGCTTTTTCCAAGTCGGGATATATGGCCGGATACCATCCGCAATGACGGGCGCGCGGAACACCGTGCCGTCCAGAATCTGACGGATAGTGCCGTTAGGACTTTTCCACATTTTTTTAAGCCCGTACTCCTCCACGCGCTGAACGTTGGGGGTAATCGTCGCGCACTTGACGGCAACGCCGTATTTTTTAGTGGCTTCGGCGGCGAGAACGGTCACTTCGTCGTCCGTCGCGTCGCGGTTTTTAAGACCCAAATCGTAATATTCGGTTTTAAGCTCCACGAACGGAGTGATTAAAATATCCTTAATTTTCTGCCATAACACGCGGGTCATTTCGTCGCCGTCCATCTCGACGAGCGGCGTTTTCATTTTTATTTTTTCCATAAGGCAAAAGTTCCTTTCGTTTTTTATATATTTTATCATAAGTTTAAGCTTTGGGCAAGGCTTTTGACGGCGTAATTTCTCACTCTTTGCCCTTTGCGCCTTTGCTTCCCAGTCCCGAAAGTATTCCCGACTTAAAGCTTCTTCTTTCCGTACTCGCGCCGGCGGCTTCCGAAAGCGCGTTTTCCGATAGTTTAGTCAAAAGCTCCTTAAAGTCCGCCGTCTTTTCGCAGAAAAGGTAATACGCGAGCGAACCGGGAACGGCGTTTATTTCGTTTAAGTACACCGTGCCGTCAGAAAGAAAATAATCTATCCTTATCACCCCGCGAAAGCCCAGCTTTTCGTAAACCTTGCGCGTCGTCTTCTTTATCTCTTCCGAAATTTTTTCATCGATATTCGCGGGAAATTCCCTCTCGCCCTTGACGTATTTATCGGTAAAAGACAGAATCTCGCCCTTACCTACGGGGCGTTCGCATTCCGAAACGAAAATTTCGCCGCCCGCAAAATACGCGGCGCAGTTGATTTCGGTAAAGCCCGTAAGACACGGCTCGATAATCGCGCGCGAACCGAACCGAAGGGCAAACGCCGTCGCGCTTTTAAGCTCCGCTTCCGTTTCCGCACGCCTTACGCCTATGCTCGAACCGCCGCACGCGGGCTTAACGATCATAGGATAGCCGAACTTTATGTTTTTTCTCGAAATTTCGCCCGCGCTTTCCGCCGTCGCGAACGGAAGAGCCTTTACACCGATACCTTTCAGGGCGTATTTTGTAAAGATTTTATCCATACTCACCGCGGAAGCGAGAACGGGCGGAGAAGCGAGAGGAATTCCGCAAAGGGCGAGCGTACCCGCAAGCGCGCCGTCCTCGCCGCGTTCGCCGTGCATACAGTTTATCGCGACGGAAATATCGCAATATTTTTTAAGCTTTTTGCCTTTGACGGTGAAAAGCGTTTTTTCGCCCGCAACGAGCGCGACGCGTTTAACTTTTTTGTACTCGAACGCCTTGTAGTTATCGGGATTTAAAAGGTATTCGCCCGTAAACCACCGTCCTTTTTCGTCCGCATAGACGGGAACGGCGTTATATTTCGTTTTGTCAAGCGAGTTGGCGGTAAGAACGCCGGTAATGACGGAAATTTCATGTTCGACGGACTCGCCGCCGAAAAAGACCGCAACATTTTTCATAAAAAAACACCTCCGCAAAAATTATTCCGCTTTGGTGCTTTTAAGTTTTTTTGATATGTAAAAATTATTCGCCGCAAAGGCTTGTCCGAAAGGGAAAAATCTTTCAAAAGGAGGGGCAGAAAGTCTTTATAAAACGGAAAATTCTTCCCGCAGGCGGGCAAACGGCAAATCAGGCGGCAAGTCGGGCGACAAACCGACCGCGCGCTTTCGTGTATACAGTTTGTAACTGTATACACCCGTAGGGCGGAGAGGCCCCTCCCGCCGTTGACAGGCTTCCTCGCAAAACATCTGATTGTCATTGAGACTACCCTCTTGTTCCTTCTTACGGAAGAATCTATCCGCGTAAGTAACTTTTGAGATTCTTCGTAAGCCCGTCAAGAAAGAACGGCTCAGAATGACACATTGTAATTTTTGTCAAAACGATTTATACAGTTTGTAACTGTATATATTTCATGAATCGGGGGAACTTCGCTCCCCACCGTTGTATCTACCCCCATAGGGCGGAGAAGAGGTCCCTCCCGCCGTTGACAGGCTTCCACGCAAAACATATGATTGTCATTCTGAGACTATCCTCTTGCTCCTTCTTACGAAAATTCTCTACGCGAAATTAACTTTTGAGATTCTTCGTAAGCCCGTCAAGAAAGAACGTCTCAGAATGACGTAATTAACTTTGCGTTAAATATTATGCATACAGTTTGTAACTGTATACACATTGAAAACGTCAAATTTTATAAATCGCCCGTAACGATAGTGCTTTAACTGTAATTGTCGGGGAGGTCGTTTTCAAACAAAACCACGTCGCCCTCCGCGAGCATCGCGTTCAGAATTTCGTTTCCCTTATTAAGGTTCTTCGCAAAGCTTATGTCCGCTTTATCCATTCCGCCTGCGGTAAGCCCGTTTATAATCATCTCCGCGTTGTGCTTGCCTATCACGATAACCTTATCCGCGTGCGCCGCAAGAAGCGTTCCGAACGATAAATTCGCCACGTTCTCCATTTTCCCGAGTTCCACAAGCCCCGGCGTTACGACTATTTTTCTGCCCTTAAATGTATCCAGCACTTCCATAGCCGCTTTCGCGCCGTCCTCGTTACAGTTATAGCTGTCGTCTATAATGACTATTTTTTTGTTGTTCGGCACGAGTTCCAGCCTATGCCCCACGGACTGCAAACGGTTTATGCCCTTCGCAATCTCTTCGGGCGTAAGCCCCACCTTATACGCCACCGCCGCCGCAAGACAAATATTGCTCACGCTGTGTTTGCCGAGAAGCACGGTGTTGCACGCGACGGGTTCTTCACCCGCGATATTCAAGATAAAGCTCGTTCCCTGCTCGCTCGTGGAAAGCTCCGTCGCGGTAACGAGGTCGTTTTCCGCACCGCCTATCCCGGCAAAATATTTTTCTCCTCCGAACCGTTCGTAAAGCTCTCTCGCCCCCTCGTTGTCCGAAGAAAAAAATCCTTTCCCGTCCCGACCGTTCAAACCGTTTCCACTTTCACGACCGTTCCCATCGCCCCGACCTTGCCCGTTGTTAAAACCGCCTGCGCCGTTGCGACCTTCGCCCGCGCCCTGCGCAAGGTTTTCAAACAACTCGAACTTGGTGTTTTTTATGTTTTCGATAGTGCCGAACGATTCGAGATGCTGATTGTTTATACCCGTAAGCACGCCGTAATCGGGCTTTACGAGAAGGGCAAGCTCTTTTATGTCGCCCTTGTTTCGCGCGCCCATTTCGGCAAGAAATACGTCGTGCGTGCTGTCGAGAGACTTAACCGTGATGGCTATGCCGAGCGGCGTGTTATAAGAAGCGGGCGTTGCGAGAACGCGGTATTTTTGAGAAAGTATCGTCTTTAAAATTTCCTTTACGCTCGTTTTGCCGTAGCTCCCCGTAATACCTATTCTCAAAACCTTGGTATTATCGAGCTTCGTTTTCGCCTGACGGATGTAGTGCCTTTTTATAAGCTCCTCCATAGGCTCGTTTATAAGATACGCCACGAAAAGAAGGTACGGGAGAAGTATCGGCACGCCGCAGATGAGCGAATAACGCAGGAGCCACACTATTTCGTCGCCTATCCAAATCGCAATCGAACTGCATAAAAGCATAAGTCCGAACACGAACACGGCGAGCGTAAACGCAAAGGTTATGCAAAGCCTTACGAGGCGTTTTGTCTTTTTTAAGGGAACTTTGGCGTTCACCGCGCTTTCAGTTCTGATATAAAGAGCGGTAAACAGCGCGAAGGAAGCGAATCCGACGTACGCCGCCGCCTTTTCGCCGACGATGGGCGCAAAGTTGGTGCCGAGAACGAGAAAGAACAAAAAGCCCAGAATACACAGGAGCATAAGTCGGGAAAGATAGGGCGTTTCGGGGCTGGTGAGCCATTTGAAATACCTTTTTCCGCGATAGCCGCACTGTTGAAGGGCAAGCAAAAATTTTAAGGAAGCGAAAAAGAGAAGCACGCCCGAAAGCACGCTTATCCCCGCGATACTAAGCAGCGACGCGGTTGAAAACAATTCGGAAAAACTCATAACGTATTCGGGCTTAAAGCTATTTTTGCAAAAACCCTTTCACCTCCCCGTAAAAAGTAAACGGCTTGTCGAGAAACGGGAAATGCCCCGCGCCGTCTATAAACCGAAGCTCCGATTTTTTTATGCCGCGATAAAGCCTTTTCGCCATATACGGCGGCGTTTCTTTATCGTTTTTGCCGAAAATAATCAGCGTTTCGTTTTCTATTTTATCTAAAACGCCGTCCAGCGTCTCGCCCACGATAAGCTTAAAGCTCTCGCGCATAACGCCGCCAACCGCAAGATAGTCCGCGGAATAAAAGCTTTTAAGCCGCTTTTCGGGAAGAACCTTCTTCGCCATTTTAAAAGCCGCTTTTTTTGCCGCGCGGGCGAAAGAAAACCGAGGTTTAAGCCCCGCCGCGTCGCAAAGCACTATTTTATCGAACAGCTCCTTATCCTCCGCCGCGGCTTTTATCGCGACGCGCCCGCCGAACGAATGACCTATGACGTGCGGACGATTAAGCCCCGTATCCTTTATATATTCCCGAATTTCGGAAACGTAATCGGAAAGAGAATAAGGAAATGTCATATCGGCGTTGTTCCCGAAGCCTTTAAGGTCGGGGCAAAACACGTCGAACTCGCGGGAAAGCATATTTTTAATCCCCGCAAAGCTCTCTCCCGAAGAGAGATACCCGTGCAGAAAAAGTATTTGTTTTTTGCGCTTTTCTTTTGTAAAAACGGCAGAATTTTCCGTTTTTATATCAAAGCTCCTTTATATAAACGACGGCGTTTTCCTCTCCGTAATATCGTTTTCTTACCGAAAGAATTTTAAACCCCGCCTTTTCGTACAACGCCCGCGCGGGAGCGTTACCCTCTCTCACTTCCAGAAAAATTTTTTTCACACCGAGCGAAGCAAGCCCGCAAAAAGAATCCGTAAGCAAAGAAAGCCCCGCGCCCGTCCGCCGCTTTTCGGGCGAAACGTAAATATCTTCAAGGTCCGCCGTATCGAAGCTTTTTTCATAGATCGCGGC
>CAVBZJ010000062.1:8214-10492 GCA_963599785.1 Anaerovoracaceae bacterium
GTATAAGGGGTTAAGAGAATCGTAGTCGAAGGTAGCCTCGCTTGCCTTTTCAAAAGCCGCGGCGACGAGACCTTTGCTTAAATCCGCGATTTCCGCGTTAAAGCCCGCAAGCTCTTCCCCCGCACATAAAGTATATTCGGCGGAAAGCTTTTTTAGTTCGTCCGTAAGAACGTATTTGGGCGGAAAATCGATTTTCAGCTTGTCGTAACCGCAAACGTAATAGCCGCCGTGCCCCGCGTTTATCACCGCGAGCAGTCTTTTTTCTTCACGCCCGCTTATATTATATGCAATCGTATCGAACGAGGTTATCGAAAGACACTTAACGCCGTTCGCAAACGCCAGCGCCTTTGCCGTGGCAACGCCTATTCTTATCCCCGTAAAAGACCCCGCGCCCACCGCGCAGGCGATAAAGTCCGCTTCTTTAAGGTCGAGTCCCGCTTCCGTAACCGCGCGCTCCACCTCGGGCATAAGCGAAACCGAATGACGTACGCCGCAGTCGCTTTGATATGTAAGAACGGTTTTTTCGCCGTTTATCGCGGCTACGGTGAGGTGCGCGCCGCTCGTATCTATCGCAAGAAATTTCATAGTTCTATTTCCCTCTCGTTTTCTCCGCGCTTTTCAATCTTAACCCGTTTACAGTTTTCGGGCAAAGCGTCCTCTATATTTTCCGACCATTCTATAAAGCAGATATTGTCGCCACCGAAATAATCGGTAAGCCCCATCGCCGCCGCCTCTTCTCCCGAAGACAGCCGATAGCAGTCGTAATGATAAATAAGGTCGCCGTAAACGTTAAGATAGGCGTAAGTAGGGCTTGTCACCCCGTCTAAACCGAAATACTCCGCAACGCCCTTCATAAACGCGGTTTTACCCGCGCCGAGTTCGCCGGATAAAAGCACCACGTCGCCCTTTTTGAGGGTGGCGGCAAATTCCTTCGCTATTTCGCGAGTTCTTTTTTCGGAATCCGAATAATACAACATATTTTTATTTTACCATTATCGGCGGAAAAAGTAAATCAAATTTTCTTTACGAGGAAAGAAACCTTTTTATAAACGAGTATCGTTAAAACGCTTATCACGACGCACTTTATAAGGTTAAATAAAAGCACGAAAACCCAAAGCGATCCGAAAGCCGCCGCCGCGCCGTCCTTCATATAAAGCGGGAAGTTTATAAATCTGTTCACGAGAAGCGACGCCGCGATTTCCAGACAAGAGCCTATCGCAATCGTTATCGCCACGGTGGAAAAGCCTTTTTTATAATGATACACAATCGTCGGAACGGCTATAAAGCTTGCCGCAACGATAAAGTTGGCAATTTCTCCCACGCCGCCCGTGGAGCTGCCTATCGCGAACCTTAAAAGCTCTTTGACGCCCGCCGCCGCAAAGCCCGAAACCGGTCCGAAAATGAACCCCGCAAGGAGTATGCAGACGAGCGAAAAATCGAGTTTTAAGAACGAAGCGTCGGGAAATATCGGAAATTCGAGAAGAGATATAACGAACGCAAGCGCGGCGAATATCCCCGTTCCCGCAATTTTTTTAGTCGTCGAAATCTCGTTTTTCGGGTTTTTCCCGTTAAATTCCGTTTTCGCGCCGTCCTCAACCCCGCTTCCGTTTTCCACGGCTTTCGCGCCGCCCGCGCTTTCTTCCGTTCCGCGTTTTTCGGAGTTATCAACCGTTTTGTTTACCGAAATTTTCTCTTTTTTCATAAAAATTAAACGCTCCTTTTAATCTTAAAGGAGCGTGCAGAAAATCGTTTTTATGCCGCGCACGGAAACTTCCGCGCACGAAAAAACGCCCGACCTTTTTCCCGTCCGGACTATAACCGTCGGTCGCGGAATCTAACCGCGTCTGCCCTCCGCGAAAAACGGAGAAGGCTCGCAGACTGGACTGCCGATAGGGAATTTCACCCCGCCCCAAAAGATCTTTGATATTTCGTTTTTCTTTATCCTACCACAAAACCGCGAGGTAGTAAAGCGAATTTACGCCGCCGCAAAAAATTTTTTACCTTTCGGGCAAATCCGTACAAATTTATTCTGCCGATATATGTCGCAAACCTATAAAACCTATATAAGCTTAACGCTCTTTATGGCGAATCTTTTCAGAAGCTCGTCGCCGATTTCGTCCGCGAACGGAGTCAGCACGAGTTCCGCGCCCATTTTAAAGAGTTTTGCCGCGCCGTCCGCCGTTCTCACGTTGCCGAGTACCTTTAACGTAAGCGGCGTGCCGCTTTTCATCACTGCGGAAAGCTTTCTTTTGATGTCCTCTTCGTCGCTTTCGCCGAA
>CAVBZJ010000063.1:0-10365 GCA_963599785.1 Anaerovoracaceae bacterium
GTTAAGAAGGGCGATTACGAAGAACTCGTTTACGAAGGTCGCGCGGACAACGCGAAAATCGAATATTCCTTTGAAAGAACGGGAGAATGGGAGCTTTTATATAAGCTTTCCGACTATTCGAGAACGACGGAAGCTTCTGCGGTAATGAACGTGGAAGCCCCCGCGGCGGCGTTTGAAAGCTCTTCCGCGACGACAGAGCCTGCGTTTATCGCGGGAAAAAGCTATAAGCTTCCCGAAACGAGGGTAGTCGTATACGACGAAAACGGCAAGCATTACGAAGACGCGGAAGTCGTTTGCGTTCTCGGCAGCGGCGAAACGGCGGAGATTAAAAACGGCGTTCTCACCCTTCCCGAAACGGATACTAAAATCGCGACTCTGCGCTGGACGTATCAGTCGCTCACTAAAAGCGTTACAGTTCCCGTGCGTTCGATAAAAAATTCCGAAGGCACGCTCACGCCCGAAAATCTGTTCCTGTTGGGCAAGGGAACGGCGCAAAGAACGGAGGACGGGACGAGCATAGACATATCGAGGGCGAAAACCGCGAAAATCATCAATAAATTAAGCGGTACTTCTTTTAATATCTCTCTTTACGCTTATTCTTTTGCGGAAAACGGCAGCTTTGCGGTATCCTTTACCGATGCCATAAACGCTTCGCAGAAAATAACGCTCGAAATCGTCTGGACGGCGAGAGGCGTTACCGCGAGAATAAAGGAAAACGGTTACGAAAAGAAAATAGACGTGACCGAAGAAACGCTCGGGAAAGAAATAAGAATTTCTTATTCCGCTCTCGGCGAAGTGTATAACGCGTTCAAGGTCAACGAAAAATTCCTCGATTTGCCGAGCGATTTCAAGGGCTTTGCAAGCGGCGCGGTGTTTGCGGAAATAACCTCCGCGGCGACCTCGGGCAAAATTCTCGTAACGAGAGTTTGCGGACAGAGAACGGGCGACGTCACGAGAGACGCCGTTGCGCCGAGACTCGTGCTGACGGGCGCGTACTCTTCGCTTTACGTCGCGGGCGAGACGATTAAAACGGTTAAGGCGTTCGGTTTGGACGTGCTTGACGGGTATTCGTTTGCGGAACTGACCGTTACGAACGCGGAAAGCGGCGACTACGTCAGAACGACGGACGGCAAAGAAATTAACGGCTTGAACGCTGACGAGGAGTACGAAATAAAGCTCGAAAAAACGGGGCGTTATCGTATACAGTACACGACGAAAGACCTTTCGGGCAACAGAAACGCGGAGGTTATGTACGTTACGGCGTACGGCAATACCGCGCCCGAAATAACTCTCGGCGAGATCACGCAGAAGGTCGCGAAGGTCGGCGATAAACTCGAACTTCCCGAAATCACGGTAAAATCAGTCGGCGAAGAAACGGAGAAATTCGTTATAGTTTACGCGCCGAACGGAAAGGGCGAGTATCTTAAAGAAAACGCCGCGTATACCTTTACCGCCGCGGGGAGCTATAAAATAGAAATTTTCGTAACCGACGGGGAAGGCAATACGGCTTCCGAATATTACTTTGTGGAGGTAATCGCGTGAAAAAGAAATTGATATGCGCGGCTTGCGCGGTTCTGGCGGCGGCGATAACCTTTTGCGGTTGTTCTTTCGCTACCGTTCGCATAAACGACGGCAAAAAAGAAACGGAAAGGGAATTTACTCCCGTTTCCGGCGAATTTATAGTTAAAAACGGCAAGAGCGATTATATAATCGTAACCGAAAACGATCCCGAAGACGAGCTTAAAACGGCGGCGAGCGAGCTTAAAACCTTCTTTGCGGAAGCGACGGGCATCACGCTTAAAACCGTTCAGGACAAGGAAACGAGCGGCAGAGAAAAGAAAATAATTTCTCTCGGCGCGACCTCTTACACGAGACTCGCTCTCGGCACGCTCGGCGAAGAACTCGGCGCAGGCGATTACAGAATCGCTACCGAAAACGGCGGAATATTCGTTCTCGGCGGAAGCGATTCAAGCGTTATATGGGGAGTTTATAAGCTTCTTAATTATATGTTCGGCTACGAGTTTTACCAAAAGAACGTGTATACTCTTGACCGCAACGTGAAAACCCTTAACTATTTCAAAGCGGACGTAACCAAAAAAGCCGCGATAGCTTTGAGGGCGGACTACTCGGGTATGAACGATTACGGCAGTTCGATAAGCTCAACGAGATTAGGGCTTATGACCGACGATAAAATGTCCGTCGGCGACAGGCACAATTCGCTGGAAATGTTAAAGCCCGACGTATACGGGATAACTCATTCGGCGTGGTACTCGGTGACGGGCGATCAGCTTTGCTACACCGCGCACGGCGACGAAAAGGAGCTTGAAGCGATGGTGGAAACGGTTGCCGAAGAGCTTTATTCGCTGTTTATGAAAAGCGATTCGCTTACCAAAACGTTCGCGCGGTTTCAGATGATGGACAATAAAAACTGGTGTTCCTGCGCGGCATGTACGGAAGCCGAGGAGCTTTACGGCGCGAAGAGCGGCGCGATGCTTAAAACCTGTAACCTTATAGGCGAAAGGGTGAACGAAAAGCTGCGCGCGGCGGACGACGACAGAAAGATCACGATAGTTCCGCTTCTTTATAACGCTACCGAAAACGTTCCCGTAGTAAGCGGCGAAAACGGCAAGTACGCTATGAACGAAAAGCTCGGAAAGCTCGAATACGTCACTCCGCTTTGGGCGTGTATGGCGATGAAGGACCACGCGAAGGGCTGGGGAGACGAGGAAAACGCTTCCGCGCTCGATATGCTCGAAAGAATGAACGGCGCGTTTGAAAACTTCTGGATATGGGATTACGGCGTGGATTTCAACGACTATCTCGTGCCGTTCGATACCTTTAACACGATGAAAGAGGATTTTGAAATTCTCGGAAGCTATAAAATCGGGTTATATCTCTATCAGCTTGCGAACTCCGCGAGAAACGTTACGGGCTTTAACGGCTTGAAGGTATACCTTTTCTCCAAGCTCGCGTTCGATCCCTCGCTCGATATAGAAGAGCTTACGGACGACTATTTCAGGCACGTTTACGGCGAAGGCGGCAAGGCGATGAAAAAGCTTTACGACGAATATCGCGTAGTCGCGCTGTATAACGGGCAGGACCACGGCGAAACGGGCAGCTGGGATCAATCCATTTATTCGCAGACTATGGTAAAAGCCGATTACTGGAAGCGCGGAACGCTTGTAAGATGGCAGGGTTATCTGGCGGAAGCCCTCGAAAAAACGGGGAACGACGGAATTTTAACCTCGCAGGACAGCGGTTCGGCAAATTCAAAAGGCGTTTACGAAAGGAATATTATGACGGACGGAGTGTTCGTGCGGTATCTTTACGCCGCGCTGTACCTTACGGACGATTATCCCGAAAACGCGGAGTATAAAATAAATCTTTGCAACGACGTGAGAAGCCTCGGCTTTAACCACGTTAAGGAATCGAGCGACGCGAACGACAATATCGCCGTTCTTGCGGACGTTCTGGGAATTACGAAATATATAAGCAGGGAGGACGCGTAATTATGAGAAAATCGGCGAAATATCTTTTGATTTTTGTATTATCAGTTCTCTTTGCGGCAAGTCTTGCGCTTGCGGGCTGCGGCGGAAAAACCGAAATAATCGACGACAGAACCGTTTCCATAAGTCAGACCGAGCTTTATCTTACGATAGGCGAAGAAGCGGAGCTTACCGCAAGGCTTTCGGTCGGCAAGGGAAAATTCGTTTGGAGTTCTTCCGACGAAAACGTTGCGACGGTGACGGAGGACGGCACGGTGAAAGGCGTTTCGCTCGGCACTGCGGTAATAACAGCCGCGTACGGCGACGTAAAGGGCGTCTGTACGGTGAACGTTGTTCTTCCCGACGGGTATCCGACCTTCGCGAACCCTTCGCAAAAATTAGAGATTTTTGAAAACGGCACGGCGAAAATAGACGGCAGAGTTCTGCTCGGCGGAGAAGAGGTTAAAGCAAAGCTTTCGTTCTCTTCCGCAAACGCGGGCGTTGCGACGGTGACGGACGACGGCACGGTAAAGGGCGTTAAAGAGGGCAAAACCGAAATAACCGTTACCGCGGATTACGAGGGGCTTGTAAACTTTATAACCGTTCCCGTGACCGTGAGAGGCGCGGTGCTTGTGGAAACCGAAGAAGAAAACGTAAGCTTACAGCTCGTTTCGGACGCGGCGGCGGGATTTTTTACTCATAAAACTCTCTCCGTCAAAGCGTTTAACGACTTTAAGGACGTGACCGATAAGATAACCGACGTTAAGTGGAACGCGAAAAACGGTTCGGTCGCGAACGTTTCGGCGAGCCGTGACGAAAACGGAGCAAAACGCGCAAGCGTTTCCGCAGTCGGCGAAGGAACGACGGAAGTAGTCTGCTCGTTCTCTTATCAGGGCAAAGCGTTTGAAAAGATTTTCGAGATAACCGTGGAAAAGGCGCGTTACGAAAAGAATACCGCAGTCGCTTACGACACGAACGAAAACGGCGGGAAAACCATTACCGTTCTTGCGGATATTCCCGCGGCGTGCGAAACCACGGCAAAGCTTTCGGCAAAGCTCGGCGAAGAAACGCTTTCCTTCGTTAAAAACACGGACGGCGGAATCGTGGTGACGAGACCTGCCGCCGAAGAAAAGGGCGAAAAGAAGATAGTCGTTACCGACGAAAAGTGGGAGTGCGTATATTCTTCTTCCTACTACTGCACGGGCGTGCTTACGCAGCAGTCTCATAAGGTTCTGGAAGCGGGCGGAACTATCGCGGCGGGCGAAATTTACGTTATGACCGAGGATATAAACGTCGGCTATACGAGCGACGAAGATCCGCTTATGATTTACGGCACGCTCGAAGGAATGGGGCATACGATAAGCGGAATCACCATAAGCGTAGAGCCGCAGAGCGGCTGGACGGGCGATCCCATCGTAAACGCGCATAACTATTCGGCGTATATAGCGGAAAATAACGGAACGATAAGAAACGTGCGCTTCGATTTCGTTTCCGAAAAACTCGGCGCGGATCAGGCTTCCGCAATATTCATAACCCTCGTGCAGATAAACAGGGGCGTTATAGAAAACGTTGTCGCTTCGGGAGATTTCAAGACGGACGCATACAGAATGAGCGCGCTCGTCGGCAAGCTTTACGGAACGGTGAGAAACACGGTAACTCTCGTGCCGCAGTCCGAAACGAATTACAGACACAGAATAGCGGGCATAGCTATATTTATGTACGGCGGCACCGTTCAGAACTCATATACCTGCGGAAGCGGGTTCGAGGGCGCGGACGAAACGGACGCGGAAGGGCAGAACAGGTGCTATCTCGAAAAGTATAACGGCGGCGCGAACGTGATAAGCTGGAAGGGCTTTTCGGACGCTTCCGAAATAGCGGACGTCGAAAGCTTCTCCGAAAATAACGGTTGGAGCGAATACTGGGTTAAAACGGGTTACGGCTTTACGTTCGGCGGAAAGGATTTGAGCTTCGAGCATAGAGAATATTTCGATACCGACTATGCGGAGGAAGAAAACGGCGAAATCGTTATAAAAGTACCCGCGGGCATTTCCTTTGCGGGCGCGACGAGCGTTTATTTCGGCGATACGGAAGCGGAATTCGTTTCGTTTGCGGGCGGCGAATTAAGGGTTAAAAAAGGCGATATAGCTTACGGCGTTTATAACGTTCTGGTAGAAACGGCGGCGGGCAAGTACGAGGCGAAAAACGTACGCTTCGTGACGAAGGCTTTAACGCAGGCGGACGCGAAAGACTTTAAGGCTATACTGAAAGCGCAGCCGAACGGATATTTCCTTCTGACCGAAGATCTCGATTTCGGTATGGAAATGACCGAAGGCACGATAGAGCTTTACGGCACTTTGGACGGCAACGGCTATTCGCTCAAAAATCTGCTGATACAATACGACAACAGAGGCTCGGACTGGGAATCTTATCTCTTCTCCGAAAACGCGGGTACGATAAAGAATCTCGGCGTGTACTGCTCGCTGTTTATGAACGGTCCGAAAGGGAGTTTAGTGTATAAAAATAAAGGCGTTATCAGCAACGTGTATATGGAAGTTACCTATATAAACAGCGCGGATCAGTGGAGTTCCGCTCCGCTCGTCAACACTAACGACGGAAGAGTGGAAAACTGCGTGGTGATTATTTCCGCGGCGGACGGCGTGAAAATAGGCAACGAGGTCGCGGCGATAGTCGGCAGAAACAACGGAAACGGCTCGGTTATAAGCTGCTATGCGGCGACTAACGGACTTACCGCGACAGATTCCTTTGCCAACGTGAACGAAGGAATAGAGGACGACGTTCTCGTCGCGAATACCGCGGCGGAAATTGCGGCTTTTGCGAAGTTCGATAAAGAAAGCGGTTGGAGCGAGTTCTGGACCGCGATAGGCTCGGAAATAATTTTCGGGAGATACGAATAAAGAACCAACGCCGTAAATCGGCGAAAAATAAAAGAAGGGAGAACAAAAATCATGAGAAAAAGACTTATAACGGCTTTGGCATTGTGCCTTGTCGCACTCACGGCGGCTTTTGCGGGGCTATACGGCTGCAAACAGCCCGAACCCGACGCGCCCGATACGCCGCCCGCACCCGAAAAGGTATATTACGATATAACCTTCCTCGCGGCGGACGATACGGAGCTTTTGAAGCTCAAAGCAGAAAAGGATACCGTTCCCGAATTTACGGGTACGCTTCCAGAACTTCCCGCGGAAACGGAGGAAAAAACCTTCGCTTGGGAATGGGATAAGCCGATAGTTGCGGCGACGGAAAACGCGACCTATAAGCTCGTCCTTAAAGAGACGATAAAAGAATATACCGTTAAATTCTACGCGGAAGACGGAACGACGGTTCTTAAAACCTCGACCGTGAAGTACGGCGCAAAGGCGGATTCGCCCGTCGCGCCCGAAAAGAGCGGTTATGCGTTCGACGGCTGGTACACCGCGAAAGAGGGCGGCGAAAAGGTTACCGATTTCACCGTGAAGGGTAACGCAGAATACTACGCGCGTTACGTTGAAACAGCGGCTGAATATACCGTTAAGTTCTATGCGGAGGACGGAACTACCGTTCTTAAAGAGGAAACCAAAAAATACGGCGAAGAAGTGACCGCGCCCGTTGCGCCCGATAAGCCTTCTACGGACGGCGCGACCTATACCTTCGACGGTTGGTACACCGCGAAAGAGGGCGGCGAAAAGGTTACCGATTTCACTGTGAAAGGTAACGCCGAATATTACGCGCGCTATACTACGAACGCGGTTAAATTCAACGTAATTTTCTACGACGAAAACGGCTTTGAGCTTAAAAATTACGAGGTGGCGTACGGCGAAAAAGCGGTCGCGCCCGAAGCTCCCGAAAAGGACGGCGACGAACAGTATCATTACGAGTTCGACGGCTGGTACGACGAAACGGAAGAGTTCGGCGGCAAATTAGTTACCGACTTTACCGTCACCGCAAATTCTTATTATTACGCAAGATATAAAGCGGTTCTCAATAAGTATACGATAACCTTCGTTGTTGACGGCGTTATCGTACAAGAGGAAGAGCTGGAATACGGTTCGACCGTAACTCTTCCCGAAACGAACCCCGAAAAGGAAGGACTCGTTTTCGCGGGCTGGGATAAGGAAATAGAAGCCGTTACCGCAGACGCGATTTATACCGCGCTTTTCGGACGTGGGCTTACGCAGGCGGACGCTGCAAACTTCAAACAAATACTTAAAGATAACCCGAGCGGCGTGTTCGTTCTGACCGAGGATCTCGATTTCGGCAGCGCGCAGACCGAAGGCGTTATAGATTTCGAGGGCGTTCTCGAAGGCAACGGCTACGCGCTTAAAAACCTTCTCATATTCTACGACGCGAGAGACCTCGATAACTGGGAATCTTATCTTTTCGCTTCCAACAAAGGCACGATAAGAAACCTCGGAGTTTATTACACCTTGAAAGCGAACGGCTCGCACGGCGGCTTTATCTATAAAAATCAGGGCGTCGTGAGCAATCTGTTCGTAAGCGTTACGGTGGAGGGCAACGACGGCTGGACGCTCGGCACGATAGCGAACGATAACGACGGCGGCACGGTTAAAAACTGCGTGGTGGTCGTGAACGAAAAATCGAGCGGCACGGCGCAGCTCGGCTCGATCGTCGGTATAGACAGATTGAGCGTTATCAGAAACAACTACGCCGTAACTAACGGCAGAATTACCTCCGAAGAGCCTTGGTCTTCGAGCGCGGCGCTCGGTACGGTTGTAGACAACGCGAACTACGCGACTATGGCGGAGCTTTTGGAAAAAGCGGATTTCGCTTCCGAAAAGGGCTGGACGGAAGGCTTCTGGAAAATCGTGGACGGCGAGCTTTTGTTCGGTCACGCGAAGCCCGCGCCCAAGCCGACGGTTTTAACGAAAGATAACTTCGTATCGGCGTTGGCGGCAGATCCGAACGGCTTATACGAGCTTGGCGGCGATATAGACTTCGGCGGCGAAACGATAGCGAGCATAGAAAACTTCGGCGGAACGCTCGACGGCAAAGGCTATGCGATAAAGAACGTATGCGTAAACGCGTATTTCATCAAAAACGTTACGAGTACCGCCACTGTTAAAAACGTTAAGGTCGAATGGACGCTCGTCGGAACGAACGACGAAGACTATACCGGTTTTATCCAGATTAACGCGGGGCTTATAGAAAACGCGTATTTCGTCGCGACTTTCAAAACCTATTCGTGGCATACTTCTCCTTCCGTGGGCGCGAACAGCGGCACGATGCAGAATATCGTCGTGGAAATGAACAAAACCGAAGATTTTACCGAGCTTTCGAGAATCGGCGGAATAGTAGCTTCCGACCGTAACGGCAAACTCGCGAACTGCTACGTTGCGCATAACGGAATACTTGCGGGCAGAGACGACGCGACGACTTTCTATCTCGACACTTGGGGGCACGATCCGAGAACTAACTGCAATAGCTTTGCTACTTCCGCAGAGCTTGCGGGAGCGATAAGCTTTGACGAAGCGGCAGGCTGGAACACCGAAATCTGGAAGGTAGTCGGCGGCGCGATAGTTTTCGGCAAATAAACCTTGCATAAATGAGAAAAAGTATATTTTTAATACTCGTTCTCGCGCTTATCGCGGCTTTTTCCGCACTCCTTTTTACGGGGTGCGGAGATAAGCCGAGCGGCGGGGGCGATCCCGAAATCGAACGCCCGACCGACGGCGAAAACGACGGAGATACGGGGGATAAGGGCGAAGAAAACGACGGCGACGATGCGGGCGATTCTGATAAAAACGACGAAAAACCCGAAGATAACGACGATAAGGGCGGCGACGAGAAGCCCGAAGAAAGCGAAAAGCCCGATTATCAGGATCCGTACGAAGACGGCGGCTGGACGGGCTGGCAAAAACCTTAAATAAAGCAAAAAAGCAAAGGGGTATACCCCTTTGCGCGTAGCGCGTCAGCGGTACGCGCAAACTATTTTATTAGCAAAATTAAGAAAACAAAGACTGACGACAGAAATAAACGGACAAAAAACGGAAAAAGTCTTTATAAAAAACCCGAAAGGGCAGAGGAGAAAAAAGATGAAGAAAAAAGCATATTTCACACCCGAGTTCGCCGTAAGCGCGGTTGAACCTGACGACGTTATACTGACGTCACCGCTCGGAGAAAATCCCACGGAAGTAGGATTCGAGTGGAAATGGTAAAGGAGGAACGGAGAAAATGACGAAGAGTAAAAAGATATTTACGGCGATTCTTGCATTTTTAGCGGCTATGTGTCTTGCGTTCGGTATTTCGGCGGTAAGCACGGCGCAGGTAAAAGCGGATACCGCAACTGTTCTGACGCAGGCGGACGTAGCCAACTTTAAAACCTTATTGAACGGCTCAACGGGTTCGTTCGTTTTAGGCGAAGACCTCGATTTCGGCAATACTCAAACGGAAGATTTGATAGATTTCGCGGGAACTTTGGACGGCGACGGCTATTCGATTAAGAATTTGAGAATACAATACAACGACAGAACCGATTGGAGTTCTTATTACTTTAAGAATTTAACGGGAACGATAAAGAACATAAGCTTTGAATACAGTATATGGCCGAACAGCGATAACACGGGACTTGTTTTGCAAAATAACGGTACGGTAAGTAACGTTTTCGTAAAAGCGACCGTACAGGCAGGCAGTAAATTCCGTTTCGGACCGATAGCGAAAGAAAACTACGGTACGGTGGAAAACTGCGTTGTCGAAATAGATAAAGGCGATGAAGTTACTCTTTCCGATACGTCTTTATACGGCTCTTTGGTGGCGATAGACTGTAATTCAACGATTAAAGACAGTTACGGCGTAACCAACGGAATAACGAACGCGTTTTACGGAATGACTTGGGGTGGCGGAACTCTTACGAATTGCGCCAACT
>CAVBZJ010000064.1:0-5776 GCA_963599785.1 Anaerovoracaceae bacterium
GGCAAAACGCTTTTGATAAGCGACGTTCCGGCTGCACCCGTTAAAAACGGTTACGAATTTGACGGTTGGTTTAACGGAAGCGTAGAGTTCGACAGATCTGCCGCAGTTACCGCAAACGTAACTTACGCGGCTAAATGGACGAGGCTTTATACCGTCAGATTCGTTGACGGTGAGGAGGTCGTTAAGTCCGTGACCGTAAGAGACAGCGAGAAACTTGAAAGTTCCGACGTTCCTTTCGATCCCGTAAAGAGCGGAAGCGTATTCGAGGGCTGGTATAACGGTTCTGCGGAGTTTGACGTTACCGCTACCGTGACTGCCGACGTAACGTATGCGGCAAAGTGGGACAACCTTTTAACGGTAAGATTCGTAAACGGCACTCAAACCGTTAAGGTCGTAAACGTTAAGAAGGGTGATAAGCTTACCGAAAAGGATATTCCTGCCGATCTTGCGATTGACGGAAGAATATTTGAAGGTTGGTTTGTCGGGGAAAGCGCATTCAATAAAAATGCAACGATTACCGAAGACGTCACCGTTACCGCGAAATGGACGAACGTATACGTTGTTAAATTCGTTGTTGACGGCAGAATCGTGAAAGTTGCTACCGTTAAGGACGGCGAAAGACTTTCGGAAGACGATATTCCGAGCGATCCCGTAACTAATCGTACGTTTATCGGTTGGTTTAACGGCGATAAAGAATTTGACGCGAGCGCTGTAATTACGAGCAGTATTGAATATACCGCTGTATTCAGCAGTATTGACGAAAAGTATTACGGAACTTGGAGAGGCGAGACGACGGACGATAACTATAATTCGATTCCCGTTATGGTTGTTGTCGATGCAGAAAGCATTACGGTAACGATCGGTGACGCTTCGTCGGTTGCTGAAAATATAACCTATAACGAAGACTACGATTGTTATGATTTTACTCTTAACGGCGCGAATTATTCGTTTGGACCGTATTATAACGACTACTGTATAGCAAGCGTTGACGATTATTCTTTGAACGCAATGGTTTCCAAAGAGCTTTCTACTTCGTTCGGTACGAGTAAATCTTTGGTAGGTACGTTCACGACGGAAAGCGGTATAGAGATAATCATCAACTCGACTTTCGTACTTATAGACGGAGAGCAAGGGCTTGAATTCTATTACGATGATTACAGAGGCGAGTATTCGTTCTATCTTGACGGCGAGTCCTGCACGATTTCTTATTACTATGGCTGGACGCTCGATCTTGGCGGCGTTACAGATAATATAATTGTTCCCGAACCCGAAGCGAAAGAGGTCGCGGAAGTATTTAAGGGTGTTTGGTCTGCCGTGTATGAGAGCTGGGGACAAAAATCCGTATTCTTTATGAAAGTGACCGACGATAGCGAGGTGTACGTTTATACCGTTGGTTTGGGATACAGCAAAGTCGGTATTGTTATCGAATCTTCCGATGAATCGTTTACCATTTGGAGTATGGACGAAATCGTTACCGTATCTCTTAACGACGACGGTTCGTTACACTACGCGAGCGACGGTGCTTACGGCATAGACGTTGACAACGTAACGAAAGAAATAAGACTTGCGTTTGAATATAATTATCAGATAGTTTACGTTGCGACTCTTAAAGACGGAAAAGTAGATTTAGATACTTTCGAACTTGAAGATCCCGATATGAAACTCGGCTATACCTTTAACGGTTGGTTCAATGAAATCGGTTTAACCGAAGCGTTTGATGAAGACGCGACTTATACCGATAACAAATATTTCGCGGGCGTAGCGACGAAAACTCATTACGTTGTGACGTATGTAAACGGTAAAGACGAAACGACTAAGCTTGTTTCCATAGATAACAACAAGCTTTCTGCCGATTTAATTGCGGAAGCTCCGGCTACTACCGAAGGAGAAGTTTTCCTCGGATGGTACAACGGAGACGTGAAAGCGGAGGCGGGCTTGGAAATTTCTTCCGATACGACCTTTACGGCTCTCACGGTTAAAGCTTCCGATTACGTCGGTGCGTGGGTTTTGGAAAGCAAGGCGGTTATGGTTGTGATAACCGCGGACGGAAAAGCTTCCGCAACTTCTGCTAACCTTTATGTAAAAAATGCTGCGTATACGTTCAATAGCGAATCCGGCGCGATTGAGTTCAGTAATAAGAACGGTATGGTAACCAACACTTGGACGATTGTAAAAACCGTTGCGGGTGTATCTCTTACCGAACTATATTACGATATGGATTATGAACCTTGTTATGATACCTATGCGCTTACGGCTTTGAAAGGTGCGACAATGGTTCCGGCGGCGACCTATAAAGCGGATAAAAGCAGCAGTTATATTATCGTAGGCGAAAACGCTGTTGTGACCAACTATAATAACTCCGACGTGTTTGGGTTTATTACCGGTACGAGCGCGTTGAGTTTAACTATTAAATATAAACAGAATACGGCTTCGTCCTGGACGACCGTATCCGGAGTTGCCTATACGAGCAAAAACGGTGTAAATTATTTAAGACTTGGTAAATTAACCGCCGATGCGGCAATTTACGTTGAAAATTCGACGGTTACACAATGGTATAACGGTGACGCGAAATTCTATTTATACGAACATGACGTAGACGGCGCAAAAGCTTATACCGTGAGAGACGGCAATGGTAAATATGCGTTTGCTACGATAACCGGAACCGTGGCGGAAGGTGAAGTTGTTATCGTATCTTATATACTTTATAACGGAACTTCTTCCGGAAAAACGACGTATACCGTCGACTATAAAATAAGCGGCTCTTCGCTTATCGCGGCGGGAGCGGAAAAAGGTGACTATAAATGCGGCGATGCTTCCGTTATTCTCGACGGCTTCGGCAATGCGACAATCGGTACTGAAAAGTTCACTTATACTTTTAACAAAGCAAATGTTGCGGTCATGAGTAACGGCAAAGGGTATAAGCTTAATGCCGAGGAAAACACTTGCGAAGAAGTTACATCTGACGGAAAAGCGGGAACTTGGAAGAAGAGTAACAGTAGCTATTACTATGTAAGTATAGATGGCTTCGGCGGGTTTACTTATACCTATAAGAGCAGTTATAGTACGACGGAATATCTCGGGACGTATACTCTTACGACCGACGGCTTCACGGCGACCGGTGCGGGCAAATATTACGGAGACGGAACCTATACTTTTGAAGAGGAAGGTAACGTTATAATTAACGCGAAAGATGAAGTTTTTGTTAAGGATGGATATACTCCTGAAAACCACGTTGAAGAATTTGTCGGCAATTACAAGAACGGTGACAATACGGTAAAGATTTCTGTTTCTAACGGCAACGCAACCATAATTCTTAACGGTGAGATAACTGCATCGAGCGTTAAAACCAACTGGAACGGTACGATTATAACTTTTGCCGCGAAAGACTTTGATTCGTCGTTTAACGCGACCGCATCGAATTACAGCTGGTCGGCAAAACTTGTAGACGGCAATCTTGTTCTTACGCATAATTGTATTATCGGAATGGATGAATACGGCGAGGATTTTGAGTATGCCGAGAAAGTTGTTACCTACACGAGAGAATCTGATCCTACGGCGACTGACGGTTTTGAAGGAACTTATAAATTTGACGTTTACACTATAACGCTCGACGGAAAAGGTGGCGGTACTTTTACCAATAAATACGGAACGTTTGATTTTACTTATACCGTATCCGGAACAACGTTAAGCCTTACTAATTTCTCTCTTTATGACGATGATACTAATATTATCACCGTTAACGCAGACGGCAGTATAAGTACGGAATTTTCCGGAGATTACGGCAATTACGAATTAAACGAGAAATTTACAAAACAGGCAGATACCGACGGCTTAGAAGGAACGTATAAAGCCGGTAGCAACGTCTTAACTCTTGATGGAAAAGGCAATGGTACTTATAACGGAACGGCGTTTACTTATACGGGTGCAGGTAATACCAAACAGGTTTCTGACTTTGGTGCGTTTACCGATGGTGAAAATACATTTACGATCAATGATGACGGAAGTCTTCAATTGCATTTATCGGGCGATTACGGTGACAATGTTTACAATGCTAAATTTGTTAAACAGTAACCAGTAATAACGTATAAAAGAAAAGGAGCGGCAATATTGCCGCTCCTTTTCTTTTTAATTGACTTTTTATGAAAAATGTTGTAGGATAATCAAGAGCTGTTTTTTTGGATTCGCTCTATATTTTTGCAAAGTCTTTGCGATAGTTATTGAGTGTTTGCGGACAAAGTCCTGCGTAGTCGAAGACGGAGCAGTCGGCAATCGGCGGAGACGGTTGTGTGTAAACAAAAAATCGTTCGACCGAATAACCGATCAAACGACTTTATTTCTGGCAGGGGAGACGCGACTCGAACACGCAACCGGCGGTTTTGGAGACCGCTGCTCTACCAATTGAGCCACTCCCCTAAAAGAACAGTAAAATTATATAATAAATATCAGATTTAGTCAAACAAATTGAGGTATAAAATGAAAAAGAAATTTAAATTAGGCGTCATCGGCGCAGGTTTTATGTCGTCTGCTATTGTAAACGGCGCAATAGGCGCGGGCTACTTGAAAAATTCAGACGTTATAGTCAGCGATCCTTCCGATGCCGCGCTTAAAAAAATGGCAGAAAAGGGAGTGCTTGGAACGACCGACAATTCGCGGGTTTTTGACGAAGCAGAGTTTGTTTTGTTTGCGGTGAAGCCACAAACTTTTTCATCGGCGGTAGAGGGGGTGAAAAAGGACGGAGAATATAAAATAATTTCCATTATGGCAGGAGTTAAAATAGAAAAAATCAAGAAAGTATTTCCGCATGCCGTCGTTGCGAGGTGTATGCCTAATACTCCTTGTTCGGTCGGGTACGGGGCGGTCGGAATAGACGTTTCAGGCTTGCAAACGGCTACTGACGCCGAATTCGTGAAAGGCTTATTCTTCTCCTTTGCTGAGGTTGTTTTAACGCGTGAGGAGGCTCTTAACGTGATTACAGGTATCAGCGGAAGCGCGCCTGCATACTTTTATCTCTTTTTGAAGGGTATTATTGATGCCGGCGTAAAACGTGGACTTTCTGAAAACGAAGCGAAAAAACTTGCAGTCAATACTATGATCGGCAGCGGTATGATGGTTAAAAACAATGCGAATAAATCGCTTGAAGAACTTATAACCGCCGTTTGCAGTAAAGGAGGCACGACGATAGAGGCGGTAAAGGTTTACGAAAACAGAGGGCTTTCGGAAATTACGGACGAAGCCGTTGACGCGTGCGTAAGGCGAGCGGGAGAGTTGGAGAACCTTTAATGAAAAAGGTCACGATATATACCGACGGTGCGTGTAGCGGTAATCCGGGGAGCGGCGGTTATTGCGCCATTCTTATTTACAATGGTGCGGAAAAGGTCGTGAGCGGGAGCGAAGGGTATACAACGAACAACAGAATGGAGCTTTTAGGTGTTATCAAAGGGCTTGAAGCGTTGAAAGAGCCGTGTGAAGTTGACTTATACAGTGATTCGCAATACGTCGTTTCGGCGTTTTCCGAGGGTTGGATTTACGGCTGGTGCAAAAACGGGTGGAAAACTTCTGCTAAAAAAGAAGTAAAAAACCCCGACCTCTGGCAAAGGCTTTTGGAACTGACGAAGCTTCATAGGGTTAATTTTATTAAGGTAAAAGGTCACGCTGATAACGAATATAATAATCGTTGCGACGAAATAGCCGTCGGGGAATATAAAAAACTGAAAGGGTGACTAAGCAGTTAAAAAGTGTAAATTTTAATAATATTATTTGTCTGATTGAGCTATAA
>CAVBZJ010000064.1:5786-8843 GCA_963599785.1 Anaerovoracaceae bacterium
GCTATAACGCGGATAAGTTTAAAACCCCGTAATATAATATAACTATGGGGAAAAAGGAGTTGAACGTACTAAAAAACGTTTTGAGCGTTATTTTTATTTCGCTTAACGGCTTAACAGGCGTAATATTTGCAGTGTTGTATCTTGAAACGTTTGCTGGCGGGTTTGTGGCGGAATATTTTGACGTTGTGCTGACTGTTTCCGTGGTTTTGATAACAGTGCTGACAATGCTTACCATAGCGTTTTTAAGGCGTTCGGAGAGCTTTCTTTATAAGCTTTTTTTGATAACGGTGGTTACGGTAACGGCTGTTGTTGCTGCATTATACGGGTTAAAGGCTTCCGGTTTTTTGGATAAAATAAACAGCGTGGAAGACCTGCGCGCGTATGTTTCTTCGTTTGGCGAAAACGCGGCGATTATATTTACTATATTACAGTTTTTACAGGTTGTAGTTTTACCGATTCCGGCTTTTATAACCGTCGCGGCGGGAGTTGTTTTATTCGGGGCATTTAAGGGAGCTGTTTTAAGCTGTATCGGCATAATAATCGGTTCTGTTGCGGCGTTTTTTATCGGCAGAATATTCGGTTATCGCGTGGCTAAATGGCTGGTTGGAAAGGAGAGTCTTGATAAAGGACTGAAAACCATAAAAGGCAAGGATAAAATCGTTCTGACGTTTATGTTCCTTTTTCCGTTTTTTCCCGACGACGTTTTATGCTTCGTCGCGGGGATAACGACGATGAGTCCGTTATTTTTTTTGATAATGATTTTCATTACGCGGATAATTTCCGTGTTTGCCACTTGTTATTCTCTAAATAACAGCATTATACCGTACGATACTTGGTGGGGCATTCTTTTATGGATATTGTTTTTTGCGGTAACAGTTGTTTTAACGGTGTTGATATACAAAAAGGGAGACAAGGTGGAGGCATTTTTCGTAAAAAAGAAAAAAGCTACAAAAAGCAAGTAAATAACTTGTGATTTGTGGTTAGATTATGTCACGCATAATTATAGTTTTATGATTTTTAGGGATACAGATGAAAATACTTATATGTAACGACGACGGCATCGAAAGCGGCGGAATTAAAGCTCTTGCGGAAAAATTTAGCGAAAGACACGAGGTTCTGGTTGTAGCTCCGGACGGCAACAGATCCTGTTGCTCTCATACGCTTACGCTTAACGCGCCTATAAAAATCGTTGAAAAAAATGAGAAAAAGTACAGAGCGTACGCAATATCAGGTTATCCCGTGGACTGCGTTAAAGTGGGATTTCATTTTATAAAGGATTTTGTTCCCGACGTAGTTGTGGCAGGAATAAATAAGGCACATAATCTCGGTACTGACGTTATGTATTCGGGTACTGTTGCGATAGCGTTAGAAGCTTCTTATTTCGGGGCGCCGGCGTTTGCATTCTCGTCTTATTCTCACGAGGAAATCAATTTCGGTAAATTTGCAGAAATTGCAGCAAGAATAGTTGAAGGTTTTTCTGCAAATTCTTGCGGCGCGCAGGTATGGAACGTAAATTTTCCTCGCGAAAACCAGACAATCAGGGGGATTCGTCTTTGCAGACTCGGTAAATACGTTTATGACGATAAATACGTTCCGACCGAAGGCGGTTACGTTCTGAAAAGCTCAGAAGCAATTCCCGATACTGAGGATAGAGACACGGACGTTTGGCTTGTAAACGAAGGGTACGTTACGATAACGCCGTTAAAAGCCGACGTTACCGATGAAAAAACGCTTTACGATACTATAATGAAAAACTTTGGTATAGAAATAAGGATATGAAAAAGATTTTAATAGTCGGCGGTGGCGCGGCAGGAATGATGGCGGCGTATTTTGCCGCACAAAACGGTAACGAAGTCATTCTTGCCGAAAAAAATGAAAAGCTCGGGAAAAAGATTTATATAACTGGGAAAGGACGGTGCAACCTGACTAACGACGTGCCCGTTGCTGAATTTTTCGGAAACGTTGTGAATAATCCCAAATTTCTGTACGGAAGCGTGTATTCGTTCTCACCCGAAAACGTATGCGAATTTTTTGAAAATCGCGGTCTTACCCTAAAAACAGAGCGCGGGAACAGAGTTTTTCCCGCAAGCGATAAGGCTAGCGACGTTACCAAAACCCTAGAAAAGGCGTTACGTTCGGCGGGCGTTCAAATAAAGCTTGAAACGGAGATTGTTTCTTTAACGGTAAGGGACGGCAAGATAAACGGAGCGATAACCCGAAAAAACGATCTTTTGACCGCCGACGCGGTGATTGTATGTACGGGCGGTGCGTCGTATCCTTTGACAGGGAGTACAGGAGACGGATATAAATTTGCAAAATCGTGCGGGCATTCGATTGTCTCGCCAAAGCCTGCTCTTGTCGGAATAGATCTTAAAGGCAGAGATTTTCTCCCGTTGCAAGGTTTGTCGCTAAAAAACGTACGGTTAACGGTTTTTGACGGGACAAAAAAAGTATTTGCCGATTTCGGCGAGATGCTTTTCACACACTTCGGAATTTCCGGTCCGATTGTTTTAACTTGTTCATCTTACGTCAATCGTCTTGCTCCTGAAAAATTGACGGCATCGATAGACTTAAAGCCCGTACTTACGGAAGAAGTCCTCGATAACAGACTTTTGCGCGAATTCGGAGAAAACAGAACGAAAACCGTAGCTGCGGTCATTCGTTCGCTCGTGCCGTCCACTCTTGTGGAAATTATCGTTAAACGTTCGCAATTGCCGCCGACAAAAATTTGTGCGGAAATCACAAAAGAAGAGCGCAAACGTATTATCTCCACCCTTAAAAACCTCACGTTTCAAATAAAAGATTTACGACCGTTGGCAGAAGCCATAGTGACGTCGGGTGGGGTAAACGTTTCGGAAATAAACCCTAAAACTATGGAAAGCAAAAAAGTTAAGGGGCTGTTTTTCGCGGGAGAGGTCTTGGACGTTGATTGTCTTACAGGCGGTTTCAACCTCCAAACTGCGTTTTCTACCGGATACGTCGCGGGGAAAAATGCGTAATCACGGCAAAATTAAGAGCTTTGTTAAAATTTCGTTGCTGATTTCCGTTGTATCACAA